>VGDH01000005.1 GCA_016869835.1 Alphaproteobacteria bacterium
CACTGTCACGCCGATCTGACGAACCGCCTCCTGCACCGACTTGCCCTGACCCTGCAGCACCTCAACCTGCCGAAGCTTCAAAACAATGTCTTCCGGCTTCTCTCGCTTTCCAGCCATCTTCTGGTCCTCCAAAAAGTGGGATCGTCATATCCCAGTGGGTGGACCACTTCAGTGGGGGCACTCCAATCGGCCTTGGCGCGCCCTTGCAGGCGGTGCTTGATGGCATCCGCGCCCGCGCGGCTGTCACCCCGCCGGAAGAATGGATCATCGCCGGGCCGTGGCGGCCCTTTGACCGGCCCTCATTCGGCCCCCGTCCAGCCGAGCTGCTGGACCGGATCGCGCCCGATCATCCGGTGGTGATCAAGGATGTCTCGGAGCATAACCTCTGGGTCAATTCCCGCGCCCTTGGCTTGGCCGGGATCACCCGCGACACGCCCAACCCACCCGGCGGCGAGATCGAGCGGGATGCGGCAGGCCTGCCCTCGGGTATTCTGATCGAAAGCGCCGGGGCTGGCGTGCAGCGGTTTCTGGAACCGACCGATGACCAGCTTGACCGCGCGACAGCCCATCTGTCGCGCCTGTTTCATGGCTTGGGCAGAACGGGCTTCAAGGAACCCATGGCATTTTCCGCCGAACTTGCAGCCTATGCCAAGGCAGCCCGCGCCGGGACCTTGAACCTGCATGTCGGCGCCCATCTGACGCGATTTTCCCCCTTTTCCGAGGATTGGGTGGCGATGGAGACCCTGGGCCGCCTGCACCTGGCCCATCAAGGCCCGCATCTGCACACGGGCTTTGCCAAGCTTTTCCTCGATGGCGTGCCGATTGCCCGGACAGCCGCATTTCATGACCCCTACCCCGGCCAGACCGGCCCGCATGACCCCGAGGCGATGCTGCTGATCAAGCCTGAGCGGCTGAACGCAGAAGTCACCGCGTTGGATGCGGCGGGCTATGTGGTGAAGATGCATGCCGTAGGTGACCGCGCGGTTCAGGCGGGGCTGGACGCGATTGCGGAGGCGCGGGCGGCAAATGGACCATCCGGGCTGCGCCATGAAATCGCCCATGCCAATTTCATCGCCCCCGCCGACCTGCCACGCTTTGCGGTGCTTGACGCTGTGGCCGAGGTGTCGCCCAAACTCTGGATGCCGAACCCGGTGACGGCAGGCCAGCGGCAGGTTCTGGGCGATGCGCGGGCGGACAGCTGCCACCCGATCCGCAGCCTTCTGGCGGCGGGGGCCGAGGTGATCTATGGCTCGGACTGGCCGGCGGCCGCCTTGGATGCAAACCCCTGGACCGGTCTTGCCGGGATGCTGTCGCGGTCCGATCCAACCGGCACCTATCCCGGAACGGTCGCTGCAGACGAGGCGATCACACTGGATCAGGCGCTGCCCCTCTTCACCCGCAACGGGGCACGGGCGCTGGGGCTTGAAGGGCAGACAGGCGTGCTGGCGCCGGGTGCCCTGGCCGATATGATCGTGCTGGAGCGCCCGCTTGACGGCCTGAGCCCCGAAGCGATTGCCACGATCCGCCCCGAGGCAACGCTATTTGGCGGTCAACTGGTGCATGGCGCGCTTTGATCGGCGCGCGTCACCCTTGCAGTTCCGAAAAAACGCAAGACCACAGGGCAAAGGCATCGCCCCCAAGCGTCTGGCTGTCGCGCAAGACAAGGCGGGGGGCTTCGGCAAGCGTCTTGAGACCCAGCGCGCCAAGGGCCGGGCGGCCATCGGCTCCGATCAGGGCGCCGGCGTGATAGGTGGCCAGATCGTCGATCAGGCGGGCGCGTATCAGGCTCGCGGCAAGCTGGCCGCCGCCTTCGCACAGGATGCGCGTCAGCCCTCGCCCTGCAAGGGCCTGAAGTGCGGCGGTGGGATCCACCTCTCCGCCGGGGGCTGTGGCAACTTCGATCAGCGTTGCGCCCGTGGCCGTCCAGGCCGCGCGGGCGGTTTGTGACGCGGCGGCGGTGTGGACCATCCAGACCGGCGTCTGCCGGGCCGTCTGACCAAGCCTGCTGGTCGGCGCATGCGACAGGCGACTGTCCAGCACGATGCGTAGGGGCTGCCGAGCTGCGCCCAGGTCGCGCACGGTCAGGTCGGGATCATCGGCGCGGGCGGTCCCTGCCCCCACCATTACCGCATCATGGGTCAGGCGTAACAGGTGCGTATGGCGACGCGCGGCAGGCCCGGTGATCCAGCGCGATTCCCCTGTGGCGGTGGCGATGCGGCCATCCAGCGTGGTGGCAAGCTTCAAGGTTACGAATGGCAGATTACGCGAGATGCGTTTGAGAAACCCGGCATTGATCCGGCTGGCCTCGGCGGCCAGAACGCCTTCGGTCACCGCAATTCCGGCGGCGCGCAGCATGGCATGGCCCCGGCCCGCAACACGCGGGTCCGGGTCGGTCAGGGCGGTGACGACGCGGGCGACCCGGGCGGCGATCAGGCCTTCGGCGCAGGGCGGGGTCTGACCGTGGTGGGCGCAAGGTTCCAGCGTGACATAGGCGGTCGCGCCTTGCGCCAAGGCGCCCGCCTGGGCCAGCGCGCCGGTCTCGGCATGGGGGCGGCCACCGGGTTGCGTCCAGCCACGCCCGACGATCAGGCCATCCCTGACCAGCACGCAGCCAACCGCCGGGTTCGGCCAGACAGCACCAAGGCCCCGCGCCGCAAGGCGCAGGGCATGGGCCATATGGGCCCGGTCTTGATCAGGGTCGCTCACTCTTCCGGGTTTGCGCCGGGGCGCAATTCGCTTACAAAGCGGTCAAAGTCATCTGCCGCCTGGAAGTTCTTGTAAACGCTGGCAAAACGCACATAGGCCACAGTGTCGATCCGCGCGAGGCTTTCCATGACAATCTCGCCGATGGTCTTTGACGGAATGTCGGTGTCACCCAGGCTTTCCAACCGCCGCACGATGCCGCTGATCATCTGATCGATACGGTCGGGGTCGATGGGGCGCTTCTGCATGGCGATGCGGATTGACCGCTCAAGCTTTGAGCGATCAAAATCCTCACGCTTGCCAGAGGATTTCACAACAACAAGGTCACGCAACTGCACTCGTTCATAGGTGGTGAAGCGGCCGCCGCATGCGGGGCAAAAACGACGGCGGCGGATAGACACATGGTCCTCAGCCGGGCGACTGTCTTTCACTTGCGTATCGACGTTCCCGCAGAATGGGCAGCGCATCGGCTCCCTCCTTGCTTGTTATTATCTGTCCTGCCTCAAGCCCGGGGGTGTGCCCCCGTGATCTTTGGGCAACTATAGGGGGGCACACGCTATGTCGGGTAGCGGAAAGTGGCCGATACCGCATCTGGGGGCAAACCTGTTGCGGGCAAGACTCAGGTGCCGGAGACGGGAAAGGCCCGAAACCTTGTGGGTTTCGGGCCTTTCTTAAACGATTTCAAGATATTGCAGAAAACATTGGGTTACGCCCAACCAGTTCCGGCCTTAGAAGAAGGCCTGCAGCCCAGTGATGGCGCGCCCCAAGATCAGGGCATGAACGTCATGGGTGCCTTCATAGGTGTTCACGGTTTCCAGGTTCACCATATGGCGGATGACCTGATAATCTTCCTGAATGCCGTTGCCGCCGTGCATGTCACGCGCCCAGCGTGCCGCATCCAGCGCCTTGCCGCAGTTGTTGCGCTTGATGATCGAGATCATCTCAGGCGCGGCGTTGGCCTCATCCAAGAGACGCCCGACACGCAAGCTGGCCTGCAGGCCAAGCGAGATTTCGGTCATCATATTGGCGAGTTTCAGCTGATAAAGCTGGGTCTGAGCGATGGGCTTGCCGAACTGCTTGCGGTCAAGGCCATATTGGCGGGCGGCGTGCATGCAAAACTCAGCCGCTCCCATGACGCCCCAAGAAATGCCGTAGCGCGCGCGGTTGAGGCAGCCGAAGGGGCCCTTCAGACCCTCGACATTCGGCAAGAGCGCGTCTTCGCCAACCTCGACATTGTCCATCACGATCTCGCCGGTGATCGAGGCGCGCAACGACAGCTTGCCGCCGACCTTGGGAGCCGTCAGGCCCTTCATGTCCTTTTCAAGAACAAAGCCCTTGATCTTGCCGCCATGCGCTTCGGATTTGGCCCAGACCACGAAGACATCAGCAATGGGCGCGTTCGAGATCCACATCTTAGCGCCGTTCAGCACATAGCCATTGGCCGTTTTCTTGGCCACGGTCTTCATGCCGGCGGGGTCCGAGCCCGCATCGGGTTCGGTCAGACCAAAGCAGCCGATCCATTCGCCAGTGGCGAGTTTCGGCAGGAATTTCTGGCGCTGCGCTTCGGTGCCATAGGCGTAGATCGGATACATGACGAGCGAGGATTGCACCGACATCATCGACCGATATCCGCTGTCGACGCGCTCAACTTCGCGCGCGATCAGGCCATAGGCGACGTAAGACGCGCCCAGCCCGCCGTATTCCTCGGGCACAGTCACGCCCAGCAAGCCCATCTCACCCATTTCACGGAAGATCGAGGGGTCGGAGGATTCCTCACGAAACGCCTTGATGACGCGGGGTTGCAGCTTGTCTTGGGCATAGGCGCGGGCGGCGTCGCGCAGCATACGCTCTTCGTCGGTCAGCTGGTCGTTCAGGCGGAAGGGGTCTTCCCAATCAAACCCGCCCAGATCGGGGGCATCCTTGGCTTTCAGCTTGGGGGTGTCGAGCATCGGTACATCTCCTGAAACAGCATGAGCTTTGCGCAAGTCTATTGCACGAATCTGCTCAAGCCGCTAGCGAAACAGGGACAGAATTTCATGAGGAAAACTCATATGCTGGTTTCGCGTCGCTATCTGCCTTCAATGCCCTCACTCTTGGCCTTGGAGGCGGTGGACCGTCTGGGCAGCGCCTCGGCAGCGGCCGAGGAGTTGAAGCTGACCCAAGGCGCGGTCAGCCGACAGTTGCAGGTTTTGGAGGGGCAATTGGGTGTCGCGCTCTTCATCCGCGAGAAGCACCGGTTGCGGCTGACCCAAGGGGCGCGGGACTATTGCCGCGAGGTGCGGCGGATGCTGCAGGGGATTGGTCAGGCGACGCTGACTTTGCGGGCCAATCCGGGGGGTGGGGCGCTGAACTTGGCCATTCTGCCTGCCTTTGGGATGCATTGGCTCGCCCCGCGTCTGGCGCGCTTTGCGGGCCAGCATCCGGAGGTGACCGTGAACCTGTCCACGCGGCTGAAGCCCTTTGCCTTTGAGAGCACGCAGTTCGACGCGGCAATCCATTACGGGCGGCAGGACTGGCCGGGGGTGGAGTATCTGCCCTTGATGCAAGAGGAGATGCTGGCGGTGGCCGCGCCCGCGCTGGTGGCGGCCGCCCTGCCCCGGGCGGAGGATGTGCTCACGCTCCCCCTGTTGCAATTGGAAAGCCGCACCGGGGATTGGGGCCGCTGGCTGGCCCATCACGGGCTGCCAAGCCTGCGCCCCCCGGCGATGCTGTTTGACCAGTTCGCCACCATGATGCAGGGCGCGATCCATGGGCTGGGCGCAGCCCTGATGCCGACCTTCCTAATCGAGCGCGATCTCGAGGCGGGCCGCTTGGTGCCGATCTTTGGCGGGCCGATTGCCTCGGCTGGAAGCTACCATCTGGTCTGGCCCAAGGAGAGCCCGGCCCGCGCGCCGCTGGTCAGTTTTCGCGCTTGGCTAGCGGGTGAGATCAGCCTGTGATGCGGGCCGCAATCGGCGCAGGATAATCGCTGCCGAACATGATTTTCAGCATGGCATGGGCCATGGCCCTCATATCCGCATCGCCGCCCCGCGCCATCTGCCGCGCCTGATCACGGGCGGCGGACAGCCCAGCCCCGATGAGAGGCACCGAAGAGGTGTTGGCACGGCCGGGGGTAGCGGTCAAGGCGGCGATACTGGCCAGCAGAGTGCGGCCCGCCATGGGCATGTGGCACCGTGACTGGAAACGGGAAAGGGCAGATACTTTTGACCATATTCTGCGTCATTCTGGCTTGAAAAGCTGCATAAAACTGCGAGGGTAGCGGCGTAAACCTGCACGAAAGCTGCTGCCCATGACCACCCCTGCCGAGCTTGTCGCCTATTTGGCCCGCCACCCCGAGACGCGGTTTGTCGATGCGGTGCTCTATGATCTGTGCGGCACGGCGATTGGCAAAAGAGTGCCGGTGCGCGATGCGGAAAAGCTATGGTCATCAGGTGTGGCCTTCTGCGCCGGAATCACAACGCTGGATGCTTTGGGCTCGTGTTGGGATGTGAACGGCATCGGCTTTTCCGATGGTGACCCTGACGCCACCAGTTACCCCCTGCCCGGCACATTGGTGCCTGTGCCTTGGGCCGAAGTGCCGACGGCGCAGGTGCAAATCGCACCCGCCCCGCCCGAAGGGGAGGCCGCGTGGTGGTTTGATCCGCGCGCGATCCTTCAGGCAGTGGTGGCGCGCTTTGCCGAACTGGGTCTGCGGCCCGTGGTGGCCAATGAGTTGGAATTCTACTTCATCGACCCAAAGCGCAACGACAAAGGGCGCATTTCCCCTGCCCTGCCCGCTCGCTCAGGCCGCGCGCCCGAGGCGCCGCGCGTCTTGGCCTTTGACAAGCTGGATGAATGGGCAGGGATCTTGGCCGAGATTGATGCGGCCTGCATCGCTCAAGGCGTGCCTGCAGGGGCGGCCACGGCGGAATACGGCGGGGCGCAGTTTGAGGTGAACCTCGCGCATCTGGATGGCCCGGTGCTCGCCTGCGACCACGCGCTGATGTTGCGCCGGATCGTCAAGGGGGTGGCGGCCAAGCATGGGCTGGAGGCGACCTTTATGTCCAAGCCCTTTGCCGATCAATCCGGCTCGGGGCTGCATGTTCACGCCAGCCTGATCGATACGGCAGGGCGCAATATCTTTGACGAAACCACGCCGGATGGCGACCGGATGCTTGGCCATGCGATTGCGGGCCTGCAAGCCACCACCTATGACGCGATGGGATTTTTCGCGCCGAATATCAACGCATACCGTCGCTTTGCCGCCAATCAGTTCGTGCCGGTGAACACAAGCTGGGGGATCAACAACCGCTCCGTCTCGTTCCGAGTGCCGATGGGCGGCGGCCGGGCGCGACGGATTGAGCATCGCATCGCCGGGGCCGATGCGAACCCCTATCTCGTGATGGCGGCGATGCTGGCGGGGTTCCATCATGGGATTGCCAACAAACTCGCGCCGACCCCACCTTCGACCGGCAATGCGGGCGAAGAGGCGGACCCCGAGATGCCCTTGCGCCTGTGGACTGCGCTAGACCGGCTGGAAGGATCGGCCCTGATGGCCGAATATTTTGGGCCGCGATATCCGTCGGCCTATGCCGCGATCAAACGGGCCGAGTTTGAGGCCTTTCTGGCCAAGGTGCTGCCGCGCGAATACGACTGGTATCTCTAGCATGGCCGATGTCGTGATCTTGGGCGGCGGATTGGCGGGCACAATGGCCGCGCTGGCCTTGGCCGACCGGGGCCTGAGCGCGACCATCGTCGAGGCACGCGGGCGGCTTGGGGGACGCGCCTTTTCACGGGCGCTGCCGGGCGATGCGGGGCCGCCGGTGGAGTATGGCGGCAGTTGGGGTGCGCCGCATCATCACCGGCTGCAAGCCTTGGCCGCAAGGCTGGGTATCGGGCTGATCCCGCGCGCAGACCTGGTTGCGCAGGCGCATGAACCAGCGACCGAAGATGGCGCCCATGCAAAGGCCATGGCGCAGTGGCGGGCCGACGCTTCGGCGGCTGACCCGCGCGTGCTGTCCATGACCGTGGCCGCCTATTTCGACGACCGGGGATTTCCCACATCGGCCCGGCGCGAAATTTTGGCGTGGTGGACCATCTCAGGCGCAACCGATCCGGGCCTTGGGTCGATCGGCATGCTGATGTCGCCTGCCTTGGCCAATGGCTTTGGCTACAAGCTGAATGAGCTGGCCTATACGATCGCAGGCGGCGTTCAGGGGCTGGCAGAGGGCGCGACACGGGTCAGCGGGGCGAAGGTTCTGCTGTCCTCTCCCGCCGAAAGGTTGACACAAGAGGCCGAAGGCGTACGGCTGCAACTCGCCTCGGGGCGCGAGATAGCGGCGCGGGCGGCGATTGTCGCCCTTCCGATCAATGTGCTGGGGCAGATCCGCTTTGATCCCCCCTTGCCCGAAGCGGCGGCCAGGCTGCGTCGCAAGGGCCACGCCGGGCGGGTGGTGAAGGTCTTGATCCGCGCCAAGGGCATCGCGCCCGGAAGCCTTGTGACGGGCGAGGCAGCGGGTTTGCGGTTCTTCTGGGCCGATCACCTGCGGGCAGATGGCAGCACGCTGGTCGTGGCCTTTGCGCTGGCGGGCGACATGGCCGAACCCAGTCCTGCGCAGGCGCGTGCCGCCTTGGCCTTGGCCTTCCCGGGGGCCGAGTTTCTCTCGGCCGATTGGCATGACTGGCAGGCCGATCCCTTTGCCCTCGGAGTCTGGGCCGGACCCTACGCCGAGATCGAAGGCCTGCACGCCGCCCAGCATTGGGGCCCCTTTGGCCGCATCGCCTTTGCCGGATCGGATATTGCGCCGGAAGAGCAGGGCTGGTTTGAAGGGGCCTTGGCTTCGGCCGAAAAGGCGGTGAAAGCTTTGGCTGAAACCGTCTTGAGCACATGACACACGGAGAACAGGCATGAAGATCGGTGACGTCAGCTTTTGGTATGCCGATATGGGCCTACCCCAAACCCACCGCCCGGCCCTGTCAGGGGATACATCGGTGGATGTGGCGATCATTGGCGCGGGGTTCACCGGGCTATGGACCGCTTGGTATCTGATGAAGGAAAAGCCTGATCTCAAGGTCTTGGTCATCGAAAAGGAATTCGCCGGGTTTGGGGCCTCTGGCCGCAATGGCGGGTGGTGCATGGGCACCTTTGCGTGGAAGCACGACGCCTATGCCGCCGCCACCTCGCGTGAGGCGGTTCTGGAAATGGTCAAGGATCTCGAGGCGACCGTGCCCGAGATCACGGCGGTCTGTGCGGCCGAAGGGATTGACGCTGACATCATCCCTTCGGAAGAGATGATGGTAGCGACCATTCCGGCGCAATTGCAGCGCATGAAAGAGGAAATCGCCCATCGTCGCGCCTGGGGTGACGGGCACCGCGCACGTGAACTGACCGCGCAAGAGGTGGCGCAGCGGATCCATATTCCAGGCGTGCTCGGCGCCATGGTGGTCTCGGGCATGGCACGGGTGCAGCCGGCAAAACTGGTGCGCGGGCTGGCCGAGGCGGTTGAACGCAAGGGCGCAACCATCGTTGAGGACACCGAGGTGATTGCTTACGATGCGGGGCGTGTGACCACCAACCGGGGCGTGGTGCGCGCGCCGATCATCCTGCGCTGTACCGAAGGTTTCACTGCCGGGATCAAGGGGCACAAGCGCGACTGGCTGCCCCTAAACTCGGCCCAGATCGCCACGGTGCCCTTGCCGCCTGAGGCTTGGGCCAAGATTGGCTGGGACGGGCATGAGCTGATCGGCGATATGAAGAACGCCTATTGCTATTGCCAGCGCACGCGCGAGGGCCGCATCACAGTGGGGGCGCGCGGGGTGCCCTATAAATTCGCCAGCCAAATGGACCGCAACGGCGCGCCGGATGCCGAAACCATCCGCCGCCTGACCGCCATCCTGCACGAACACTTCCCCGAAGCCGCCAAATACCCCATCGAACACGCTTGGTGCGGCGTCATCGGCGTGCCGCGCGACTGGTGCGCGACGGTGGGCTTGGATCGTGACACCGGCCTTGGCTGGGCGGGAGGCTATGTGGGTGTCGGGGTCTCCACCTCGAACCTCGCGGGTCGGACGCTGGCCGATCTCGCCTTGGGCCGCGAGACGCGGATCACCCGCCACCCATGGGTCAATCGCCGTGTGCGGCAATGGGAGCCTGAGCCCCTGCGCTGGCTCGGGGTACATCTGATGTACAAGCTCTTGGCGCTGGCCGACCGCCGCGAGGCGCGGCTGCGTGGCAAGCCCTCGCGCTTTGGAGCGCTGGGCAATTGGATCACCGGGCGGCATTGAGGGCGCGCGTTTTCGCCACTAAATCGAAAGGCCCGCGCGATGCCCGGGCCTTGTCGGTTCAGACCGCCTCTTCCAGCGCTGTTGCCCGGCGGGCATCATTTTCGCGCGCGGCCTCGATCTTGGCTTTGCGGCGTCGGTTGATCTCATACCAGATCGCGAAGATCAACGTGAACATGATCATCAGGAATGCCAAAGCGTTGATCGTGGGCGTGATCCCCGTCCGCACTTTCGAGAAGACATAGACCGTCAAGGTGTCCGCACCGCCCCGGGTGAAGAGGGTGACGTTGAAATTCTCGATCGACTGGAAGAAGGAAATCGCAGCCCCTGCGCCCAATGCCGGGTAAAGATGGGGCAGAAGGATGCGCCGCATGACCTGTGCATGGCTCGCGCCAAGGTCCAAAGCCGCCTCTTCCAAGCCGTGGTCAAAGCTCTGCAACCGCGCCAAGACCAAGAGCATCACGAAGGATGCGATATAGCTGACCTGGCCAAGGACCGAGAGATGCAGGCCAGATCCGATGGAAAACTGGTGCCAAAACAAAAGCGTCGAGATGCCGATCACGACGCCAGGAATCAGGATCGGCGCGACCATCAGGCCGTAAAGGATCCCCCGAACCCGACCGTTGACCGAATTGACCAGAATGGCCCCCGCTGTGCCAATTGGAACGGCCAAGGCCACAACAGCAAGCGCCACCCAGACGGTGTTCAGGATCGCGCCCCAGATGCGGTTGTCGTTCCATAATTCGACAAACCACCTGGATGTAAGCCCTTTCCACGGCATTACGGTTGGCAGTTTGCTGTCGTTGAACGCCGCCCCAGCCATAACGACGAGGGGAAGCATCAGGTAAAGCAGGAAGGCCGCCATGTAGATGTGGCCGAGGAGTTTGCGGTTCAGTTGCATGCTCCCCTCCTTATCTAGCGATGTCGGAAAGGGAGACGCGGAAAAGCCGCATCGCCGCAATGACGGCCACGGTGCAGAACAGAAGCAGCATGAAGGCAAAGGCCGCGCCAGTGTTCCAATCCTGCCCTTCCAGCATGATGCCCTGGATAGTCTGGGTGAACCAGTTGCCCGTGGTCGAGTTGATGATCGCGGGCACGAGGAGCGAACCTGCCGAGAGCATAAAAACCATCACCGACCCCGAAGCGATGCCGGGCTTTGAATGCGGCAATACGATCCGCCAATGCACCCGCCACCAAGGCGCGCCCAAATCCTCGGCTGCCTCCAGCTGGTTATTGTCCAAGGATTGCATGGAGTTATAGATCGGGAAGACCATGAAGAGGACATAGGCATAGACCAAGGTCACCACGACCGGGCTATAACCATCGACCCAGCGGATCTCTTTCTCAATCGCGCCCAGGGCCATCAGGATGGCGTTCAGCGGACCTTTCAAGGTCATGATGATGAACCAAGCGAAGGAGCGCAGGACCTCGGACACCCATAGGGGCACGAAGAGGAGGAGGAAAAGCGTGGGCAACGAACGGTTGCTGACGACCTTCGCCAGATAGAAGCAAAGAGGATAGGCCAGAAGGAAGGCAATCAGCGTCACCATCCCTGAATAGATAATAGTCAGAACAAAGACCTTTACCCGGGCGGGAATTTGAAAACTGAGGCCGAAACTGCTGAAATCGACTGGATTCCCAAGGATCTGCGCATAGTTGCCCAAGGAATAGGTATCCTTCGGACCGCCTATATCAACGACCGGCAGATAGGGGCGGAAAGATGCCTCCAGAAGTTTGAAATCAGGCAGGATCACCAGAACCAACAGCCAGAAGGCCGTCAGGCTCACAATCATGAAGGTCAGGCCTTTCCCGTAGCGGCGATAAAGCTGCTCCATGGCTTAGGCTCTCGTCACATTAGCGTCCGGCAAGATTGCCGCGTTCTTGGCGTCAAAAGCCATATGCATCGCCGCACCGGTTTGGGGCAATGCGCCCGTACCATCGTTCCGGATCTCGGCCATCAGCGTGGTCCCACCTTCGGTGACGGCGTGGACGGAAATGAAATTGCCCTCAAAGGCCACTTCGCTCAGCGTCACGGGCACCGAATTCTCGGCGCCGGGCTTGTCCGAAAGCGTCATGAACTCGGGGCGTACATAGAGCTTGCCTGTGGTCACGCCCTCCGCGATCCTTGCGCGGAAAGGACCAAGCGCGGTCGAGAACGCGGCCACCCCATCGGCGCGAGTACCAATCTCGCCCACCATGATGTTGTTTTCACCAACGAACGAGGCCACGAAGCCATTGACCGGGTTGTTGTAGATCTCCCGCGGGTTCGACACCTGTTGCAATCGCCCCTGGCTCATGACGCCGACGCGGTCGGACATGGCCAAAGCTTCGCCCTGGTCATGAGTGATGTAGATAAAGGTCACGCCGGTCCGCTTTTGAATCGCCCGCAACTCCGCGCGCATGTGTTGGCGCAGCTTAAGGTCAAGCGCGGAAAGGGGTTCGTCCAACAGCATCACGGCAGGCTCTACCGCGAGCGCACGGGCAATCGCCACGCGCTGCTTCTGGCCGCCGGACAATTGACTGACCATCTTATCTGCGCTGTCTGGCAGATCGACGAGGGCCAAAAGCTCCTCAGCTTTCCTCCGGCGCGTGGCTTTGTCCACCCCGCGCACTTCCAAGCCAAAGGAGATGTTTTCCCAAATAGGCATCAGGGGAAAGAGGGCGAGGTTTTGGAAAATCAGGGCGGTCGGACGCTGGTTCGGGCGCTGGCCGAGCACATCCTCGCCACCGATCCGGATCACGCCCTTGGTTGGATCGGTAAAGCCCGAGATCATCCGCAGGATCGTCGTCTTGCCGCAGCCCGATGGCCCGAGGAACGAAAAGAACTCGCCCGGCTGGATCGTGACATTCACATGATCTACGGCCCGAAAGCTGTCAAAGTCACAGCACACATTGTCCAGTTCAATCCCCGCACTCATCGAATGCAATTCCCCCGTTAGTCGTTTTTGTTCTGAAGGGCTCTTGGATAACCCCAAGGCCCGACTCGTTTCCCAAAGCCAGTCTAGGCTTGCTACAGGCCACAGTCACGGGCATTTATCGGCATGAAAAAAGCGCCGGGCGACATCCCGGCGCTTCCTTTGATATCGGGCGATCAGGACGCCTTATACTTGTCGGAGTATTCGTTGCGCTTGGCCACGAAATCGGCCGACTGATCCGGCCACCACCACAGTTGTGCAAGCTTAGCATCATCGAAGGCCGAGTTGTAATAGGCCGCAACATCCGGGCTCATCTTTTCAGCGCCGCCCTTGCCGACCGGGTTCGACGAAAAGGCGGTTGCCCACATAGCCGAGCCTTCGGCGCTAGAGACCCACTTCGCCAGCTCATGAGCCTGCTCCACGTTGACAGCGTTCTTCATCAGCATGAAGCCCTGGTGCCAAGCGAAGGCGCCTTCGGTCGGCGCAGCGTAGCCAAAGCCGTCGTTGCGCAGGTTGTAGCCGGTCGAATCCCAGCACAGGCCCAGCGTCGCGCCGTTGGCGACAAAGCCGGCATTGGCTTCGTTTTCGCCCGACCACCACTGAACGACGTTGCCCTTGGACTTAACGGCCTCGGCCAACGCCATGTCCCAAAGAACCGTCATCTTATCCAGATCGGTGTAGCCTTCGATCCACGGGAAGGGAAGCTTGCCCTGAACTTCCAACAGACGGCCCATTGCTGTCAGTGCCGAGCGTGGGCGCAGCGTAACCTGGTTTGCAGGATCGAAGAGTGCTGCCAACGAGGGCGGATCACCCAGAACAGCCGCTTCCTTGTTATAAACTAGCGCCTCGGTGCCCCAGTTGCCGGGAACGTAAAGAAGGTTGCCCTCTTTGCGCGAACGCTCACCCGCTGCACCGTCGGCGAGGCCGGGGAGGTAGTTGCTCATCATAAGCTTCGATTCATCCCAAGGCGCGACGATACCGTTGGTGAAATACTGGTCGACCGTGTCGATGGTCGGTTCGATCATGTCGATGCCGCCAGCTTCTGCCGCCACTTTCGCATTGGCGAAAATCGTGTCGTTGTCGGGGGCTTCGGAAAAGTTCACCTTGATGCCGGTTGCAGCGGTAAAGGCCGGGAACACGGTTTCAAGGAAGGCCGGATAGCCGGCCCAACCGGTGAAGTTCAATTCACCCGACGAGGCCAAAGCTTTATGCGAGATGATGGCCGGAGCAGCAAAAGCGCCAACGCCACCGGCGGTGCGCTTCAGAAAGCTGCGACGGTTTAGGGTAGAGAGGGTTTTGGTCACGGAAGTCTCCCTTGTTGTTCCGGTCATCCGGAAGGTTTCCCGGGGCCAGCGATGCCAACCCCGTCATTACGCAAGCTATATGGGAGTTAGTTGACAAATTTGCGACAGTGCCAGCCACAACCCAAGCGTACCGCCGGATTAGGCCCCGAGAAACGCGCCCTGTCAACTGAATGTCACAAAAGTCCGATCATATCTCGGAAAGCATGAGGGCCGTACCGATTCTCCCGGCGATCCAGTCAATTGGTCAGGATCAATTTGCCCTGCCGGGTGGTTCCCAACGCATAGACCTCACCATTGAGCGTGATCAGTGCAAGATGGCCACCCGCGGTCAGTTCGGTGGCGTCATGCTCGGGCAAGGCGGCAGGCTGTGTGGTGGTATGAAATGCGGCAGACGACACTTGTGCGGTCATGACGGGGCCCTTCGATCAATGCATTTGGGTGCAGGTCTTTAGCTGGCCTGAAGGGCTGGCTTCCCGATTACCTTATCAAAATAGTCGGAATTATAAACCGGAAAATCCTTGTCGGCAGACACGGTCCATTGAACTCGGCATCTCTTAGCGCGCCTCGTGGATCCCGACGGCCCGGCGATAGCCCCGCTGGCCATACAAAAGCGCATCAGGCTGGTCGGAAAGCTGCACCGCAGACACCTGACCGATCAGGACATGGTGGGTTTCCCACAGAAGTGCGGTCTTCAGGTTGCATTCGCAACTCGCAGCGGCACCGGACAAAAGCGGTTGCCCCCCTGCCCCGGCTGCCAGTCCACCCGATCAAACCGCGCCAGACCGGATTTGTCGCGGCCCGAGAAAATGTCGGAATGAACCTGCTGGCCCGCGTTCAAAAGGTTGGCGCAAAACGCCCGGTTTTGCAGGATCGCGGCGGCGGCCGGGCTTTGGTGGTGAATGCAGACCAGCAGCGACGGGGCTTCACCATCCACTGACACCGAGGTCATCGACGAAACGGTGACGCCGTGGCGCCCCCCCGGCCCGTCGGTGGTGATGACAGAAACGAAGGTGGCGGCGCGGGCCATGCCTTCGACAAAGGCTTGGCGCAGGTCTGGACGGTTTTCCATTGCGTCAGCCCAGATCGAAAAAGCGTTGCAGTTCCACGTCCGGCACCTTTTTGGCGAACTGGTCGTGCTGCGATTGGCGCGTGGCCGAGAAGGCATCGACAAAGCGGTCGCCAAGCCAGTCACGGGCAAACAGGCTTTCGCGCAGGCGGGCGATCGCCTCGGGCATGGAGCGGGCGTAATCGGCACCTTCCTGCGGGTTGGCGTGGCCGTTGCCCTTGACCTCGGGCTGCGGTTCGATCTTTTCGATAATCCCGGCGACACCGGCGGCAATGGTCGCGGCGGCGGTCAGGTAGGGGTTGGTATCGGCGCCCGGCAGGCGGTTTTCGACGCGCAACGACCCTGCATCATGGCCCACCACCCGGAAACAGGTGGTGCGGTTTTCATAGCCCCAGGTCAGGCCGGGCGGGGCAAAGGTGCCCGGCGCAAAGCGGCGATAGCTGTTCACGGTGGGCAGGAACACAAGGCTCATGTCGCCGATATACCTCTGCAAGCCGCCGATGAAGTGGCGGAAGGTCTGGCTCATGCCGTTCTCGCCCTTCGGATCATGGAACAGCGTCGCCCCGCCCGCATCCTTCATCGAGATATGCAGGTGGATGGACTGGCTGTCGGCGGTCTCGGTCCAGCGCGGCATGAAGGTGACGCTGCGGCCCTGCCGCAAGGCGAGCGCGCGGATGAAGTTCTTCAGAAGCACCAGTTGGTCGGCAGGCTCCAACCCCTGCCCTGCGCCGATGCAGGCCTCAAGGAACCCGCCGCCGATTTCCTCGTGCATCTTGGCAAGGTCGATCTTCAAAGGCCCGCACATGTCAGACAGCGCCTCGTACCATTCCTGCTGCACGGTTTGATACAGGATCAGGTCATGGGAGGCGTGCATGGTGGCGGTTTTGAGGTTACGATAGCCCTTTTCCCGTGCCGATTCAGGGGTTTCGTCGAACAGGGTATATTCCAGCTCCATCCCGTATTTCGGGTGAAGGCCATGGCTTGCCGCGCGGTCGAGAACCTTTTTCAGGATCGACCGAGGGCAAAGCTGCGCGGTGTCGCCGGAATAGTTGGTCAAAACCAATAGGTCATGGCCGGGCTTGGCCCAAGGGAGGCGACGGGCGGTCGCGGGGTCCACCACCAAGGGGTCATCGTGGAAATCCCCCGTCCCGTCGGTGACGCCGGGCATTTCCAGCATCTCGTCGGTCGGGTCCAGCGCCAACTGCGCCGGGGCCATGCCCATGCCGTTCTTCAAGATGCCTTTCAGGCTGGAAACCGACACCATCTGCCCGCGCAACAGGCCATTGGTGTCAACCAGCGCCACTGTGGCAAAGCGGCTGTTTTCATCCTGCAGATAGGTGTCAATGGCTGTGGCTTTGGTCATGGCGTTTCCCTGTTTCCTGTGTCGGGCCCTGTTCGCTCAGGGCTTGAAGTTCGGTCAGATCGCGGGCCGGATCGGTGGAATAGGCTTTTAGAAAAACCCGCAAACCGTTGCTGATGAAGCGGTGCAACTCGGCCCGGCTGGGCAAGTTGGTGGCGTCATGCAGCGCGCGGTTTCGCGGGGCCGATAGGATAAGGCCCCAAAGATCCTCGGCCGCAAGTTCGGCATCGTCAAAGGCAAGCCGCCCTTCGACACGCTTGGCCGAAAGATAATCCATCATCCCGCGCAGAACCCGCTCTGGACCTGCGGCCTGATAGGCGCGGCCGATCTCGGGAAAGCGCTGCGCCTCGCCAATGGTCAGCCGGGCAAGCGACAGGAAATCGGCACGCAGCACCGTGTCGGCATAGTGCCAGGCAAAGGCCCAAAGCTCGGGAACCAGCCCGAGCCCATCGGGTTCTTCACAGGCACCCAGCATGGTGTCGCGCTGTTCGACCATTATGGCGGTGAAAAGCTGTTCCTTGCCGCCAAAGTATTGATAAAGTGTCGGTTTCGACACGCCTGCCAAGGCCGCGATGGCATCCATCGACGCCCCCGAATAGCCCTGATCGGCAAAGACCTTCAAGGCCGCGTCCAGGATCCGGCGCTCTTTCAGTTGCTTGTTGCGGGCGCGCGGCGGCAGGGCGGTCATGGCAGGCGGGCCAGAAACGGGATCAGGGCGGCGTTATAGGCGGCGGGGCCTTCGACGTTGCAGACATGGCCGACACCCCCCAGCGTTTCATAACGCACGTCCGGGCGAGCGTTCTGCATCTGCGGGGCGGCATCCAGGATGCGGCCTGCGACGGCGCGGATTTCAGTGGGCGGCGCGAGCCGGTCATGTTCGCCTGTCATCAAGAGGCTGGGCATGGTCAGTTTGGAAAAATCAAACCGCTCCAATGGGTTGGTAAAGCAGATTAAAGCGTCGCGGTAGGTGTCGGCCGGGATGGCAGACATCGAGGCGAGAAGCTCGGCCTTGACGGCATCAGAGGCCGTCGGCCCGGTCAGCACCTTGACCACGGCGGGGGCGAAATCGGCGGGCACTTGGCCCGCGTTGAGCGGAACCTCGCGGCTGACACGGAAAGCCTCGCGTTCCTCGGGGCCTGCCTCGGACATGCCGGTGCAGCCGCCCGAGAGGACCAGTCCTGCCAGCATCTCGGGGTGGCGCATGGCGAAGGACGTGGCGATCCATGAGCCATAGGAAAGACCGACGAGCGCCAGCTTCTTCGCTCCGAAATGCTGCATCACCCGAAGGATATCATCGCAGTAATCGTCGACGGTGGATTGCTGAAAGCCCAGCGTAGATGAGCCATATCCCCGCAGGTCCATGGCGCAGGCGGTCATGACATGGCCGGCCTGTTCCACCTGCCGCGCCCAGTTCTTGCGGCTCCCGCCAATGCCATGCAGGAACAGCGCCAGCGTGTCGCCCTTGCGTCCCGTATGCGTCAGGGCAAGGTTCGGGGTGCCTTGCAGAATCGTATCCGTGAGGAGCAAACCGGGCAGGTCGGCATGGGCCGGCAAGGCCCCCTGCCCCGCGCGGGCAAGAATTGCCTCGATCCCGGCTTCGAACACTGGGGCGGTGCCCTTGGCAATCTCGGCCGCCCTTGGCCCCGGCGCATCGATCTCGGCCGTCCAGGTGATGACCGACCCGCCCGCCTCGCGCGGGGAGATGGTCAGGCGGGCGTTGTAGCGGGTGGCGCCCCGGATGCCTTCAAGGTGGGTATAGGCCAGCGTGTAATCGCTGTCCGAAAGGTAGGTGAGTTGTTCGGCATAGACGGTATCTTCGCCATGGGCGGTAAAGCGGCGGATGACTGCGCCCTTGTTGCCCTTTTCCTCGCGGATCGTCGCAAGGAAGGGATGCCACAGCCCGCAAAAATCGCGGGCCGTAGGCCAGATGGCAGCGGGCGGCTGATCGGCCCGCGCCATGACATGAACCGTCTCGCGCCCCATCAGCGCAAGGCCCGCAGGCTGCCGGAATCGCCGCGCCAGAGCGAGTTGCGCGCACCGCCCTCGTCGCCGGGGGCGTTGTCCAGCTCGTCCATTTCATAAAGCGCCAGAACGCCGATGTAATCCTCCATGATTTCAGAGGTATAGGGCAGCATCAGCGCCCCGCAGCGGCTGTCGCGATACATCCGTTCAAGGGGCAGAGAGCGCAGCATCGACTGGCCGCCGCAGGTGCGGATGGCCATGGCGGCGATTTCCTGCACACCCTCCATAACGTTATACTGCGCGGCATACATCCGCATCACCTCGACCTTGCCGGGCATGCCCTTGGCTTCCGAAAACGCCTGCCACCAGAGCGCGCGCATATTGGCAAGGCGGGCATACATCTTGGAAACCGCCACCCGTTTGGTCGCATACATGCGCCGGTCAATCGGCGGCTGGCCGGGGATGCGGCCTTGCAGATAGGCCACGGTGAAATCATAGGCCCCTTGGGCGACCCCCATATAGGTGGGGCTAAGGGTCGCCATCATATGCGGCCAATTGGGCAGGGTTTTCCCGAAGATGCCGTTGGGCATCAGCAGGTCATCTTCGGTGACAAAGACATCCTTCAGGATCAGATCGCGCGAGTTGGTGCCGCGCATGCCCAGGGGGTCCCAATCGCCCTTGACCGTCAGGCCGGGGGTGTCCTTGTGGACGACGAACAGCACCGTGTCCTCATGCCGGGGTTCCTGGCCTTCAAACACCTCGGTGCAGACGATGGTGTAATAATCGCAATAGCCTGCAAGTGAGGCGAATTTCTTAAACCCATTGATTTTCCAGCCGCCTTCGACCTTGCGGCATTGGGTCTGATTGGGCTTTGACGTCCAGTTCTGCCCGCCTTCCGAGATCGGCTGCGAATAGATCGCGCGTTCCTTCGTCGCCCGGCGGAACTGACGCTCGCGCAGGGGGGCGAAGGCGGCTTTCTCCTCGGCCGTCAGGTTCGGCATGTCATACATGAAGCGCGACCAGGCCATGGACGAGTTGTGCATGTTGAAGGTCAGCGCGGTCGCGCCGCAATACTTGGCGATTTCAGCCCCCACCATGGCATATTCGCCCATGGAAAAACCCCAGCCGCCAAACTCTTGCGGGATCGACAGGCCAAGGAAACCGGCGTCGGCCAGGTCCTTGTAATTCGCGGTCGGGAAGGAGGCCTCATCATCAACCGCCTTGGCGCGGGCGGCAAACTCCGGCCCCATGGCATTGATCTTGTCGAGAGCGGCAAGGACTTCGGGGCGGATGCGGGAAAGGTCGTAGTAATCGGCGGGGGTGCTCATGAGATGCTCCGAAGGATTATAGGGCAAGCGCGCCTTGCAGCACGCCGGATTTGACGACGATCTTGCCGTCAAGGGCGATGGTGCAGTTGCGCATCGGCAGGTCGAAATGGCCCAGCGTATAGCGCCCGGCATATTGGTTGGCACCGGTGGACCACAGGAAGCTGCCGGGAAGGGCGCGGAACTCCACCGCCTGCATGTCGCGCTTGTCATACATCGCGGCCGAGACCCATTTCGCGCCGGGATGCACGCCCCAGCCGACATGGGAGATGCCATAGGCGTTCTTGTCCTCCCAAGCCTCCATGTATTCGCGGAAATGCAGCGCATCGATGCCGTCGCCCTTGATGGCAGTGAGGAAATCATTCTCGACCGTGCAGTCGATGCGGCTGGTCAGATAGGTCTTGAACGTCAGGTTCATGTCGCCCACGTCCATCACGATGCGGCCATTGACGGTGTTTTGGCCCGGAAAGGCCAGACACAGCCCGCCCGGCCAATGGGCCACAGCGCCGGGGGTCGTTCCGAAACCGGGGGTGCCGCCGCAGGGGGCATTGGTCAGATCTATTGTCAGATCGGTGCCCGCGGCAGAGGTCACGCGCATCTCGCGCGCCTCGCGCAGCATCTCGATGCCGATCTGCACGCGGGCGGCGTGTTCGGCCTTGGGTTCGGTGCGTTCCAGAATCTCGGGGTGTTCGTTGGTGATGACCAAAAGCCGCGCGCGGCCTGCGTCCTCAATCTCCGGCCATTCCGGGGCGTGGATCAGCCCTTCGACCGTGCAATCGACGATGATGTCTTGCAGTTTGAGCGCCTCGATCACCGCGCGGTTGCCTTGGATGGCCCAGCTTGTGCCGGTGGATTTCACCGGGACGGGCGCCACCTGCGGCGGGGTCGGCATCTGTATGATGCAGAATTCAGCCCCAAGGTCATAGGCGGCAAGCTCGCAAAGCTGCACCAGAACCGGGCGGGATTGGGTTTCGTGAAGGATGGCAAGCCGTGTCCCCTGCCCGATGCCATTCAGCGCAAAGACCCGGCGGAAGGCCGCAAGCCATTTGCCTTCGATCCGTTCTTGCAGCATGGCTTCCCCTTCGGTTTTCTTACTGACCGGTTTAGTAATTTACAGATTCAGGATTCTGTCAACATGGATTTTCGAAGATCCAGGCGTTTGCGAAACCGGGGGGAACACTGATTTTCGGCGAAAATCAGAAGCCCCGATTTTCGACGAAAACCGGGGCGAAAGTCGAACGATTTTAGGGGATTGGGGTCAGTCTTTGCCCTTGCCGGTCCATTTGGCCCATGTGGGCCGCGCGAGTTCAAAGGTGTCTTTCGACCGCACATAAGTGGAGCCAAAACTGCGCGCCACGAGGTTCAACCTGCCCGTATCGATATGGGCGCGGTCGGGGTTCAGCACGCAGTCATCGGCGACGTGAAAGCCGTGGATGCGGCCGATCATCACCGTCTGGTGCGGGCCGGTGACGACCGAGGCCAGCATCCGACATTCAAAGGCCACCGGGCTGCCCTTGATGCGCGGCGGCTTCACGGTGACGGAGGGCAGGGTTTCCAAACCGGCAATCTCCAACTCATCCACCCCGGGCGGGGCGTCCAAAGCGGTGATGTTCATCGCCTGCACCATCTCTTCGGGCACAAGGTTCACCACAAACTCGCCCGTCGCGTGGATATTGGCGGCGGTGTCCTTGAAGCCGCGCCCGGTGTCGGACTGGATGCCGATCGCAATCGTCGGCGGGTCGGACCCCATGGCGTTGAAGAAGCTGTAGGGCGCGGCGTTGAGGCGGCCCTCGCGGTCTTGGGTCACCACCCAGGCGATGGGGCGCGGCATGATGGTGGCGGCCATCAGCTTGTAGGCGATGGGTTCGGCGGTTTTTTCAGCGCCCCAGAACATCAGATTTCCCTCACCGGCGTTTTCGCCCGCGTATCGACCGTCAGTTCAAATACATCGGGGCGGGCATAGTGGCCCGTCACGTCAAAGTCGTACTTGGCGCGGGGGATCTCGGCGGGATCAATGTCGGCATAAAGGATCGTCTCGCCGGAAAAATCGGGGCCAGCCAGCACCTTGCCCAAAGGCCCGATAATGGCCGATCCGCCGCGCATCATCACGGTGGACGGATCATCGCCTAGGGCGCTTTCATGGTCGGGGCCAAAGGCGGTGCGGGTGATGTATTGGCAGGCGGTCAGGACAAAGGTGCGCCCTTCCAGCGCGATGTGCTGCATGGTGGAAATCCATGTGTCGCGGTCATCCGCCGTGGGCGCGCAGTAAAGGCTAACCCCTTGATGATACATATGCATGCGAAGCGCAGGCATGTAGTTTTCCCAGCAGATCACCGCGCCCACCGTGCCGTAATCGGTCTTGAACACCGGCAGGGTGGAGCCATCGCCAAAGCCCCAGACAAGCCGTTCGCCCGCGGTGGGCATCAGCTTGCGGTGCTTGCCGACAAGGCCCTTGGCCCCGTCGAAATAAAGCACGGTGCAATACAGCGTCGCCCCGTCGCGTTCGATCACGCCAATGACGGCGAAAGCGCCGCTGTCCTTTGCCGCCTCGGTCAGGCAGGCAACCTCGGGGCCCTCAAGGTCGATGGCGGCGGCATGATAGCGGGCAAAGGCGGCGCGGCCTTCGGGCTTGCGCATGCCGATGGGGGCGCCAAAGCTTTCGCCCTTGGGATAGCCGCCGATCAACGCCTCGGGGAAAACGACAAGGCGCGCGCCCTTCCCCGCCGCATCCCGCAGGGCGCGGGCGGCCTTTTCGGCGGTGGCCATGGGGTCGGTGGGGATCGAGGCGATTTGCGCGACGGCGATTGTGACGGTCATGATGCGGTCCTTTTGCGGAAAGGACCGGGAGCGCTTCGCCCCCCGGACCCCCAGAGAGTATTATTGCCAAGATGAAATCAGTCGGGGGTGGAATTGACAACCGGGTGGCGCAAAGTGCCGATGCCTTCAACGCAAGCGACGACCGTATCACCGGGCCACATGAACTCTTGCGGGTCGCGCCCTGCCCCCACCCCTTCGGGCGTGCCCGAGGCGATGATGTCGCCCGGTTCGAGCGTGATGCCTTGGCTGATATCGGCGATCAGCTCATCGACCTTGAAAAGCATCTTGGCGGTGTTCGACCGCTGCTTTTCCACGCCGTTCACCGTCAGCCACAGGTCGAGCGTCTGCGGATCGGGGATTTCATCGGCGGTCACGATCACCGGGCCGAAGGGGGCATAGCTGTCCATCCCCTTGGACACGATCCACTGCCCAGCGCGGCGGTTGTCGCGGGCCGAGATGTCCAGCATGACGGAATAGCCAAACACATGTTTCAGCGCCGCCTCACGAGAAACACGGGTGGCGCGGGTGCCGATGATGACGGCCAGCTCCACCTCCCAATCCAGTTGCTGGGTGATCTTGGCGTTGTGCAGGATCGGCTCATCCGGGCCGATGACGGCGGTGGGGGGTTTGGAAAAGACTACCGGCTGTTTCGGCAGGGCGTCATTGGTATCCAGCGCCTTGGCGGATTCCATGACATGGTCGAGGTAGTTCAGCCCGATGCCAAAGATGTTCTTCCGGGGCCGGGGGATCGGCGCCAGAAGGCGCACATTGGCCAGCGCCGTGGCGGTGTGGATCGGAAAATCGCCATCCGCCTCATCCAGACAGGCTTGCAGCGCGTTCAGACCGGGGCGACCCGTGTCGATCAGGCCCAGCACGGTATCGGGCAGGCCCTCGCCGTAAGCCTCTCCCAAAGCGGCCACATCCACCACCAGATCATCCACGATCACGCCAAGGCGGGCGGCATCCTCGACCGAGGCGCGGTAAGTTACGATTTTCATTGGACTTCCTTACAAGATGGGCTGGTGGCCGTTGTTGTCGGCGAAGGCCTCTTCGCGATAAAGCGACAGGGCGCGCATGACAGGGATGTCAGATAGGCAGAAGAGGCAGGCATCATTCCGGTCATCCAGATTGACATGTTCATGCCAGGCCCAGGAGGGCACGCAGAAGATATCACGCTCGGCCCAATCAAATCGCTTGCCGTTGATGATGGAATAGCCGCGCCCCTTGGCGACGTGATACAGATAGCTGCCGGTGTGGCGGTGGGCCTTGGTATGCTCCCCCGCCCGCAGCATCTGCATCGAGGTGCCAAGCGTCCGCATCACCGGGCCGTTCGTCGTGGGGTTGACGTATTCCATCATCACCCCGTCAAAGGGGCTGCCCTCGGTGCAGGCGGCGTATTTCGTCAGCGCCGCATAGGTCGGCTCCCATTCATATTTGAACATCGGCGAATAGCCGTGCGACCACTTTCCGGTGGACGGCGTCAGCCCGGCATTGCCCCAGGTTTTCGTCATGTCATCGACCGCATAGCCGACGGCCTGATTAAGGTCGGGGTGAACTTCGTAAAAGTTCGCCTCCATTGCGTTGACAAAGGGGATATCCAACCCGTCCTGCCAAAGGCAGAGCGAGCCATCGGCCGAGACGCCATGTTCGTGCCAGGTGCCATTCGGGGTCAGCACAAAGTCATTCGCGCCAAGGGTCATCTTGTGGCCATCGACCACCGTATAGGCCCCCCGCCCTTCCATGATGAAGCGAATGGCCGATGCCGAATGGCGGTGGGCCGAAGCCACCTCTCCGGGGTTCACCACCTGCAACCCGGCGTAAATCCAACCCACGGCGGCGGCAACATCGGTCCGGCCGGGGTTATTGAGGTAAATCACCCGCCGCCCCGCCTTTTCCGGCGTGACAAGGTCAACCGAGCGGATCACATGGTCGCGCAGGTCCTTGTAGCGCCAGACCACCGGCACCGAATGCGACTTCGGCTCCCAAGGTTCGATCTTGTTGGCAACGGTCCAAAGCGCCCCGGCGTGATAGCGCTCCAGATCGTCATAATAGGACAGAAGTTCTGGCGTATCTTCGACATTGGCGCGACCAATGACATCTTCGCGGTGGTTTTCATGCGCTTTGGCCATGGGGGTTCCTCCCATCCGAAGGGTGCGGTTTGCAGGGCAGTCTGGCGAGAAATATTTTCGATGGCAAGCCGGATTTTCGAAAATCTTTGAATTGCTAAACACTCCTGTCCCGGCATAGTCTGGCCGACAAGGGCGCGGATTTGTGCCCTTTGGGGCCGAACCGATGACACTTGCCGAAAAAGCCTATGACGCCCTGCGCCGCGACATCGTCTCGGGCGCATTGAAGCCCGGCGCACCTTTGCGGATGGCGCAGCTTTCGGATCGTTATGGCATGGGCTTTTCGCCCCTGCGTGAGGCGTTGAACCGGTTGCAGGCAGAGCGGCTGGTGACCTCGGTCGCGCTCAAGGGGTTTTCGGTGGCGCCCCTGTCGATGGCCGAGATGTGGGATGCCAAGAACACCCGCATCCTGATCGAATCCCGCGCGCTGCGGCTGTCGATTGAACAGGGCGGCGACGAGTGGGAAGCGGGGATCGTCGGCAGCTTGCATGCGCTTTTGCTGCAAGCGGTGCGCGGCACGGCATCTGAAGCCGACGCCCGCGCGCTGGAGGCCCGCCACCACGCCTTTCACCACGCGCTGTTGTCGGCCTGCGGGTCGGGCTGGCTGATGGACTTCTTCCAGCGGCTTTATGTGGAAAGTGAACGCTACCGCCACCCGATGCTGGCGCCCCGGCCCGGAGAACCCGCCCGGGACGTGCAGGCCGAACATGAGGCATTGGCAAAGGCAACGCTGGCGCGCGATGCCGATCTGGCCTGCGCGCTTTTGGCCGATCATTACCGCCGCACGGCCCAGTGGGTTGAGCGGATGATGACGCGCCCTGGCCAGCAAGCAGACCCGGTCGGCGAACCGATTGCCGGGTCGGTGGATTGATCTTGACCGCTCTCGACCCTAAGCTGACCGCATGATCACGCAGAAGATGAAATATGCGCTCAAGGCGCTGTTGGTGCTGGCGGATGAGGCCGCCCGCCCGGCGCCCGAGGGGCTGACGATTGAAGAAATCGCGCGGCGTGCCGGGACGCCCAAGCGGTTCCTGGAACATATTCTGCTGGAACTGCGCAATGCGGGCGTGATCCGGTCAACGCGGGGGCGGCTTGGCGGCTATTCCTTGCTGAAGAAGCCTGCCGATGTGTCGATCCCGGATCTTTTGCGCACCATCGACGGGCCGATTGCCCCCCTGCCCTGCCTCTCGCGCAGCGCCTATCAGCGCTGCGAGGATTGCGCCGATGAGGCAAGCTGCCGGATCCGCAAGGTCTTTGCCGAAGTGTTCTGGTCCTATCTGGTGATCATTGAATCGCTGACGTTGCAGGACATGCTGCAAGCGGGATCGGCAGACCTGCTGGGGCTTGGGACAGCGGGCGTGACCGGCTGAGCGCTGAGCGCTGCCAGGACCGTAGGACCCCAGGTCACCTGTGAAAGCCCCTGGCCTTGCCCTGCGCCATCCTGCACCGGCCATGACAGCCGTCAACGACAGGGCGGGCGATTTGGCACCAGCATGGGCTCAACGGGCATCGGGGCACGGACTGCCAGGATCGGTTTTCGGCCTGTTGCGCTGGGGCTGTTGCGCCCGCACGCCACCCTCGGGTCGCCCTGGGCGTGCCCCATCCGGAAGGCCTGAGACCCATGCAGCCAAAGCCCCCATCGCTTGTTTCGCTTGCCGCCCAGGCGCGCGGCCCAAAGGCCGCCTCTGCGCCAGAGGTAGAAGCTGTGCGCGCGCCAGAGGTGCCGGACGCCGGGCTTTCGGCGGTGGTCGCGCCCCCGCCGACCGAGGGGCCGCCTGCAGCAAGGGCCGAGGCCGGGTTGCACCCGCATGCCGCGCTTGACCGGACCATTCAGGCAAGCCTTGCACAATTGACCGGAGGGCTGTCGCCCCATGCCATGCTGGATGCCTGAACCGATTGGGCCCTGCATCTGGCGCGCGCACCGGGTCGGCAGATCGAGCTTTTCGAACGTGCACAAGTCAATGCGCTGGAACTGGCGCAATATGCCCAGACCAAGGCCCTTGGGCTGAGCCCCGACAAGCCCTTTGCGCCCGGGCCGCATGATCCGCGCTGGTCGCATCCGGGCTGGGACCGCGCGCCCTTTGCCCTGTGGCAGCAAGGATTTCTTGCCGTGCAGGACTGGTGGCGGGTCGCGACCGAGCCGCTGCCGGGCCTGCGCAAACCCAACGCGCGCCGCACCGGTTTCATGATGCGCCATTGGCTGGATACGGTGTCGCCGTCAAACTTCCCGCTGTCGAAGCCCGAAATCCTGGGCCGGATCGCGGCAACGGGCGGGCGCAACCTGATCGAGGGGGCGGTGCATTTCATGGATGACGCCCGCCACATCATGGCACGCGAACACCGCCCGGTGCCGCCGGGCTTTGCCCTTGGCAAGGTGCTGGCCGCGACACCCGGCGCGGTGATCTATCGCAACCACCTGATGGAGCTGATCCAGCACGGTCCATCCACCGGCAGGGTCCGCCCCGAGCCGGTGCTGATCGTTCCGGCCTGGATCATGAAATACTACATCCTTGATCTGTCGCCCGAGAGCTCGCTGATCCGCTGGCTTGTGGCCCAGGGCCATACGGTCTTTTGCATTTCGTGGCGCAACCCGACCGAGACCGAAGCGCATTGGTCTATGGAAGATTACCGCAAGGACGGGATCCTGCAGGCGCTCGCGGTCATCAACACGCTGTTGCCCGGCGCCAAGGTGCATGCCAATGGCTATTGCCTTGGCGGCACGCTTTTGGCGATTGCGGCGGCGACCATGACGCGTGACGGCGATGATCGGCTGGCCTCGAGCACGCTGATGGTGGCCCAGGTCGATTTCGCCGAGGCCGGAGAGTTGCTGCTGTTTCTTGATGAAAGCCAGGTCAGCTTTCTGGAGGACATGATGTGGGCCAAGGGTTTTCTGGACCGGCCACAGATGTCTGGCGCCTTTGCTGCAATCCGGTCAGAGGACCTGATCTGGTCGCGCGCCACACGGCGGTATTTTCTGGGTGAGGCGCATTTGTCCACTGACATGACCGTCTGGGTCAATGACACCACGCGGATGCCGGCGCGAATGCATGCGGAATACCTGCGCGGGGTGTTCTTGGAAAACCGCATCTCGGCGGGCCGCTTTGCGGTCGAGGGACGGGTGATCGCGCTGAAGGATATCGAGGTGCCGATGTTCGTGGTGGCAACCGAGACCGACCACATCGCGCCCTGGCGCTCGGTTTACAAGACGGCGCTCTTCACCGGCTACGACCTGACCTTCGTGCTGACCAAGGCCGGGCATAACGGCGGCATCCTGTCGCCGCCCGACCACCCCGACCGACATTACCGCCTGGGCCATCGCCCGGCGGGCG
The DNA here is from genome assembly GCA_016869835.1 of Alphaproteobacteria bacterium. Classification (GTDB taxonomy): domain Bacteria; phylum Pseudomonadota; class Alphaproteobacteria; order Rhodobacterales; family Rhodobacteraceae; genus Tabrizicola_A. The sequence continues at coordinate 28,168 of VGDH01000005.1, forward strand.
GGCATTACATCGACCCCGATGGATGGCTCTTGCGCCATAGGCGACAGGAGGGGTCATGGTGGCCGGAGTGGCAGGTCTGGCTTGCGCGCTTGAGCAGCGCGCCGGTTGCCCCACCGCCGATGGGTGCCCCGGACCGCGCGTTGCCGGTCCTCACGGCCGCACCGGGCAGCTATGTGCTGCAAGCCTAAGCGCGACGGCGGAATGGGGGGAGGAAGAAAGTGGTGGCGAGGGGGGGACTCGAACCCCCGACCCCATGATTATGAGTCATGTGCTCTAACCAGCTGAGCTACCTAGCCACTGGCGCGGGGGATAAGGCCGGGCGGCAGGGGCGTCAAGGGGGAAATGCCGGTTTGGCGCGGGTTTCCTGTGGCAGGCCACGGGGGTTTCACACCCCCGGACCTCCGTGGGGTATTTGGGCCAAGATGAACCCGGAGATGGGACGGCGTGCAGAGGGTTATTGGGCACGGCCTTTTGATTTGCCCGGCGCGCGGTGGTGGCCCGGGCTGGGTCGGTTTCAGCCGTGCGCGACGCGGGGGCGGCCGGCGGCGGTGACCGAAACCGATGCCTCGACGAACATCTTGCGTCCTTCGATATCCACCTCGCGCAGATCGCGGTGGGGTGTGATGTGCAGGTCCTCGGCACCGGCCGCGCGGGCGCGGCTTTCGGCCTCGGCCCGCAGGGCGGCTTCGAGGGCGTCGAGGGCTTCGGTCGGGGTGGCAAAGGTGGCGAGACCCTCGGGCATATGGGCGACATAGCGGCCTTCGGCCGGTGATGTGACGATGCCGGTCACCTTTTGCGACACCTGTCCCACCACCGCGCCGATGGCGTTGGCCACCCCGGCATGTTCGGGAAGGATCATCTCGCAGCCCAGCGCGGCGCCCACCGCGCCATAGTAGGAGGGGGCCGAGGCGCCAAGCCCGATCACCGGGACCCCAAGCCGGGCGCTGAGCTCGACCACGCCCCGGTGGTTCTTCAGCGCCGCCGTCATCAGCGGATGACGTGCCAAGACTTCGGAGGGCTGGCCGTCAAAGGCGGCGTCCTCGTCGAAGGCGGCTTCAAGGAGGCAGTCGACGGTCTGGGCGGTCAGCTGGTCGATGATGGCCTGGGCCAGCGGTTCGGGACCGGTGGCAAAGCGTTCGCCCGCCCCGTTGCGCCGCCGCGCCAAGAGCGTCAGCGCCTTTTGCGCAGCACTTTGGTCCCAACTGTCCAGCCTGCCCATGACATGGCTTGCATCCGAGGGCGTCACCCCGGAGATCATCACCAGGCCCCGTGCCACCAGACGTTCCAAAGCGGCCACTTCGATGCGGCTGGTCAGCGCGGCCGCCATGGGCATGGCTTGGGTGATGCGCGCCAGAACCGTTGCTTCGCGGGCGTTCAGCCCTCCGGCATTGCCGCCTATGGGCACCACAAAACGACCGTCGAACTCGCCTGCTGTCTCGGTTGAAAGGGCGCGGTCCAGCGTGGCATGCACTATCTCGCCATAATCGACTGCGAGAAGGGAGACCGGCATCAACCGCCGAGGCCCGAGGCGCAGGCCCCCAAGGAGGCCTTCGGTTTTCAGATGCACCTCGCTGTCGCCGCCAAGGCCGGTGGTGCGCATCGCCACCGCCTCGACCATGGTGCGAAAGCCGCCGACGCGCGCGCCGGCCGGGTCGATCTCGGGCAGGCCACCGCGCAAGAGCGCCACATCTGTCGTGGTGCCACCGATGTCGCTGACCAGCGCATCGGGCGCCCCGGTCAGCCAGCGCGCGCCGACGATGGAGGCGGCGGGGCCGGAAAGAATGGTCTCGATGGGCCGTTCGCGCACCATGGCGGCCGAGATCAGCGCCCCGTCACCGCGCACCACCATCAGCGGCGCAGCAATGCCCACTTGGTCAAGGTGCCGCTCACAAGCTGTCACAAGGCGGTCGATCATGCCGATCAGCCGGGCATTGAGCACCGCCGTCAGGGCGCGTTTGGGGCCGTTGAGATTGGCGGATAGCTCATGACTGCAGGTCACCGGACGGCCGGTCACGCAGCGGATCGCGTCGCGCGCAGCGACCTCATGGGCCGGGTTGCGGGTGGCAAAGCGCGCCGCCACGGCAAAGCCCATTACGCTGTCGCGCAATTCCAGAAGTTGCGGCTCAAGCCCGGCGATGTCGAGGCTCGCCGCCTCGGTTCCCGCATGGGTGTGGCCGCCATCCAGCAAGATAACCGGATCGCCCTTCAAGGCCTCGACCAGCCCGCCGCGTTCCAGGTCACCGGCATCAAAACCGATAAAGACCAGCGCGACGCGCCCGCCCTGCCCTTCGACCAGCGCATTGGTGGCAAGCGTGGTGGAAAGGGACACCAGCGCCACATCGCGGGCCGCGATGCCCGCCCCTTCAATCGCCGCATCCACCGCCCGACCGATGCCAAGCGCAAGGTCCTGCCGGGTGGTCAACGACTTGGCCTTGGCGATAACCTTGTCGGCGGCCTCATCGACGATCACGGCATCCGTATAGGTGCCGCCGGTATCAACGCCGAGAAAATAGGCCATGGTCTTGAACTCCTGTCGCGCCCGGCTGAGTTAGCGCGGCGGCGACCAAAGGTCACCCTGTTGCGCGACATTTTCTGTGTCTCGCCCGACGCGCCTAGCCGCGCCGGGCCATGATCCGGGCGAGAAGCGGCACGAATAGCAAGATCACGGCGGCAAAGACAAAGGCATAGCGCAGGCCAAGACTGCCCGCGATAAAGCCGAAACCGGGTGGGCCAATGAAATAGCCCAGGTAGCCAAAAAGCGTGGCGCGGGCCACGGCGCGGGCGCGGGCCTCGGGGGCGGCATGGCTGCCCACCAGCGAAAAGGCGGTTGGCGCAATGACGGATGATCCGATGCCCATGACGATGAACCCGGCATAGGCCATCCACGGCGCCGTAGCGGCCGCCACGGCAAAGGCACCCGCCGCCGAAATCACCGCCCCCGCCGTCAAAAGCAGAACCGGCGCCACCCGCCCGGCGATCCCCTGCCCGACAAGCCGCGCGACCCCCATGGTCAGCGCCAGTGTCGCAGGCCCCATCGCCCCATGGGCGGGCGAGCCGCCCAAGGTTTGTTCGATATGCAGGGCAGACCAGTTTTCGGCCGCGTTTTCTGTCAGGAAGGCGATGAACACCATCGCCCCGCCAATGACCGGCACCCAGCCCAATCCGCGGCCCGGACCCGACTTCGGCCGCGCCAACCCTTCGATGCGGCCATCTCGTTCGATCGTCATCAGGGCCATCAGCGCCGCCATGGCGGCCATGGTGCCCAAGACCCAGGCCGGCGACCAGCCAGCCTGGCGCATCAACCCGGTGCCGATCGAACCGCCCGCATAGCCAAAGGAATAGGCGGCATGGGCGAGGTTCATCAGGTGCAGCCCGCGCGCGGCCTCCATCGCGGCAACGCGGGCGTTCATCAAGACATCGGTCAGGCCGGTGCCAAAGCCCGCCGCCATCATGGCCAGCGGGAACATCCAGATCACGCTGGCCTGACCGGGCAGGAAGAAACCAACGCACATCAGAAGCGTGGCCACCGGCAGCGCGATGCGGCCAAAGGCCAGCCCGGCCGCCGGTGCGATCAGCATCGCCGTCACCGCTGCGGCCGGGGTCATGAACATCAAAAGGCCCATCTGCGCCTCGTCCACCCCCAGCATCGCCTTGAGATCGGGCAAGGCGGCGGCAAAGCTGCCCCACAGGATGCCCATGGCGGCAAAGGCGGCCACGGCTGGGCGCGAGACGGCCAGTAGGGAGAGGAAGGACATTTAGGGCTCGTCTGATATGGGCAGTTTGACGGGATCTGCCCGCGTCTTGATCTTCCTGCTATCTTGGCACAAGCGATGCAGCCCGTCTTTCGCCGACACGGCAAGCCGTGACCGCGCCGCTTTTGGGCGTTTCTCTGCTTTTGCGCTTTCCCTTCGACTGATTCCCCGCTATAGGCCCCCGGTCGCGCCATGCACCCTTGGAGGATGGCGGACTTATCAAGGAGAAAACCATGGCTCGTGAAGCTAAAGATTTCATCGCCGCGGTACGGACGGGGACAGGCAAGGGGGCCGCTCGTCAAGCTCGTCGTGAGGGCAACGTACCCGCAATCGTTTATGGCGACGGCAAAGACCCGGTCGCTTTGAACATCAACTACAACTACCTGCTCAAGCGCCTCAAGCAGGGCCGCTTCCTGCAGTCGCTCCTGAACCTCAAGGTCGAGGGTCATGAGGACGTACATGTCGTCTGCCGCGGTGTTCAGCGCGATGTGGTCAAGGATCTGCCGACCCATGTCGACTTCCTGCGCATCCATGACGATTCGAAGATCGAGCTGTTCATTCATGTCGAGTTCGTGAACCACGAAGCCTCGCCCGGTCTGAAGCGTGGCGGCACCCTGACCGTCGTGCGTTCGGAAGTGGAACTGGAAGTCACCGCAGGTGACATTCCCGACCACATCACCGTGGACCTGACCGGCAAGCAGATTGGCGATGTGATCCACATCAATGACATCCCGCTGCCCGCTGGCGCCAAGCCGACGATCGCGCGGAACTTTGTCGTGGCCAATATCGCGGCGCCTTCGGGCCTTGCGGCTTCGGGCGACGAATAATCCCCTCATCGCATGGTGATGGAAAAGACGCGGCAGGATATCCTGCCGCGTCTTTGATTTTGGGCAGGCCGGATCAGGCCTTGATGCGCGCGCCTTCGGGGTCAACCAGCGGTTTCATCTCAAGCCGCGCCGGGGTTTCCTCGCCCGCAATCACCAGCGCATAACGGCCTGCCGCAAGCCAATCGGAATTCACGCCGGCCTCATTGCGGACATAGCCCATGCCGATGCTCTTGCCGACCGTATAGCCATACCCGCCCGAGGTCAGATAACCCACCGCCTGCCCATCGCGCAGGATGGTCTCGCGCCCGACCAGAACTGCATCGGGGGCATCGACGGCAAAGGTCATCAGCGATTTGGTCAGGGGCTTGCCTGCGGCAGCCTCAAGTGCGGCACGACCAAGGAAGGGGGTGGTGGATTTAAGTTTAACCGCCCAGCCCAGACCCGCCTCAAATGGCGTGTCATTGAGGGTGATGTCCGAGGACCACGCGCGATAGCCCTTTTCCAGCCGCATGGATTCCAACGCGCGATAGCCCACGGGGCGAAGGTCGGGATCCACCGCCATCAGCGCATCATAAACCTCGCCCAACTGATTGATCAGACAGTGTAATTCCCAACCAAGCTCACCCACATAGGTGACGCGCAGGGCGCGAACCTTGACCCCGGCGATGGTCAGAACGCGGGCCGAGCCAAAGGGAAGTGCTACGTTCGACACATCTTCTGCCGTGACGGCCGCCAGAATGTCGCGCGCCCGCGGTCCCATCAGCGACAGCGTGCCCCAGCCTTCGGTGACATCCTCAAAGCTGACGCCAGATTTCGGCAGGTGGTCGGTAATCCAGCCGTAATCATGTGTGCGGAACCCGGTGCCGGTGACGATGTAGAACCGGTCCTCGGCCAGGCGCGCCACGGTCAGATCGGCCTCGATCCCGCCGCGCGAGTTCAGAAGCTGGGTATAGGTCAACCGCCCCACCTCACGCGCCACGCGGTTGGCGCAGATCGCCTCCAGCGCCTCGGCAGCCTTCGGGCCGGACAGCTCATACTTGGCAAAAGACGACTGGTCGAACACCCCGGCGTGGGCGCGGACATGGGCGTGTTCCTCGCCCACCGGGGCGAACCAGTTCTGCCGCCCCATGGAATAGCGGTCGCGCGGCTCCATGCCCGCAGGGGCAAACCAGTTTGGCCGCTCCCACCCGAGTTTCGATCCAAACACCGCGCCCTTGGCTTGCAGCCGCGCGTAAAGTGGCGAGGTGATGCGGGGGCGGCCAGAGTCATATTCCTCATGCGGGAAGGCGACAGTGTAATGCTTGCCATAAGCCTCGAGCGTTCGGGTCGCGACCCAGTCGCGGTCGCCGTGGAGGCCCGAAAAGCGGCGAATATCGACGGCCCAAAGGTCCAAGGGCGCCTCACCGCGCATCACCCATTCGGCCAGAACCCAGCCTGCCCCACCGCCCGAGGCGATGCCAAAGGCGTTGAAGCCAGCGCCGACATACATGTTTTCAGATTCGGGTGCAGGGCCAAGGATGAAATTGCCGTCGGGGGTAAAGCTTTCGGCCCCGTTGATCATCTGCTTGACGCCGGTCTTTTCCAACGCGGGCACGCGGGCGATGGCCTGTTCCAGATGCTGGCCGAAATGGTCGAAATCATCGTCGAAGAGGCGGAATTCCCAATTGGGGGGAATGTCGCCGGTGACCCAGCCTTGGGGGTTCGGCTCATACCCGCCCATCACAAGGCCACCCACCTCTTCCTTGAAATAGGTGCGCCGATCCGGGTCGCGCAGGGTGGGGGCGTCGGGGGACAGGCCGTCGATCTTTTCGGTGATGATGTATTGGTGTTTCACCGGGTGCAGCGGCACCGCGACCCCGGCCATCGCGCCCAATTGGCGCGCCCACATGCCGCCGCAGTTCACCACCTTGTCGCAAGCGATGTCCCCTTGGGTAGTTTCGACATGGGTGATGCGACGCCCCTCTATCCGGAACCCGGTGACGGTCACCCCTTCGACAATCTTCGCGCCATGCATCCGCGCGCCTTTGGCGAGCGACTGGGTGATGTCCGAAGGGCTGGCCTGCCCATCGGTCGGCAGCCAGCTGGCTCCGATCAGGTCGAAGGTGTCCATCAAGGGCCACATGCGTTTGACCTCATCGGCGCTGACCAGCTCCATCTCCATTCCAAAACTGCGGGCGGTGGTGGCAAGGCGTTTGTATTCGGTCCAGCGGTCCGCCGTGGTTGCCAGACGCAGGCAGCCGGTCATCTTCCAGCCGGTATCAAGCCCGGTCTCGGCCGCCAGCCCCTTGTATAAATCGACCGAGTATTTCAGCACCTTGGTGATCGACGCTGATGAGCGCAACTGCCCCACCAGACCCGCCGCATGCCATGTGCTGCCAGAGGTGATCTTGCCCTGTTCAAGCAGCAACACATCGGCCTTGTGATCGCGGGCCAGGTGATAGGCTGTGGAACAGCCGATGATGCCGCCGCCAATCACGATGATCTGGGCTTGGGTCGGAAGGGTCATGTCAAAGGGTTCCGTGTGTTTGGGTAAAGTGCGACAGGCTGGCGGCCAGTTTTTCAAGGTTTTCCGTGGCATAGGCGCGATAATTCACACCGGGGGCCGACAGGTGCAGGTCCGACACCATGGCCCACATCGCCTCACGCAGAAGGCTCGCGGCCTGCATGGCGTCAAAGGCGCGGGCAAAGGCGGCGTCGGGTTTGTGGCCCAGATAGGCCACCAAAAGCGCCTCGGTCTCCGCGCCGTTCATCCCGGCGTTTGACGCAGCACCAGCGAGGTCAAACATCGCGGTGCCGAAGCCTGCGTATTCATAGTCGATCAACCAGAGCTTTTGCCCGTCATCCAGAAAATTCGCCGGAAGCAGGTCATGGTGGCCAAAGACGATGGGCATGGAGACTTGTGCCACCTCCAGCCGTGCGGCCAGATCAAGATGGTCGGGCAGGCCGGGCGCAAAGGGGCTGTTTCCGGCGGCAATCGTGCGGGCATAGTCGCGGATGACATGGAAGGGCCAAAAGATGAAGCCCGCGCCGGTGATCTGGGCAGGCATCTCATGGTGGAACCGGCGCAAAAGCGCCCCCACCCGGTCCGGCGCGGCGCAGACATCGGCGCCGGTCCAAGTGGCCGCCGTGATGAACTGGCCGGCGGCGCGGGCGGTCATCACCTCACGCGCGCGGTCGACATGGTGGAAGGGGTAGTCGCGACCAAAGCGCACCACATGGGTGCCCGCCGCATCGGTCACCTTCCAGCTCTCATTGGACAGCCCGCCATGCAGCGGCTCGGCGGTGATCTCGCCCTGCCAGCAGGGCAAGGCACGGATGCTTTGCGGGATCATGTCGCCCCCTCCAATCCCAGTTTTTCGCGCGCCGAGCGGGCAGCGGCGGACAAAAGCCGATCCGCGATGATCGCGATGAAGGCAATCGCCAGACCGGCCACCAGCCCGTTGCCGGGGTTGGCCTTGGTCAGCGCGATATAGACGTCCTGCCCCAGATCACGTGTGCCGACCAGCGCGGTAATCACCAGCATGGAAAGCGCGAACATGATGGTCTGGTTCAGGCCCAGAATGATTTCCGGCAGCGCCAGTTTCAGCCGCATGCGCGTCAATATCTGCCACGGCGTGCAGCCCATGGCACGGCCCGCCTCGATCAGGCGCGGATCGACCCCTTGCAACCCCAAGACCGTATAGCGCACCGAGGCGACAACCGCATAGGCCACCACGGCGATCATGGCGGTGAAATCACCCACCCGGAACAGCATGACGATGGGCATGAGGTAGACGAAACTCGGCAAGGTTTGCAGCGTGTCGATGACAAGGCGGGTCACGGTCCACCAGCGGTCGCGCTCGGCCACCCAGATGGCGATGGGCAGGCCGATGGCCATGGCGATCAGGGTCGAAATCCCGCAGAGATAGACCGTGATCATCGCCTTTTCCCACTGCCCGGTGGCGGCGATCAGGAACGACAGGCCCGAGCACAAGAGACCAAGGCGCAGCCCCCCCAACCGCCAGCCCGCAAAGCCCAAAAGGGCGACCACGCCCAGCCAGGGCAGGCCCAGAAGAAAGCGTTTGGCGGGCATCAAGATCCATGTCAGAATCGCGTTCTTCACCGCCTCCAGCGTGTCAAAGAAGGTGATGTTGATCCACTCCACCAAGGCCGCCCAGAACGGGCTGGTCGAAAGCTCTGCCGCCTCGGGATAGGTTTGCACGGCCGGAAGTATCAGGCCGATCAGCCCAGTGCCAAGGGCAAAGGCGAGGGCGGCCAAAAGGTAAGTGTGGCGGGCAACGCCCCTTTTCGGCGCGGCCCCGGCGCTGCGATGCGCGATGGCTTGGCTCAGCCGATCCAGCGCGATGGCCAGCGCCACGATGGCCAACCCCGCCTCAAGCCCGGTGCCGAAATCCAGCCGACGCAGGGCGTTCAGCACCTCAAACCCCAGGCCCCCTGCCCCGATCATCGAGGCGATGATGACCATGTTTAAGGACAGCATGATCACCTGATTGACGCCCACCAACAAAGGCTCGCGCGCCGAGGGGACCAGCACGCGCCACAGGCGTTGGCGCGGCGTGCAGCCGACCATGGTGGCCAGATCATGGGTCTCGGACGGCACGCGCGACAGGGCCAAGGTGGTGATGCGCGTCATCGGCGGGGTGGCATAGATCAGCGTGGCAATGACCGCCGCCGTGGGGCCAAAGCCAAAGAGGATCAGGATCGGCACCAGATAGGCAAAGACCGGCATGGTCTGCATCAGGTCGAGAACCGGGCGCAGCGCACGGTCAAACCAGGGATGCCGCCAGGCCAGGATGCCAAGGCCAAGGCCCCCCACGACACCCAAAGGCACGGCCACCACGATAGAGGCAAGCGTGACCATCGTGGCATGCCAATGGCCGAAGATTGCCACGAACACAAAGCAGCCCGCCACCAGCGCGGCCAGCCCTGCCCCGCCTGCCCAATGGGCAAACAGCGCCATGATCGCGATGACCGCCAGCCAGGAAAGCGGCGGCACCAGTTGCAGGGTCTGGCCAGCCTCCTGGCGCTGAACCCCATCGGCCAGCAGGCCCAGTGCAGACTGATAGGGACCGTCGATCAGCGCCGAGAAGGCCCGGGTCAGATCGGCAAAGGCGATGGGGCCGATGGCAGCCTCTTTCACGAGCCAAGTGATTGCGCCGCCAATCCAGCGCGCAGCGGGGATTTGCGCGGATTTCGGGTAATCGAAGGCAAAGGGCAAAAAGGTTTGCCCCCACAGCCACAGCGCCACTGCAAGGGCGAGCGCGAGGCCCCAGATCAGGCGGCTGTGCTCAGCGACCGCAGGCAAGGACCCCGCGCCGATCACGCCTCACCCCCCAGCAAAAGCCGGATCACATCCTCACGCGCGACAGTGCCGATGGGCCTGCCGTTTTCTTCAACGCCCACCTGTACTTGGCCGTCGAGAAAGGCCTGCCCTGCCTCGGCCACCGTGGCGCGGGCGGGCAACAGGGCCAGACCCTCTGGCACCGGGCCGGGGGTCACCAGCGAGGCCAACCGCGCCACCTTAGCCTTGGCAACGGCACCGGTGAAGGCGCGGACGTAATCCGTCGCCGGGTGCAGCACCAGATCTTGCGGTGTGCCGATCTGTTCGATCTGGCCGTCCTTCATGATGGCGATGCGGTCGGCCAGACGGATCGTCTCGTCAAAGTCATGGGTGATGAAGATGATGGTCTTTTGCAGCCGCGATTGCAGGCGGATGAACTCGTCCTGCAACTCGCGCCGTATCAGGGGATCAAGGGCAGAGAAGGGTTCATCCAGAAACCAAAGCTCGGGTTCAACCGCCAAAGACCGCGCGATGCCGACGCGCTGTTGCTGGCCGCCTGACAGCTGGCGCGGATAGGCCCCTTCGCGGCCTGCAAGGCCCACCAGCGCGATCATCTCGCGCGCCCGCGCCTCACGGTCGGCGCGGGCAACACCCTGAACATCCAAGGGAAAAGCCACGTTTTCCAGAACCGTCAGATGCGGCAAGAGGGCAAAATGCTGAAACACCATGCCCATCTTGTGCCGCCGGATCTGGGTCATCTCGGCCTCGGTCGCGGTCAAGAGATCTTGGCCGTTGAACAAGACCTGCCCGGCGGTGGGTTCGATCAGCCGCGACATCAGCCGCACGAGTGTGGATTTGCCCGAGCCGGACAGGCCCATGATGACAAAGATTTCACCGCGCCGGACCGACAAATCCACCGCGCGGACGGCTGGCACAAGGCCAAGCGCGGCAAGCCGCGCCGCATCGCCCCCGGCGGTGGAGAACGCCTCGGTTGCACGGGCGCCGAACACCTTCCACAGGTTGCGGCAGACCAGCGTTGCGCTGTCGTCAGACATCAGGGAACCCGGTTTGATCTGGCCCCGGCGCATCGGGTGACGCGCCGGGAAAAAGCTTTGCACTGAGGTTTCAAGGGATCACATGGCGATCCAGGCGCTCCATGTGGCCTCATTGGCCGCAATCCAGTCGGCGACGACTGCCTCGATCGCCTTGCCGTTCAGATCCACCTCGGTGATCATCTGGCCCATCGCCGCATTGTCGATGGTAAAGGCCTGAATGGCCTTGTGCGCGCCGGGCCATTTGTCCTTCACGCCCGACCAGCCAACTTTCCAGATATCGCCAAAGGGCTTGCCGCAGTCATGGGTGGCACCGGGATTGCCGCCCCAGGCGGGATCGGTATAGCAGGCGGCCTCATAGGTGGGGAATTCCACCCATTCGCCTTCAAACTTGGCGGGTGCCCAATGCGGGGCATAGACCCAGAGCATGACCGGGGCCTGGCGCTGATAGGCGCTTTCCAGTTCGGCAAAAAGCGCGGCATCGGTGCCGGCGTGGATCACCTCGAACGGCAGATCAAGCGCAGCGATGCGTTCTTCATCAAAGCCGCCCCATGTCACCGGCCCGCCCAGATAGCGGCCCTTCGGCGCGGTTTCGGCGGTGCTGAAAGCCTCGGCGCAGGCGGGGTCCTTCAGCGCCTCCCAATTCGGCAGGCCGGGGCATTTTTCCTTCATGTAGAGCGGATACCACCATTCCTCCTTGGCCTGCATGCCGGTGGCACCCAGAACCTCGACATTGCCAGTCGCGGTGGAAGCATCCATCGCATCGCGGCCCGTGGTTTCCCAGATTTCCATGGCCACATGCAGATCGCCGGTTTCAAGCCCGGCAAACTGGGCCAGATAATCGGCCTGCACATATTCGACGTTATAGCCGGCCTTCTTCAGCATCTCGCCCATCAACTGGGTGGTGATAAGCTGCCCGGTCCAGTCGTGCAGCGTCAGTTTGATCGGATCGGTCGATTCCTGTGCCATCGCGGTCGAGGCGCAAAGCATGGCAGCAAGGGTAAGAGACAAGCGCATGAGACACTCCCTGATGGGGGCCAGCCGGGCATTCGGCGGGCCGGTTGGGTGGTTCTGGCGCTTGGGACGCGGTCAAGCAGCGGCGCGTCTGCGCCTTTTGTTCTGGGAAAATTACGCGTCAGCAACCCGCCATGTGTCAATCAAAAACAAGGATAAACGAGGATTCAGTGACCGAATGATTGAAATTCAACCAGATTTCGGTCACTATCACCCAATGTTTCCACAGGTTTTGCGGGGGCCTTGGCCAGTATGCTGAACAAACGCCATGGGGCGATTCTCAAACTCTTGCAGGAAGAAGGCGCCCTGCCGTTGACGGCTCTGGCCCAGGCGCTTGCGGTTTCGGGCGAAACGGTGCGCCGCGATGTGCGCGCCATGGCCGAGGCGGGGGTCGTGGTGCGCGTCCATGGCGCGGTGGGTCTGGCGGGCCAGACGGGTGAGGCGCCCTTTGACCGGCGCATGCGGGAAAATGCGGCGGCCAAGCGGGCGATTGCCCGCAGCATGGCCGAACAGATTGCCGATGGCGACAGCCTGATGCTGGACACCGGCACCACCAACAGCTTTCTGGCGCGGGAGCTTTTGACCCATCGGCGGCTGACTGTGGTGACCAATTCTTCGGACATTGCCCGCACGCTGGCGACCGTGAACGGCAATCGGGTGTTCATGGCCGGGGGCGAATTGCGCGGCGACAGCGGCGCGGCGCTGGGGGCATCGGCCCTGGACTTCATCCGCAGCTTTGCCGTGCAGCATGCGATCATCTCGGCAGGCGCGGTTGATGCCAGCGGAGTGATGGACTTTGACCTGCAAGAGGCCGAGTTTGCCCGCATGGTTCTGGCCTGCGGCGAGCAGCGGGTGGTGGTGACCGATGCCAGCAAGTTCGGTCGGCGCGGCTTTATTCGGGTGACCGGTTTTGACCAGGTGGATCAGGTGCTGACCGAGGCCCCGCCGCCGCCCGACGTGGCCGAGGCGATGGGCGCGGCCGGGGTCAAGCTTCTTTTAAGCGGCCATCCGGCCGAGACCTGAAAGCCCCCTACCCCACCGCGCCCTTTCCGCCGATCGTCAACCCGCCATGGTGCAGGATGAAGCGGATGATCTCGTCCACCCCCTTGCCATGGCGCAGTTCCGCCATGACAAAGGGCCGCGCACCCCGCGCGCGGGCCGTATCCTCGGCCAGAAGGGCAGGATCGACGCCGACATAAGCGGCAAGATCGGTCTTGTTGACGATCAGAAGATCGGAACGGGTAACACCGGGGCCGCGTTTGCGCGGGATGTCCTGCCCGGCGGCGGTGTCGATGATGTAAATCGTCAGATCGGCCAGTTCCGGGCTGAAGGTGGCGGCCAGATTGTCGCCGCCGCTTTCGATCAGGATCAGCTCAAGATTGGGAAAGGCCCGCGTCAGATCGGCCACGGCGGCCAGGTTGATCGAGGCATCCTCGCGGATGGCCGTATGCGGGCAGCCGCCGGTTTCCACGCCGCGGATGCGTTCGGCGGGCAGGACCTGCGCGCGCATCAGCGCCTCGGCATCCTCGCGGGTGTAGATGTCATTGGTGATGACGGCCATCGACAGATGCGGGGCAAGCGCACGCGCCAGCTTTTCGGTCAGCGTGGTCTTGCCCGCGCCAACCGGGCCGCCGATGCCCACCCTGAGCGGGCCATGTTGGGAAAGCGTCATGTGCGAAAGATCCTTACATCCATGGTTTCGTGCTGCATGGCCGCCAGATCGGCGGCAAGGCTTGCACCGCCAAGATCGGCAAGATCGGCCTCGGCGGCGCGGTCGCCAAGCGCCACGATATCGGACAAAAGCCGCGCCAGAACCGCCTGCCCCTCGGTCTGGCCAAGCGGGATATGGCGCGTGGCGATGAGGCAAAGGTTGGCGGCAAAGCCTTGCAGATACATTTGGGCCACCTCGGCCGGGGCCAGGCCCAAGGGGGCGGCCGCCTCGCCCAGCGCAATGGGCAAAAGGCGCGGCGGCAGGGGGCGGCCGGTCATCGCGGCGATGGTACGGGCAAGGGCGCAGCCCTGCTCGGCGCTTTCCTGCAAACGTTCAAGGCTGGGTTGCAGGGCGCGCGCCAGATGGTCAAGCGCCTGATGATCGGCCCCGGGGCGCAGGACCGCGCACAAAAGCACCGCATCATTCCAGCCTGCCCCATGGTGCAGGATATTGCGCAGCCAGTGCGCCATGCTGGGGGCGTCCTGAACATCCCCGGCGGCGATCACCCGCTCAAGCCCATGGCTATAGGCAAAGGCCCCGGTCGGAAAGGCCGGCGAAAGCCATTGCATCAGGGTCAGACGCGCGTTCATCTTGCGCGCTTGGGCGGGTGGAAATGCAGATTCCCATCGCCATGGTCATGCCAGCCGAATGTCTCTGCACTTGGCTGGGGCTTTACCAGATCGGGCTTTTCCAGATCGGGCCCATGAGAATGGCCCATGGTGCGGCCATGGCCATAGGCGCCACCCTCAGGCTTGAAGGGCTGCACGGCCCGGGTGATCGTGGCCCCAAGCCCCGCGAGCATGCGTTCAAGCACATGATCTTCGCGGATCACAAGGTGGTCGGCCATGATCTGGCAGGGCGTGTGGCGGTTGCCGATGTGCCAAGCCAGCCGCGTCAAATCCCCCCGGATCACCAGCACCGTTTCGGGCGCGGGGTCGATGCGGACCATTAGGCCGCCGTCAACCTCGAAGCCCCAGAAGTCATCAAGATTGGTGACGCTGGGCAAAGACACAAGAAGGTCGCGCCCGCCGGTGGTGGTCAAAAGCTTGCGGCGCACAAGGCGGGCGTCATAGTCCAAGACCACCGTGTCATCGGCGCGTGCGGGGCCTGTGCGCAACAGCCGGGCCGGGATTGGGTCAGGCAGCATGTTCCCCCCTTTCAGTATAGGAAGTAGCGCTGCGCGAGCGGCAGTTCACTGGCCGGCGCGCAGGTCAGCACCTCGCCGTCGGCGCGCACCTCATAGGTTTCGGGATCAATCTCGACCTTGGGGGTGGCGGCGTTCAGCACCATGTCGCGCTTGGCGATGTCGCGGGTGTGTTCAACGGCCAGCGTGGACTTGGCAAGGCCAAGGCGGGCGCGCAGGTCATCTTCTTCAGCGGCGCGGCTGACGAAGATCACGGCAGAACGTTCCACCGCCCGGCCCAGCGCCCCGAACATCGGGCGCGAATAGATCGGCTGCACGGGGATCGACCCGTTCGGATCGCCCATCTGCGCCACCACGATCATGCCGCCCAGCAAGATCATCTCGGGCTTGGCCCCAAAGAAGGCGGGGTTCCACAAGACCAGATCGGCACGTTTGCCCACCGCAATGCTGCCGATATGCGGGCTGATCCCATGCACGATGGCGGGGTTGATGGTGTATTTCGCGATATAGCGGCGGACGCGGAAATTGTCGTTGTCGCCCGTCTCTTCGGCCAAGCGCCCGCGCTGCTGGCGCATCTTGTGCGCGGTTTGCCATGTGCGGGTGATCACCTCACCCACGCGGCCCATGGCCTGGCTGTCAGAGGAGATCACCGAGAACGCCCCCATGTCATGCAGGATGTCTTCGGCGGCAATGGTTTCGCGCCGGATGCGGCTTTCGGCGAAGGCCACATCTTCGGGGATGCGCTTGTCGAGGTGGTGGCAGACCATCAGCATGTCGAGATGCTCTTCGACGGTGTTCACCGTGTAGGGCATCGTCGGGTTGGTCGAAGAGGGCAGAACATTCTGCCATCCCACGACCTTCATGATATCGGGTGCATGGCCGCCCCCTGCCCCTTCGGTGTGAAAGGCGTGGATGGTGCGGCCCTTGAAGGCAGCAAGGGTATTCTCCACGAACCCGCTTTCGTTCAGCGTGTCGGTGTGGATCATCACCTGCACATCCATCGCATCGGCCACGCCAAGGCAGCAGTCAATCGCACCGGGGGTCGTGCCCCAATCCTCATGCAGTTTCATCGCTGCCGCCCCGCCACGCACCTGTTCGACCAGCGCTTCGGGCTGGCTGGCGTTGCCCTTCCCGGCGAAGGCCAGGTTCATTGGCAGCGCATCGGCGGCCTGCATCATCCGGCCCAAATGCCAAGGCCCCGGCGTGCAGGTGGTGGCCAGCGTGCCATGCGCAGGCCCCGTGCCACCGCCCAGCATCGTGGTGATGCCCGAATGCAGCGCATCCTCTACCTGCTGGGGGCAGATGAAATGGATATGGGCGTCCATACCGCCCGGGGTCAGGATGCGCCCCTCACCCGCGATGATCTCGGTGCCCGGCCCGATGATGATCGTCACACCGGGTTGCGTATCGGGATTGCCCGCCTTGCCGATGGCCGCGATCAGCCCATCGCGCAGACCCACATCAGCCTTGTAGATGCCGGAATGGTCGATGATCAGCGCATTGGTGATGACCGTATCCATCGCGCCACCGGCACGGCTGATCTGGCTTTGACCCATCCCGTCGCGGATGACCTTGCCGCCGCCGAACTTGACCTCTTCGCCATAGATCGTCAGGTCACGCTCGACCTCGACGATCAGATCGGTATCGCCCAAACGCAGCCGGTCGCCCGTCGTGGGGCCATACATGGTGGCATAGCTCTCGCGCGAGATCCTGTGGGCCATGTCAAAGCGCTCGCATGACCTGCTGGTTGAAGCCATGAACAATCCGCGCCCCGCCATAGGGGACGAGTTGCACCTCGCGGCTTTGGCCCGGTTCGAACCGCAACGCAGTGCCTGCCGGGATGTCGAGGCGCTGGCCGCGCGCGGCGGCGCGGTCAAAGACCAGGGCAGCGTTGGTTTCGGCAAAGTGATAATGGCTGCCCACCTGCACCGGGCGGTCCCCCGAATTGGCGACCATAAGGACCGTGACCGGCAGGCCCACATTCAGGACGATATCGCCGGGCGCGGGCAGGATTTCGCCGGGGATCATGACCGGCCCCAAAGCTTGACTGCGACCAGGACCACCAACGCAAGGCCAAGGGCGATCATCGCCAGATGGTCTGGCTCGGTCACAAGATGCATCAGATCAGACGCTCCATGTTCGCCGGTATGGGCCAGAGCGGGGCGCGCAGGGGCCAGCGTTGCGGCAGCAAGGCCGGGGTATGCGGGGGCGAAGCGGCGGATCATCTTGACCTCTCAACGGATGGGATGGTGGACGGTGACAAGCTTGGTGCCATCGGGAAATGTCGCCTCGATCTGCACGGAATGGATCATTTCGGGCACGCCGGGCATGCACTGCGCAGCCGTGATGACATGGGCGCCCGCAGCCATCAGATCGGCCACGCTGCGGCCATCGCGCGCCCCTTCGATGACGAAATCGCTGATCAGCGCCACGGCCTCGGGGTGGTTCAGCTTTACCCCCCGCGACAGACGGTTTCGCGCCACCATGGCGGCGAGGCTCACCAAGAGCTTTTCCTTCTCGCGCGCGGTCAGGTTCATCGGACGTGCCTTTCACATTCGCCAGACGCGGGGCAGCGGCCCGGCGCGCAGCACCTCAAGAAGCCGCAGGATCTGGCGACGCAGGGGCCAACCGTCTGTGGCCAGAAGGCGCACCATCAGGCGGCCGTCAAAGGCCGAAGCGCCGCCGCTGACCCCCGGCTCATCAAGCCGCTGGCGCACGGCTGCAAGAAGCGCCTCTGCCCCCTGCCGCACCAGGGCAAGGCTTGCAAAGGCCCGCGCCCCTTGCAGGACCCCTGCCCCGGCCACAAGGGCCGCCGCCCCGATGCGCAAGGGTTCGACCAGAACGGGCCGATCGCCGCGCCAGACCTCGCGCCGGTCGCAAAGGTGAAGCTGCGCGACCGTTTCGCCCATCGCAGTGCGCCCAAGGATGCCAGCTTCAAGCAACAGGCATGTGGCATCCGCCTCAAGTCGCACAAGGGTGCTGCGGTTCAGCGCGGCGTCGTCGAAAAAGATCGTCTCTTGCGGCAGCCAATCCAGATGTGCGCCCGCCGCCAGCCGATGCTCAACCGTCATCTCGGCCACACCCGAAGCCGAGCGATAGGCCCGCTCTGCCGTCTGCGTGGTGGCCATGACACGGCATCCCGGGCCGAGATCAAGGCCGTAGTGCAACCGGTCCCCACCGGTCATGCCGCCAGAGGTGTTCAGAAACACCACCTCGGGGCCGGTGCGATGCGTGTGACAGAAGGCCTTGGCGCTGCCGGACTGTTCCATATGGTCAAGCCGGGTCATCTGGCCACCCAACCGAAAGCGCAGCCGGCTTGCGCCATGGCTACGTTGAAGCAAGGGGGCGAGGGCAGAAGGCATCAGGGGCAGCGCGGTTTGGACAGGGACATGACCTGCCTAGCTTCGCGCAAATAGCCTGTCATCCACTTCGGCCCGACGCCACAGGCTGAGATCGGGTCACAGCCGGAATTTTGCCTAAAGCCGGGCAGCTTGCCCAAAAAAGCGCCATCCGGCGAACCGGCCTTGGCCAATTCGGCCCGGTTGCCCCGCGGTGCGCAGGCTCTTTCACCCCGTGCGGGCAGCGTGCTATCGTCCGGTGCGCGGCGGGGGAAATTTCGCCCCCACGCGCGCCAGATCGGCATCCGCCACTTGCGGCCTGCCCGCCCCGATGATCGGCCAAAGCGCCCAAAGGCCAGGAATGTCCGCTGTCTTGCCCCGAATCTCTGTTATCATGCCGGTCTTCAACGCGGCCGGTTTCCTGAAAGAGACCATCGCCTCGGTTCAGGCGCAGAGCCTTGACGACTGGAAGCTTCTGGCTGTCGAGGATGGCTCGACCATTTGGCGCAACACGGCCACCGCCGCCGCCCAGACCTGAGCGGGGTCGACCTCGACCCGCGCGCCCAGGCGCAGCAACGGCGTCGGCTGGGCCGCAACCGCGATAAGCCGCCCCGCGCCGTCGAACAGCGCCGCCTTGCAGACCGACGACCCGGCATCGACCCCAAGAAACAGCTCTCGTCTTGGCATCATGTTCCTCCCTTTTGCCGCCCCATGGTTTGCCCAGCCCAAGGCGCGGCGCAAGACCGCTGTGCAGCCGGCTTGCCCGATCCTCCCTTGCCTGGCCTTCAAGCGGCGTGGCATTGCATGCAGCTTGTGCGCCCTGCGCGCCTCCGGCTATCCTGTGCCGACAACGGGAGATCGCCATGACACAACAGGCCCATCCGAACCCAGACCTCTTGGTGGGCGATGACCGGCGCCCACGATGGAACTCGGCCCCCTTTCGGCGGCACGGCTTTCACAATCTTCACCTGCTGACCCGCTATGCCCAAAGCTTCCGCGCCGCGCAGGTCATGGAGTTGCGGCGCTCTACCGATATCGCGATCGCGCAGCGCGAGGACATCCGTCATCTGACCGGCCTGCCCTGGTTTTCCGCGATGGCCGTCATCGAGGGCAATCGGGTGCTTTACGAACACTATGCCCCGGATTTTGGCCCTGACCAACCCCATTCGATCATGTCGATTTCCAAGATGTCGACCAACCTGATCCTTGGGCGGTTGTGGGAGGAGGGCAAGATTGATCTTGGCGAAGAGATCGGCGCGATCCTGCCCTGGATCGGGTCTGGCTATCACGGGGCAAGCCTGCAGGACGTCTTGAACATGAATGTCCGCAACGATTACGACGAGGATTATTCCAACGTCGAGGCCACCGTCTTTCAGCATGAGGCTGCAACCGGAATGCGCCTTCCCTCAGGCGATGAGCCGACGAACCGCAGCTTTATTGCGGGTATCCGTCTGGCCGCCGGGGCCCGTGACACCCGGAACGACAGCGGCATCTCTCTTTACAAAAGCGCCAACACTGATGTTTTGGCTTTTGTGGCCGAAGCACGCGGTGAGCGTCCGCTTGGCCAGTGGATGGCCGATCTGGCCGATGCGGCGGGAATGGAGGGGGCGCTCCATGTTGCGACCGACCGTGTTGGCTTTCCGTTGCTGAACGGGGGCATCTGCCTGACGGCGCGCGATCTGTGCCGCTATGGCGCCCTTTTCGCCCGGCAGGGCCAGGGCATTGACGGGCGCGCCTTTGGATCGGCGGGCTTCATCAAGGAAACACGGGCCAACGGCATTCCCATGGCCCCGCCTCGCCAACACTTGCGCTATTCGAACCAGACCAACACCAATGGCGTCTGGCTTGGCCATGGCGGCTATGGCGGCCAGTATCTGGTCGCCAATCCCCTGACCGGCCGCGTTGCCGCCTTTCTGTCGGTTCTGGATGACGAAAGCGGCTATGAGACGGGCTATTATCCCCCGATCATCGCCATGCTGTCCCAGATTTGCGAGGGGCGCAGCGCGTAACGCCAAACCGCCCATCGAAAGGCGCTTTGGCATGGCTGCATGTCCTTGGCCCGGCGGGTCGCGAAGGGCCCGCGCGCACGCAGCCTTTCCTCAGCCGGCCATCTTTGCGCGCAAGCGGATCAAGGCCAGAACACAGTCGATGATAGGGGTTGGCGTATCGGTCACGCGGCCCAGCTCATGCACTGATCCGACCAGCGCATCGATTTCCATCGGCCGCCCCGCATCCAGATCTTGCAGCATGGAAGTGCGATGCGCCCCCACCTCGGCACCTCCGTCGATCCGGCGATCCACGTCGATCGGGAACTTGACGCCCAGTTTCTCGGCAATCTCTTGCGCCTCAAGCATCATGGCGCGCGCCACAGCCCGGGTGCCGGGATCGGTGCACAAGACATCGAGCGTGGCATGCGTCAAGGCCGAAATCGGGTTGAACGACAGGTTGCCCCACAGTTTCACCCAGATTTCATCCCGCAGGCGCGGGCGAACAGGGGCCTTTAGCCCGGCCTTGGTCAAGGCCTCGGACAGGCGCATGGCACGGTCGGACTTTGACCCGTCCGGCTCTCCCAGAGAAAAGCGATTGCACTCGATGTGCTTGACAACGCCCGGTTCGATCACCTCGGCGGCGGGGTAAACCACGCAGCCCAGCACACGGTCGGGACCGAAGCCGTCCCATTGCGCATTGCCCGGATCAACCGAGGCAAGACGTGTGCCCTCAAGCGGGCCGCCGATCTTGTGGAAATACCACCACGGCACGCCATTCACCCCCGAGACGATGGTGGTGTCAGGCCCGATCAGCGGCTGCATCTTGCCCACCACCGGCGGCACGGAATGGGCTTTCAGCGTGACGATCACATAGTCCTGATGACCAAGTTCGGCCGGATCCTCGGAGGCCCTTACCGGATAGGTCTTGGTCACGCCTTCTTCGATCAGCGTCAGGCCCCTTGATTGCATCGCCGCCAGATGCGGGCCGCGCGCCACAAGGCTGACATCGGCCCCCGCCTCGGCCAATTTGGCCCCCATATAGCCGCCGATGGCACCGGCGCCAAAAATGCAGATTTTCATCGCGCGCCCCTCAGCCCAGGCCCAGTTTTTCGGCAAGGCCGATGCGTTGCAATTTCCCTGTAGCCCCTTTGGGAATTTCGTCCAGGATCAGGATCTTGCGCGGCACCTTGAAGGCCGCCAGCCGTTCGGCGGCAAAGTCGCGGATCTCACGCTCACTGGCGCTGGCGCCTTCTTTCAGCACCACCGCTGCACCCACCTCTTCGCCCAGCTTGTCATGCGGGATTGCAAAGGTCACGCATTGGGCAATGGCCGGATGCTCGAACAAGGTGCCATCCACTTCCAAGGGGCTGATCTTTTCGCCGCCCCGGTTGATGATCTCTTTCAGTCGCCCGGTCAGTGACAGGAAGCCATCGGCATCGAAAGCGCCCTGATCGCCGGTGCGGAACCAGCGCTTGCCCTCGGCCTCGAAGAAGTTCTTGGCATTGGCCTCGGGGTTGCCCTCATAGCCCGGGGTCACGTTGGGGCCGGAAATCGCGATTTCCCCGACGCCCGTGACAAGCCGGTTTTCAATCTCATGCGCGATGCGGACCTCGGGGCCAGCGGGCAGACCAACCGCGCCCGGCTTTTGCCTGCCGGGTTCCAGTGGGTTACAGCACATCTGATGCGCCGCCTCGGTCATGCCATAGGCTTCCACCACCGGCGCGCCGAAGGTTTCGGCCAATTGGATCATCACCGGGCCGGGCAGCGACGAGGAGGACGACCGCAGGAAGCGAAGCCGCGCGTTCTTGATGATATCGGCATTGCGGCCAGCGCGGGCCAAAATGGCCTGATGCATCGTTGGCACGGCCGTATACCAGGTGGGATCAACCTCTTGCAGCCAGCCAAAGAACTTCAGCGCATCAAATCCCGGCGTGCAGCTGATCGACGCCCCCGCCGCCAGCGAGGCGCTGACTGCGGCGACAAGGCCGTGAATGTGAAAAAGCGGCATCACATTCAAGCAGCAATCTTCCGGCGTCAGCGCCAAGGAGATGCGGATGTTTTCGGCCGAAGCCGCCACATTCGATTGCAGAAGCGGCACGATCTTGGGCCGCGAGGTGGTGCCAGAGGTGTGCAGAATCAGCGCCACATCCTCGGCGGTGGGCACGGTGTCAGGGGCGCTGCCCTTTGCCTCGGTCGACAGGGTGAACATGCCCGCAGGGTCGGTTGCCGTCAGCTCGATCACGATCAGATTGAACCGTTTCGCCGCCGCAAGGGCTGGCCCGGCATAGCCTGCCTCGACGATGATGGCTCGAGCCTTCAGGTCTTCAAGGTAGAAGGCAAACTCATCTTCCTTGTAGGCGAGGTTCAGCGGGGCCGTTGTCGCCGCCTGCGCCACGGTGACAAAGGCTGCCGCCATTTCCGGCCCGTTCGGCAGCACAATCGCAACACGGTCCTTTGCCCCAATTCCCGCAGCGCGCAAGAAGCTCCGCACCGACCGGGCGAGCCCGTTGAGCTGCCCGTAGGTCATCCAGCTCCGCCCTGGGGCGCCTATGGCATGGGCACTTTCGGGGTGGCGCTGGATCAGGTTTGCGACTGTGTGCATCAGGTCTCTCTCACGTTAACTACTTGTCTGGAAGGCGGCCGTCCTGGCCGATTCCGGTCTTGGACGGGCCGCCTTTGACGCGGTCTGCTGCGGGTCAGGCTTTCACCACATTGCGCTTGCGCCGAAGATATTTCAGGCCCGGCAACAGGATCAGGATGATCGCGATGACCGTGATCAGCCCGGCGATGGGACGGGTAAAGAAGATCGTCGGATCGCCCGAGGAAAGCAAGAGCGACTGGCGCAAGGTGGGTTCAGCAATTG
>VGDH01000006.1 GCA_016869835.1 Alphaproteobacteria bacterium
GATGCGGCCTTCGCGGGCAGGCCCAGAAGGATCTGGCGGATCAAGACCCCGGCATGGGCGGCGGCGACATGGGTGAACTGAAGCCCCCCCGCGACATCGCCCATGGCATAGACCCGCCGATTGGTGGTCGACCGCAGGTTGGCCCCCACGGTAACACCGCTGCGACTGTGGGCAATGCCGCCCGCCTCAAGGTTCAGCCGCTCGATCGCGGGCTTGCGCCCGGCCGCGACCATCAGGTGCGAGCCGGTCAGAACCTGGCCGTCGGCTAGCACGGCCTCGACGCCCTGCGGCACCCGGCGCAGGCGCACCACGCCCTGCCCCTCGATGATCTCCACCCCCTCGGCCCGCAGCGCGGCCAGCAGCACCGCTGCACAGTCCGGGTCATCGCGCCCCAAAGCGCGCGCGGCCTCGATCACCGTCACCCGGCAGCCCAGCCGCCTGTGGGCCTGCGCCATTTCCATGCCGATGGGTCCACCGCCCAGGATCAGCAGATGATCGGGCCGGTCGCGCAGGGCAACGATCGTCTCGTTGGTCAGATAGGGCACCTCTTCGACGCCCGGCACCGGCGGAATGGCCGCATGCGAGCCGGTGGCTATGACAAAGCGGCGGGCACGGACGATGGTCTCGCCCGCCTTAACCTCACGCGGGGAGATGAACCGCGCCCAGTCGCGCAGGACGGTGACGCCAAGGCCCTCGAACCGCTCTTGGCTGTCATGGGGGGCGATGGCGGCGATGATGCCCGCCACATGGTCCTTGACGGCGGCAAAGTCGATTGTGGGCTCAACCGGGGTGATGCCAAAAGCCGCCCCGCTCCGCATGGCCTCGGCCGCCTTACCCGCCGCCAAAAGCGCCTTTGACGGCACGCAGCCTGTGTTCAGGCAATCGCCGCCCATCTCGGCCCCTTCGATCAGCACCACACGCGCGCCCATTTGCACGGCACCTGCCGCCAGCGACAGCCCGCCAGAGCCGGCACCGATCACGCAAAGGTCGGGGATGAGGATCTGTTTCATGCGGCCCTCTTGCGCTGCAGCGCCTTGATGATGATCGGCATGGCCGACAAAGCGGCCAGCCCCAGAAGCGGCAAAAGGACCGGCGGGCTGAAGATGATGCCCAGATCCGGCGCCGTGCCTTGGGCAAAGACCTCGCCTAGACCTGCGCCAATCGAGGTAAAGACAATTCCCCCCGGCACGATACCGATGGCGGTGGTCACCACAAAGGGCCAGAGCCGGATGCCCGCAAAGGCCGGTATCAGGTTGGCAAGGAAGAAGGGCACCACCGGCACCAGCCGCATCATCAGCAGGACCGACCATTGATTGGCCTGCAATCCCGCCTGCAACCGCGTCACCGCTCCACCCCGCGCGGCAATCCTGGCCGAGACATCGGCCCCGATCCCGGCGCGGGCAGCCAGAAAGACCAGCCCAGCCCCAAGGGTGGCAGCGATGACATTGTAAAGCGTGCCGGGAAACATCCCGAACAGGAACCCGCCTGCAAGCGTGGCGATGGTCGCGCCAGGCAGCGACAGGGCCACAATCGCCCCATAGGCCGCGATGAAACCAAGGCTCGCCCACAGGAAATGCGCATCACGAAAGGCCAAAAGCGCCTCGCGGTGGCGGGCCAAGGCGTCAAAGGTCAGGAAATCGCGCAAGGTTAAGGCCCCCAGCGCCGCCCCCACCGCCAAAAGCACAAGCGGCAAATGGCGGAACCAGCCCCGCGATTGCGGGGCAGCCGGGGCGGAAACCTCGCCCTCGGGCGGCGGATCGGATGTTCTGTTCATGGCAGCAACATGGGGCCAAGCCGACCCAAAGCGCCAGAGGCTTCACGCGCGCTTGATGCTGCGCGAGGCAAATGGGCAGATCTTGTTCGAAATCTTTCAGTTTCGAACCTGCGCCAGACGGCCATGGCCGGAAATGTTGCAGAATTCCCGCGAAAGCCGCGTTGACAGCCGCAGCGCGCCTGCTTAAAGACCGGGCTTCAAGTTACCGCCCTCGATTCTGCAAAGGTTCGGGCACCCGTCTTATGGAGAGCCGCGATGAAGCGCACTTACCAACCGTCGATCCTGGTCCGCAAGCGCCGCCACGGTTTCCGCGCCCGCATGGCCACCAAAGGCGGCCGCCTGGTGCTGGCCGCCCGCCGCGCCAAGGGCCGTCACAAGCTGTCGGCTTGATCCCGGCGGCCTCGCTTGGGGCCTGACCATGGATAAGGACATGACACCGCCGGAAACGCCGGGCCAAGGCAAAGCTGCCAAGGCGCCCGAAGCGGCTCCGGCGGTCTCGCTTTGCCTGACAACCCTGACGCAGCGCGCCGACTTCCTGCGCGCCGCCTTGGCCCTCAGGGTAGCCACCGGCGGGTTCCTGCTGCAGGCCCGCGACCGCCGCGATGACCGCGCCGAAATCCGGGTGGGCTTTACCGCTTCGAAAAAGATCGGGAATGCCGTGACCCGCAACCGGGCCAAACGCCGGTTGCGCGCCCTCAGCCGCGAGGTGCTGACCACGGCTGGCAGGGCGGGTTGGGACTATGTCCTGGTGGCCAAGCCGGGCGTGACGACGCTGCGCGACTATGCGCTCTTGCTCAGCGATCTGCGCGGCGCGCTGGGCCGCATCCACAAGCCATGACGCCGCTTGCCCATCTGGCCGCCTTGCCTGTGCGCGCCTACCGGCTTCTCCTGTCGCCCTGGGTCGGGCATGGCTGCCGGTTCCAGCCCACCTGCTCGGCCTATGCGCTTGAGGCACTGGAACGCCACGGCGGCTTGAAAGGAAGCTACCTTGCCGCCCATCGCATCTGCCGCTGCCATCCTTGGGGTGGCCACGGCTATGACCCGGTCCCCGGAGCCGACCCTGAACAAGACAAGGCCCGCTGACCGCCGCCCCTTCTTTACGGACCGCTGTTCATCTTGGCACAAATACCCCCACCGGAGGCTCTTATGGCCGGCATCGGATGCTCCGCGGGGGGTATTTGGGCCAAGATGAAAAGGCTTTCCCGCGCGCCCGGTTTCTGCGATGGAACAGCATCTTCGAGGGTTTTCCATGCTGGACGACGAGCTTTCCGACGACATCCATCCGCTGTTTCACGGCGCGCCGAAGTCGACCGAGTTCCGCAAGCTGCGCAAGCGGCTGGTGCAGAACGTGCGCGAGGCGACCCAGACCTATGGCATGATCGAACCTGGCGCGCGCTGGCTGGTCTGTCTGTCGGGTGGAAAGGACAGTTATACCCTTCTGGCCATTCTGCACGAGTTGAAATGGCGCGGGCTTTTGCCAGTCGATCTTCTGGCCTGCAACCTTGATCAGGGTCAACCCGGTTTTCCTGCCACCGTCCTACCCGAGTTCCTGAGGCGCATGCAGGTGCCGCATCGGATCGAGTATCAGGACACCTATTCGGTGGTGACGTCCAAGATCGCGCCGGGGGGCACGATGTGTTCGCTCTGCTCGCGGCTGCGGCGCGGGAACCTCTACCGAATCGCGCGCGAAGAGGGCTGTTCGGCCGTGGTGCTGGGCCATCATCGCGATGACATTCTGGAAACCTTTTTCATGAACCTCTTTCACGGCGGGCGGCTGGCCAGCATGCCGCCGAAGCTGGTGAACGAAGAGGGCGATCTGTTCCTTTATCGCCCGCTTGCCTTTGTCGCCGAGGCCGATTGCGACCGGTTTGCCCGCGCGATGAACTATCCGATCATTCCCTGCGATCTGTGCGGCAGTCAGGAAGGCTTGCAGCGCGCGCAGGTGAAGAAGCTGCTGGATGAGTGGGAGGCGCGCACGCCGGGCCGCCGTCAGGTGATGTTCCGGGCCTTGATGAATGTGCGCCCCTCGCATCTGGCCGATCCGGGCCTGTTCGACTTTGCCGGGCTCTTGCGGGAAACGGGAACATTTAGCGAAAATCCTCCGCAACTTCGGGATGCGGATTAACAAAGCCATCAAGGTCTTTGCCTAGCGTTTCCACTGCCGGGGCTGTCCCGGTCAAGAGCTGGAGACGTGGTTCATGCCCCCTTCATTCGCCGCCCGATTGCTCCGCGCTGCCCGTGGTCTGGCTTCCCTGATGCGGCGGCCCGAGATGATCCTGTTTCTGCCCGCGATCACGCAGGCGGCCTTCTGGTTCGGGGGCGAGCGGGTTTTGGTTCTGGTGGCGTTGGGGGCGCCACTGGTGTTCGCCCTGGCCGGGGCGTTTCGGCAGGCAGATCCACTGCCCGCGCTTCCCGATGCGCTGGGGGGGGCTGGGATTGCGGACGCATGTAGTTTCCGCGCTTGAGGCGATCTTGCAGGACGAACCGATCAGCGGCAGGACGACGGCCTGCCTTGTGGTGCAGTTCGATGACATGGATCAGGTGCTGGACCGCCATGGCCGCGCCGCGCAGACCGAGGTCTTGACCCGCTGCGCCGAACGCCTTTGCGCGGCGCTGCGCAGCGGGGATCTTGTGGCCCGGCTGGAGAGCGGGGGCTTTGGTGTCGCGCTTGCCCCGGTGCGGCGGCTGGATCCGGAAACCGTGGTCCAGCTTGCCTCGCGCTTGCAGGCCGCGGTCAACGTGCCGATCTCGCTTAATGCCCAGCGGATCTACGTCTCGGCCTCGGTGGGGTTCTGTCTGGCATCGCGTGCGCCCCTGCCGCGCGGCACGGCTTTGCTCGAGGCGGCACAGGTCGCCGCGGATGAGGCTTTGCGCCACGGTCCGGGGGCCATTCGGGCCTATGCGCCCGAGATGGCGCGCCACCGCGCCGATCGCGATGCGCTGCGGGAAGAGTTGGAGCAGGCGCTGGACGAGGGCTAAATCCGCGCACATTTCCAGCCGCAGATTTCCACCTATACCGGGGCCATCAGTGGCTTTGAGGCGCTGGCGCGCTGATATCACCCTGCCCGCGGGCTGATTCCGCCCGCCGATTTCCTGCCGATTCTTGAAGATGCGGGGCTGTCCGAACGGCTGGGCGAGGTGATGCTGTTCAACGCACTGACCGCGCTGTCACGCTGGGACAGGGCGGGCCTTGATGTGCCGACGGTTGCGGTGAATTTCTCGGCAGCCGAACTTCGCAATCCGAAGCTTTCGGAAAAACTGAAATGGGAACTTGACCGATTTGGCCTCGAACCGCGCCGCCTTTGTGTCGAGATCCTTGAGCATGTGGTGGCAGGCACCGACAATGATGTGATCGTGGCCAATATCGCCGCCCTGGCACAGATGGGTTGCGGCATTGATCTGGATGATTTCGGCACCGGGCACGCCTCGATTACCTCGGTCCGGCGGTTTGCAGTGCGGCGGATCAAGATTGACCGCAGCTTTGTGACCAAGGTGGATGAGGATCGCGAGCAGCAGAGGATGGTGGCGGCGATCCTGTCGATGGCCGAGCAGCTGGGACTGCAGACGCTGGCCGAGGGGGTCGAGACACCGGGCGAACATGCCATGCTGGCGCAACTGGGGTGCGGCGCAGTGCAGGGCTTTGGCATCGCCCGGCCGATGCCTGTCGATGAAACGCTGGACTGGATCGAGCGGCACCGCACCCGACCCGCCGCCGCCCCGCGCATCAGCCATCGCGCCCGCTGGGCGCGCGCGCGGGGCCGGGGGCGGCGCTTGTGCCCCATTCGGCCGCGAAAAGACGCGCTTTCCTGGGGATTGACAGGGGAAAGCGCTTGACCTTTTGCCGCCCCTGGCGTTGAACCACCGCTGACCCAGAACAGGAATGGTGGTGGTCCGGATGGACGATCAGAACAAGAATCTTCTCCTTGCAACTGCGCTCAGCTTCATGGTGATCCTCGCCTGGTTTGTCGGCGGGCCGATCCTGTTTCCGCAGTGGTTCCCCGAAGTGCCCGTGGCCCAGCAGGCCGCCGCACCGGCAACCGCACCAGAGGCCCCTGCCGCCCCTTCGACGGCCGAAGCTGCCGCCACCGCCGCCAGCAACGAGCCCGCCCCCGAGGCGCCGCGCCTGGCAATCGACACGCCCAAGCTGTCGGGCAGCCTGTCGCTGGCCGGTGGCCGGATCGACGATCTTTCGCTGAAGGGGTATCGCAAGACGGTCGATCCGAACTCGCCGCAGGTGCGGCTCTTGTCGCCGGTGGGGCAGGAGCACCCCTATTACGCGGTTTTTGGCTGGCTGGCGGGCAACGGGCTTGAACCGGCCGACGTCCCCGATGCCAAGACCCAGTGGAGCGTTGTCGGCAACGCCAATCTGACGTCTGACACCCCGGTCACGCTGCAGTGGAAGAACACCAAGGGCCTGACCTTTACCCGCACGGTCAGCATCGACGCCGATTTCATGTTCACCATCACCGACAAGGTGGACAATGCCGGCAGCGCCGAGGCGCGGCTTGCGCCCTATGGCATTGTGGCCCGCCATGGCCTTCCCAAGCTGCAGAACACCTATATCGTCCATGAAGGTTTGGTGCGGCGCACCGATGGCACCTTCGGCGAGGTGGATTACGCCGATTTCGCCGATTTCGCCGTGCCCGAGGGCGAGGCGCTGCCAACCGACAAGCAGGCCGCCACCACCGACGGCTGGATCGGCTTTACCGACCATTACTGGATGGCAACGCTCGTGCCCGAACAGGGCAAGCCTTGGACATCCATTGCCAAGTACGTGCCGCAGAACAACATCTATCAGGCCGAGGTGCGCCATGACGTGATGGCCATCGCCCACGGCACCAGCGCCGAGGTGACGACGCGGCTTTATACCGGGGCCAAGGAATGGGAGACCATCCGCAGCTATCAGAATGAGATGGGCATCGCCGGCTTCATCGATTCGATCGACTGGGGCTGGTTCTACTTCCTGACAAAACCGATCTTTGCGCTGCTGCACTGGCTGAATGCCACCATCGGCAACATGGGTCTGGCGATCATCGCGCTGACCTTCGTGTTGAAGATCCTCGTGCTGCCCCTGGCTTATAAATCCTATGTCTCGATGGCGCGCATGAAAGAATTGCAGCCCGAGATGGAGGCGATCAAAGAGCGCGCGGGCGAGGACAAGCAGAAGATGCAGCGCGAGATGATGCAGCTTTACAAGGACCGGAAGGTGAACCCGGCTGCGGGCTGTCTGCCGATCCTGATCCAGATCCCGATCTTCTTTGCCCTGTTCAAGGTGATCTCGGTCACGCTGGAATTGCGGCACGCCGCCTTCTTCGGCTGGCTGAATGACCTGGCCGCGCCGGACAGTTCCTCGATCTACAACCTCTTTGGCCTGATGCCCTGGGATGGCCCGGTTACGGGCAGCCTGACCCACATGATCTTCCTTGGCATCCTGCCGATCATTCTGGGCATCACCATGTGGATGCAGCAGAAGCTGAACCCTGCCCCCACGGATCCGATCCAGCAGCAGATCTTTGCCTGGATGCCTTGGGTGTTCATGTTCATGATGTCGACCTTCGCCTCGGGCCTGATCATCTACTGGATCACGAACAACACGATCACCTTCATCCAGCAGTATCTGATCATGACCAGTCATGGCAGCCGACCGGACTTCTTTGGCAACATCAAAGCCGGGGTCAAGAAGCCAACGGCTGTGTCGGACAAGAGCAAGAAGAAATGACGAGACGGCTGGCGCAAATCTGCCGCCACCCGATCAAGGGACACGGACGCGAAACCCTCGCGTCCGTTCGTCTTTCGGAAGGCGCCTGCCTGCCTTGGGACCGGCGTTGGGCGGTCGCGCATGAAGCGGCCCGGCTGGAGCCCGGCTGGAACCCTTGCATGAATTTCGCCCGCGGGGCGAAGGCGCCCGAGTTGATGGCGATCACCAGCGTGCTGGATGAGGGGACGGGCCGCGTGACCTTGCACCACCCGGCGCGGGGCGAGATCCGGTTCCGACCGGATGATCCGGCCGATCTTCACCGGTTTCTGGACTGGGTGGGCCCGTTGATCCCGGAAAGCCGGGCCCGGCCCGCGCAGATCGTCAGCGCCGGGCGTGGCATGACCGACAGCGATTTTCCCTCGGTTGCCATCCTGTCGATGGCCTCGCTCGCCGATCTATCGGCGCGCATGGGGCAGGATCTTTCCACCCATCGCTGGCGCGGCAATCTCTGGCTGGAAGGCGCCGCGCCCTGGGCCGAGTTCGACTGGACCGGCAGAGACATTCGCATCGGCGAGGCGGTCTTGCGGGTGCAAGAGCGCATCACCCGCTGCACTGCAACCCAGGTGAACCCCGAAAGCGGCAAGACCGATGCCCAAACCCTCTCGGCGCTTGAGGCGCATTTTGGCCACCAGGATTTCGGGGTTTATGCGACGGTCATCCAGGGCGGCACGGTCGCACTTGGCGATGAATGGAGCCTGCCATGATGCAGATGCAATTCAAGCTGGCCGAGGCGCCGGAATTCGACGCCCGCGAAAAAGGCCGCTTGCTCTTCGCTGGCCCGGTCGATTTCGTCAAGGGGGTGGTCGCCATGTCCGGCCTGCCCGCAGCCGACCGGGTCGAGGTCTGTTTCGCTGGTCGGTCGAATGTGGGAAAATCCAGCCTGATCAACGCACTGACCGGGCGAAAGACGCTTGCCCGCGCCTCGAACACGCCGGGGCGGACGCAAGAGATCAACTATTTCGCGCTGGGCGAAGAGCGCTTTCTGGTGGACCTGCCCGGCTATGGCTATGCCGAGGCACCGGTGGCTATCGTGGCCAAATGGCAAGCGCTGTTGAAGCAGTATCTGGCCGGACGCCAGAGCCTGCGCCGGGCGTTCGTGCTGATCGACGCGCGCCATGGGGTCAAGGCGGTGGATGAAGAGATCCTCAAGCTTCTGGACCGCTCGGCTGTGACCTATCAGGCGGTGCTGACCAAGGTGGACAAGATCAACCGCGTCGAACGTGAAGCGGTGATCGAACAGGTCAAGGGCGCCTTGGCCAAGCATCCCGCCGCCTTCCCCGAAATCGTGGTGACAAGCTCGGAAAAAGGGGAAGGGATCGAAACCCTTCGGGCGATCATCGCAACGCTGGAATAGGCCGATTTCTCCACAAAAATCGGTCCGGAGTTTGTGCAAAACTCCGGCGTCAGACGTGCTGCGCGCCGTTGATCTGAACCTCAGCCCCCGAAATATAGCTCGACTGATCCGAGCACAGGAACCAGATGGCATCGGCCACTTCCGACGGCTGGCCCAGTCGGCGCATGGGCAGCTGCTCAACGATCTTTTCCGTGCCCGGCGACAGGATGGCCGTTTCGATCTCGCCCGGGGCGATGGCATTGACGCGCACGCCCATCGGGCCGAAATCATGGGCCATTTCACGCGTCAGCGCGGCAAGGGCGGCTTTTGACGTGGCATAGGCCGCCCCGGCAAACGGATGCACGCGGCTTCCCGCAATAGAGGTGACATTGACGACCGAGCCCTTGGCGGCCGACAGCTCATCCTGCAGACCGCGCGCGAGGATGATCGAGGCGAAGAAATTGACGTGAAATACCTGCCCCCAGGTGCGCAGGTCGGTTTCCAGCGTGTTCAACCGGCTGCCGCCCGGACCTTTCGGGCTGATCCCGGCATTGTTCACCAGCGCGTGCAGCTTACCCCCCAGCGTTTTCTTGATGCCTTCCAGCGCGGTGATGGTCTTGTCGGGGCTGGCCAAATCAATCTGCACATGGTTGGCCTCGCCATTCGGCCAGGGGCAACGCGGATCGAAGGGCTGCCGGGAACAGGTCAGCACGCGCCAGCCCTCGCGCTCAAAGCGTTTGACCGTGGCATGGCCGATGCCGCGCGATGCGCCGGTCAGAAGCAGGGTTTTCTGGTCCGTCACAGTGACCTCCATTTTGGCGCCGACCTTAGGCCAATGCGCGCCATGCGCAAGATGGCTGGGGGCAAGATAGGGGCCAATCGCCGCTTGGCAGTGGGGGACAAAAGCCTTATGGGGCGGAAAACACCGGAGGCCGCCATGCAAAAACAGACCCTGACCGCCCAGGATGCCAAGACCACAGCCAAGATGCTGTCCGAGGCCCTGCCCTATCTGCAACGGTTTGATGGCGCGGTTGTGGTGGTCAAGTTCGGCGGCAATGCCATGGGCGACGATGCGGCGATGGCCGAATTTGCCCGCGATATCGTGCTGATGCGGCAGGTGGGGGTGAACCCGGTCGTGGTGCATGGCGGCGGGCCGATGATCAACGACATGCTGACCAAGCTCGGGATCAAGTCGGAATTCGTGCGCGGCAAGCGGGTGACCGACAAGGCCACGGTGCAGGTGGTCGAGATGATCCTGTCGGGTCTGGTCAACAAGCGGATCGTGCAGGCGATCATGGATGCAGGCGGCCGCGCGGTGGGGATTTCGGGCAAGGACGATGATCTGATGGTCTGCGAGGCCGATGATCCGGAACTTGGCTATGTCGGCCGCCCCATCGAGATGAACGTGCAGGTGCTGCGCGATCTTTACAAGGCAGGGATCATTCCGGTGATCGCGCCGGTCGGTACCGGCATGGCCGACAATGAGACCTTCAACGTCAATGGCGACACGGCGGCTGGGGCGATTGCCGGGGCGTTGCAGGCGGATCGCCTGCTTTTGCTGACCGACGTGCCGGGGGTCAAGGATGCCTCGGGTCAGGTAATGACCCAGATCACACCCGAGGAAATCCGTCAGATGACGCGTGACGGGGTAATTTCGGGCGGGATGATTCCGAAAACCGAAACCGCGCTGATGGCCTTGGAAAAGGGCACGCGCGCGGTCACCATTCTGGACGGCAAGGTGCCAAATGCCTGCCTGCTGGAACTGTTCACCGACCACGGCGCGGGCAGCCAGATCCGATCCACCGAGCCGCGCATCAAACCGCATGTGAAGCGCTAGCAATTTGCCCATCGCGCCCTTACGTTCAAAAGACGGAATGTGAGGGGTGATGGAACACGATCTGCTTTGGCGGCTTGGGGTCTTTGCGGGGCTCTTCGCCTTCTTTGCAACGCTTGAGGCACTGGCCCCGCGCCGGGCCCGCAGTCAACCGCGCGGTGCGCGCTGGTTCACCAATCTGTCGATTATGATTCTTGACACGCTTGCCCTGCGCGCCCTTGCCATCGCCCTGCCTTTGCTGGCCGTTGGCGCAGCGCTGGATGCGGGGCGCATGGGTTGGGGGCTGTTCAACGCGCTGGACTGGCCCCTGTGGCTTGAAGTCATGCTGGCGATCCTGATCCTTGATCTGGCGATCTGGGCGCAGCATCTGGTGACCCATAAGGTGCCAATCCTGTGGCGGTTTCACCGGGTCCACCATGCCGACCGCGATTTCGACGTCACCACGGCGCTCCGCTTTCATCCGGTGGAGATTTTGGCGTCGATGATGCTGAAAATCGGGCTGGTCTATCTTTTGGGCCCGGCGGCGCTGGCGGTGCTGCTGTTTGAAATCATCCTGAACGGCACAGCGATGTTCAACCATTCCAACCTGCGGCTGCCGCTATGGCTTGACCGGGTGGTGCGGCTGGTCTTTGTGACGCCCGACATGTACCGGGTGCATCACTCGATTCATCGCCATGAGCATGACAGCAATTACGGCTTTGCCTTGTCGGTTTGGGACAGGATGTTTCGCACCTATCGGCCTATGCCTGAGGCAGGGCATGACAAGATGACAGTGGGGCTGGAATGGCAGGACGAAAGACCCTCGGGGCTGGCTTGGACGCTGACGCTGCCCTTTCGGAAATAGCAACCCGGCTGGCGGCGCATCAGCTGGAGATCCTTGGCGGGTTTCACGCCGAAGAAGATTCGGCGCTGCCGCCCGGCACCCGGACCTTGCTGATGGTCGGGCCGAAAGAGCCGGGGTTCTGGCCGCATCTGCAGGCCCAGCCGGAATGGGACGGCGCGCCAGACCCGGTTGACCGATGGTCGCGCCGGGTGATCGGCAGAATTGCCTGCGATCTGGGGGCCAAGGCGCTGTTTCCCTTTGGCGGTCCGCCCTATCATCCCTTCTATCAATGGGCGCTGCGCACTGGACGGGTCTGGGACAGCCCGGTGCGGCTTTTGGTGCATGCCAGCCAAGGGCTGATGGTCAGCTTTCGCGGGGCCTTGGCGCTGAAAGAGCGCATCGCGGTGCCGCCTGCGGTCGTCAAGCCCTGCGAAAGCTGTGCCGCGCCCTGCCTTGCCGCTTGCCCGGCGGCGGCCCTTGGGGCAGCGGGCTATGACGTGCCCGCCTGCCATGACTGGCTTGCAAGCTCTGGGCAGGATTGCATGAATTCCGGCTGCCTCGTGCGCCGCGCTTGCCCGTTGGCCCAAGCCTATGCAAGGATGCCAGAACAGTCGGCCTATCACATGAGGCAGTTCCACAAATGAAGCGCCTGATCCTGACGCGGCACGCGAAATCCAGCTGGGACGACCCGCTGATGAGCGACCACGACCGCCCGCTAAACGAGCGTGGCAAGGCGGCGGCGGCCGATCTGGGCCAGTGGCTGGCCTCGCGCGGCTATGTGCCGGATGAGGTGCTTTGTTCGGATGCCGTGCGCACACGCGCCACGTTTTCCGGCATCGCGCCCGCCCTGCCCGGCGCCCCGGTGCTGGAACTGAAGCCCGCGCTTTATCATGCGGGCCCCGATGTGATGCTGGCGGTCTTGCGCCACGCCACGACGGACACCGTGATGATGATCGGCCATAACCCCGGCATTGCCGAGTTTGCCCATCGACTTGTTTCGAAAACCCCGGCCAGCCCAGAGTTTCGGAAATATCCGACCGGGGCCACGCTGGTGGTGGATTTCGCCGTTGAAACCTGGGCCGAGGCCAGCTTTGGCCAGGGCGTCACGGTCGATTTCATCGTCCCGCGCGAGATCGAAGCCTAAGCCTCCTCGGGCACCTTCGGCTTCTCGTCGGACGACGAGCGCCGAAGGCGACGAGGAGTGTCAGTGGCCAAGGATCTGGCTTAGGAACAGCTTCGTCCGGTCGCTTTGCGGGTTCGAGAAGAACTCTTTCGGCGCATTCTGTTCGACGATCTGGCCCTGGTCCATGAACACCACGCGGTTCGCCACGGCCTGGGCAAAGCCCATCTCATGCGTGACGCAAAGCATGGTCATCCCCTCTTCGGCCAAGGCGATCATGGTGTCGAGCACCTCTTTGATCATCTCGGGGTCCAAGGCCGAGGTCGGTTCGTCAAACAGCATGATCCGCGGCTTCATGCACAAGGACCGCGCGATTGCGACGCGCTGCTGCTGACCGCCCGACAACTGTCCCGGGTATTTATGGGCCTGTTCGGGGATCTTCACCTTGTGCAGGAAATGCATCGCGATTTCTTCCGCCTCGCGTTTTGGGGTCTTGCGAACCCAGATCGGCGCCAGCGTGCAGTTTTCCAGGATCGTCAGATGCGGGAAAAGGTTGAAGTGCTGGAACACCATCCCGACCTCGGACCGAACCTTGTCAATGTTCTTCAGGTCATTGGTCAGCTCGGTCCCGTCCACCACGATATGGCCGGATTGGTGTTCTTCCAACCGGTTGATGCAGCGGATCAGCGTTGACTTGCCCGAGCCCGAGGGGCCGCAGATCACGATCCGTTCGCCGCGATTGACGGTCATGTTGATGTCGCGCAGCACGTGGAACTGACCGTACCACTTGTTCATGCCGGTGATCTGGATGGCGACCTCGTCCGAGACCTGCATCTGTTTGGTTGCTTCTGCCATGGTCAAGGCTCCTTAACGGTGATCGGTTTTCAGCTTCTGTTCCAGATACATCGAATATCTGGACATCCCGAAGCAGACGGCAAAGAAGATCGCGCCGACAAAGATGTAGGGCTCCCAGTAGATGCCCTTCCATGCGGTGTCGGCCCGCACGATGGTGGTAACGCCTTTCAAGGGGTCCATCAGGCCGACAAAGGCCACCAGCGTGGTATCCTTGAACAGGCCGATGAAGGTCGAGACGATGCCGGGGATCGACACTTTGAGCGCCTGCGGCATCACGATCAGCCGCTGCGCCTGCCAGTAGTCAAGGCCCAGCGCATCAGCGGCCTCATACTGGCCCTTGGGCAGCGCGGCGAGGCCGCCGCGGATCACCTCGGCCAGATAGGCGGCCGAGAAGAAGGTCACCAGAATGATGACCCGCAAGACAACGTCAAAGTTGGTTTGCGGCGGCAGGAAATAGCCCAAGAGCAGGGTTGCGGTGAAAAGAACCGTGATCAGCGGCACGCCGCGCACAAACTCGATGAAGCCGACGCAGAGGGTCTTGATCAGCAGCATGTCCGACTGGCGACCCAGCGCCAGCAGGATGCCGATCGGCAGCGAAGCCCCGATTGCGGTGACCCCGATCACAAAGGCCAGAAGGAACCCCCCGAATTGGTCAGAGGTGATGGCCTGCATGCCCAAGGGCATGGCGGCCTCAAGCCCTGTGGTGACGCTGGTCTGCACCGCAAGCCACCAGATCGCAGCAACCACAAAGCCCGCGCCGGTCGCCACGACGACGCCCAGATAGGACTTGGTCGCCAGATAGACGGCCACCAGAAGGGCAAAGCCGATGGCAACCCCGACCGGCGCCCAGACCGAGCCCCCCCACAAAAGCCAGAAGCCCAGAAGCGGGTAGATCACGGTCAGAACCAGCAGCCGTTTCGGTGCCACCCATGCCGTGGCGGTCAGACCGCCGAGCCCAAGGGCAAAGATCACCAGATGGGTCGGATCATGATCCAGCATCGCAAGGGCTATCAGCGTCAGCGCGGCCACGGTTCCCACCAGCGTCACGCTGGCCTTGCGCAGGCCATAGTAAAGCACGGGCGCCAGCGAAATCAGTAAAAGCCCCAGCGCCAGAACCGGACGCCAGTAAAGATCGGCCGGGTAGAAGCCAAAAAGGAACTGGTGCCAGCGTTCGCGGATCAAGGCCCAGCAGGCCCCGGTGGCCTCGGGCCCGGCGCTGGCCCAGACGATCTCGCGGCACTCTTTCAACGAGGTTGCATTCCAGACGCTGTTCATCAGCCAGGGCAGCGCGGCCTGCGCCAGAAAGAACACGACGGCAAGGCCGATCAGGGTCAAGACTGTGTTGAACGGCGAGGAGAACAGGTTCTCGCGCAGCCATTTCACTGCGCCACGCTCGGTGATGGGCGGGGCTTGTTGCGGCAGCATCTCGGAGCGGACGAATGCGGTATCGGGCATCTCAGCGCTCCTTCAGCTTTACGGAATTGTTGTAGATGTTCATCAAGGACGAAATCAGCAGGCTGATCGTCAGATAGATGCCCATCATCAAGAGCATGCATTCCATCTCGCGCCCGGTCTGGTTCATGGTGATGCCGCCCAGCGTACCGCGCAGGTCAAGGTAAGACACGGCGATCCCGAGCGAGGTATTCTTGGTCAGGTTCAAGAATTGGCTGATCAGGGGCGGGATGATCACGCGCAGGGCCTGCGGCAGGATCACAAGGTTCATCGTGCGGCCAGGACGCAGGCCCAGCGCATAGGCGGCTTCGGTTTGGCCACGGGAAATGGCAAGGATACCGCCGCGCACGATTTCGGCGATGAAGGCGCCGGTATACAGGATCAGCGCCACCAGAAGCGCGGTGAACGAATGGTTGACCGCAATCCCGCCGGTAAAGTTGAACCCCTTGATCTCTGGGTATTCCAGGTGAAAGCCCATGGCCATCAAGAGCGCAATCGCCGGGGCAAAAAGCACCAGAAGTGATTGCCACCAGGTGGTGGGGCGAAGGCCGGTATCTTCCTGAATGGCCTTGGCCCGCGCCAGAATTCGGCGATTGACCAGGACCGAGCCTGCGACCACGACCAGAAAGGCCACGGCCGAAAGGCTGATCGGCACGGTGGCGATCTCGATCGTGGGCAGCGGGCGGTCCAGCATCGGACCGGGGATGTTCGACCCACGGTTGGTGATGGCGATGGCACCAAGGATCATGGATTCCTTCGGCTCTTCACCGGCGGCGACCATTTCGTCGGTCAGACGGAAATCGCGCGGCTGGGGATAGGTCTCGGTAAAGACCACGAAGATCAGGATGATCCATAAGACCAAAGGCACGTTGCGGAAAATCTCGACATAGACGGTCATCAGGCGGGCCACGAGCCAGTTCTTCGACAGGCGCAGCACACCCGCGATAACACCGACGATGGTGGCAAAGATGCAGCCGATGAAGGCAATCAGAAGCGTATTCAGAAGGCCGATGATGGCGGCGCGGCCATGGGTGCTGTCATTGGTGTAGGGGATCAGTTGCTGGTCAATATCATAGCCAGCGCGCTGCCACAGGAAGTTGAAATTGATGTCCTTGCCACGTTCCGCAAGGTTCTTGATGGTGTTGTCAGTCATCCAGCCCAGAAAGGCCAAAAGCAGGACAAGAACGGCCACCTGGATCGTGTAGGATCTGTAGCGCGTGTCATAGATAAGCATGGAAAGCCGAAAGGATTCTTTCGGCGCTTCGCTTGCAAGTGACATTATACCCCCTGTGCCGACCGGCGGCCGTCTTGGTGCGGCCTGTCTGGATCATGTACAATGGTCAAAACGATTAGGCTAAAGAAAAAAGGGCGCACCCCGGTCAGGGGGTGCGCCCGAGATCGGTGATTACCGGAACGGAGCCGCGTACTGCAGGCCGCCCTGGGTCCACAGCGCGTTCAGGCCACGGGCCAGACCGATCGGGGTCGAGGCGCCGATGTTCGCTTCGAAGATTTCGCCATAGTTGCCATTGGCCAGGATGGCGTTCTTGAAGGCGGCGTTATCAAGGCCAGCCATCACACCGAAGTCACCCTCAAGGCCCAGAAGACGCTTGACTTCCGGATCGGTGGTCGAGGCTTCAACTTCGGCCAGGTTGGCCTTTGTGATACCCTTTTCTTCCGCGATCAGAAGCGCATTGAAGGTCCAGCGCACCACGTCGCCCCACTGGTTGTCGCCATGGCGAACGACCGGGCCGAGCGGCTCTTTCGAGATGATTTCCGGCAGGATGATGTGGTTTTCCGGATCCGGGAAGGACGAACGCGACGCGGCAAGGCCCGAGGCGTCGGTGGTGAAGGCGTCGCAGGTGCCCGCGAGGTAGTTCCGCTGAGCTTCGGCGTCGTCGGCAACGGTCACCGGGGTATAGGTGCTGTTGTTCTGCTTGAAGAAGTCAGCGAGGTTCAGTTCGGTGGTGGTACCGGTCTGGATGCAGACGGTCGCGCCATCAAGCTCTTTGGCCGAGGAAACGCCAAGATCTTTCTTCACCATGAAGCCCTGACCGTCGTAGTAGTTCACGGCAACGAAATCGAGCTTGAGGTCATGATCGCGCGAATAGGTCCAGGTCGAGTTGCGGATCAGAACGTCAACTTCGCCCGAAGCCAGCGCGGTAAAGCGGGTTTCCGAGGTCAGCGGGACAAACTTGACCTTGTTCGGGTCACCCAGAACGGCTGCAGCAATGGCCTTGCAAAGTGAAGCGTCAAAGCCCTGGTACACGCCATTGGCGTCAGGGGCGGCAAAGCCGGTCAGACCGGGGTTCGCGCCGCAGATCAGCTCGCCACGCGCTTTCACGTCGTCCAGCGTGCCGGCAAAGGCAGCGCCGGTCAGAACGGTGGTTGCGGCGAGGGTGCCGAGGAACACGGATTTTTTCATTCTTACCTCTTCCTGTGGATCTGCCCCAAGGGGCAGGGGTTTACGCCCTGTCTTGCCGACAGATGCGGGTTCTGGGTGGCGCCTGAGGTGCCAGTGTCGGGCATCATCTGTCACGGTCTTGGCCAAGGTCAAGAAAAACATCCGCTAAAACGGAGCGCTTCGTTCTGACCGGCTGAATGACGATTGTATCGCGCACAATGCCGAAAGAGCGGCCGCTGGATTGCGCAAGATTGTTACAGGCACAATGCGTAGAAACGTTCGGCTTCCAGAAGCGCCTGCCGTTTGCCGGCCTCAAGCGCGGCGGCGTCCTCGTCGACCCCCCAGAATTCGGCCTGCCAGCTCTCATCGATTCGGCTCAGATCAAAGGCTTCGGCCGCCGAAAGCCGCCCACGGGTAACGGCCAGCGCCAGGATCAACGAGCCGGTGATGGCCACCATGTCGTGAAAGGCAGCCAGCCGAAACGGATCGAAAGCATCGACCGCGGCCCTCAGCCGGATCAGGCTTTCGTCCGGTTGCGCAATTGGAACGATGCCCGCTGTCACCTGCAAAGGCGCGTCCAGATCCGTCGCAGACCAGCCCAGCCATGGGTCCCAACCGGCGGCCTGACGCGCGATCAGGCCCTCGGGCCCGGTGGCGCGGTAACACAGAAGATCGCTCGCCCCATAGGCGGCCAGCAACCCGACCACCTCGTCGCGCTGTTGGCCAAGCTTGTCGATGGCGGAATTGGCCGCGCGGGTAACGGGCATGGTCTCGGGCTTGACGGCACCCTCTTGCGCGTCCCACTCGCGGGCCGCAGCCTCGGCCAAGGCAAGGGTCGGCACCACAAAGGCTGCCTTGGCCGGAGTTTTCACCGCCCGCCCATCCAGCCGCACGGTGAAACCGCCCTCGCAGGGCTCGGCCGTGGCGGTTTTCCAGAATCTCTTGGCCTTCCAGCCACTCATTTGCGCCACTCGAAAGGATCAGCGGGCACGTCGTTCTCCTTCCAGTCCAAAAGCTTCCAGGTCTTGGCCATGTGATCGGGCAAGGGCGCGACAAAGGTCAGCGTCTCTTTGGTGATCGGATGCTGGATGGTCAGGCTGCGCGCGTGCAGGTGCAGCTTGCGGCTGATCTCCCCGCCCAGACCCGCGCCCCAGCCGTCGCCGAGATTTTCCGAGGTCGAACCGCCGTACTTGCCATCGCCAATGATCGGGTGTCCCAGTTCGGCCATATGCGCACGCAATTGATGGGTGCGCCCAGTGATCGGCTCCAGCGCCATCCAGGACATGCGCGTGCCCAGAAACCACAGCGTGAAAAAGTCCGTATGGGCGCGCTTGGCATCCGGATAATCGGCCATCTTCGCGGGGTGGACGCATTGCATCTTCTCACCCTCGCCGCCCCGACCGTGGCCGGGTGCCTTCATCAGACCATATTTGATGCTCCCTGACCGCGGGTTCGGCACACCGGCAACCAAAGCCCAATAGATCTTGCGGGTATGATGGTTGCGAAGCGCCTCGGACAAGGCCCGCGCCACCCGGTCGGTGCGCGCCAGCATCAGAACGCCCGAGGTATCCTTGTCCAGCCGATGTACCAGCTTGGGACGGTCCTTGTAGCCGAACTTCAACGCCTCGGTCAGACCGTCAACATGCCGGTCCCCCTGCCCCGATCCGCCCTGAGACGGCAACCCGGCGGGCTTGTTCAGGATGATGATATGCTCATCCTTCCACAAGACCGCATCCTGAATCATCTTGGCGTCGCTTTGGCTGACCCGAGCTTCATAGGGACGGCTCAGCGCCTCGGCATCGGGCAAGGGCGGCACGCGGATGACCATGCCGGGCGCCACCCGGTCCGAGGGTTTGGCGCGGGCGGAGTCGATACGGATCTGCCCGGTGCGACACATCTTTTCGACATGGCCCTGGCTGATCTGCGGAAAGCGCCGCTTGAACCACTTGTCCAGCCGCTGCTCGCCCTCATCTGTCGCGACCGTCAGAAGTTTCACGCCGCTCATGTCAGCGCTCCTTTGGCAAGGGCCGCGCCAAGGGCGACGGCGAAAAGGGAAAGGCCAACCGAAAGGGCAATGTAAAACACCGCCTGCGTGGTCTGACCGGATTGCCAGAGCCTGAGAGCATCCAGCGAAAAAGCGGAAAAGGTGGTAAAGCCGCCCAGAACACCCGTCATCAGGAAGGGCGAGATCTGCGCGCGGCTGGTGAGGGCAACAAAGAGGACGCCCATGGCAAAGCTGCCCACCACATTGACAGCCGCCACCGCCCAGGGCGCGCCAAAGGCGGCCACGGTGAGATAGCGCAGG
Organism: Alphaproteobacteria bacterium; assembly: GCA_016869835.1. Lineage (GTDB taxonomy): Bacteria > Pseudomonadota > Alphaproteobacteria > Rhodobacterales > Rhodobacteraceae > Tabrizicola_A. The sequence goes on from VGDH01000006.1 coordinate 19,656, forward strand.
ACCGAGCCAATGGCCCCGCCCAAAGCAACCTGAGAAAGCGTCCAGAACATGCGGTTTCCTTGGGCGCGGGCGCGGCTTTTGTCAACCGCCGCTCGTCGTCGCGCGATGCGCACTCTTCGCGTTCATCTTGGCAAAAATACCCCCGCCGGAGGCTTCTGTCGCAGGCCAAAGGCGCTCCGCGGGGGGTATTTGGGCCAAGATGAACCCCAGTGTTCAGCCATCCCGTTTGGCGCGCAATCTGGTGAAATAGTCGATCCGCTTTTTCAACTCGCGTTCAAAGCCGCGTTCGGGCGGGGCGTAGAAGACCGGGCGTCTCATGCCCTCGGGGAAGTAGTTCTGCCCCGAAAACCCATCCTCGGCGTCGTGGTCATAGGCGTAGCCCGTGCCATAGCCGATCTCTTTCATGAGTTTCGTTGGCGCATTCAGGATATGGCGGGGCGGCATCAGGCTGCCGGTTTCGCGGGCAGAGGCGCGGGCGGCCTTGTAGGCGGTGTAGACCCCGTTCGATTTCGGGGCGAGCGCGAGATAGACGACCGCATTGGCGAGCGCCAGCTCGCCCTCGGGGCTGCCCAGACGTTCATAGGTCTGCCAGCTGTCAAGGCAGACGGCCTGGGCCTGCGGATCGGCCAGCCCGATATCCTCGACCGCCATGCGGGTCAGGCGGCGGGCCAGAAATCGTGGGTCCTCGCCCCCCTCAAGCATCCGGGCGAACCAATAAAGGGCCGCGTCCGGATCGGAACCGCGCACCGATTTGTGCAGGGCACTGATGAGGTTGTAATGCTCTTCGCCCGACTTGTCATATCTTGCGGCCCTGCGCATCAGGCGGCGGGCGAGCTCTTCACGCGTCATCGGTTTGTCGGCCTTCCAGGCCGCCACCTGTTCGATCAGGTTCAGGCAGGCGCGGCCATCGCCGTCGGCCATTTCGATCATCGCCTCGCGTGCCTCGCCGGTCAGCGGCAGCGCGCGGCCAAGTTCCTTTTCGGCGCGTTGCGTCAGACGTTCCAGATCGGTCAGCGACAGCCGTTCCAGCACGATCACCTGAGCACGACTGAGAAGCGCGGCGTTGAGTTCGAACGAGGGGTTTTCGGTGGTGGCACCGACGAGAAGGATCGTGCCATCTTCCATATGCGGCAGGAACCCGTCCTGCTGCGCCTTGTTGAAGCGGTGAATTTCATCGACGAACAGAAGTGTGCCTTGCCCGTTCGCGCACCTTATCTTCGCAGTTTCAAAGACCTTTCTCAGCTCTGGCACGCCAGTGAAGATCGCCGAAATCTGCACGAAGGCCAGATCGGTTTCCGTCGCCAGAAGCCGCGCGATGGTGGTCTTGCCCACGCCAGGTGGCCCCCACAGGATCAGCGAGGACAAGGACCGCGCGGCCAGCATCGCGCCCAAGGGCCCCTCTGCCCCCAACACATGTTCCTGGCCGATGACCTCGGACAGGCTGCGCGGGCGCAGCCGATCGGCCAGCGGGCGCGGCGCGTCTGGGGCAGGTTGGGCAGCGGCGGTGTCGAAAAGATCAGCCATGACGCCCAGACTACGCCCGGACGTCGGTCGGGGAAAGCCCTGCCGTCAATGCATGGTCTGGCTGAAGTCCATCAGGACAACCTGGTTCTCGATCCCGTCGATTTCCATCACCGGGCCCATGGCCTTCATCTTGACACCCACCCGGTCGGCCCAGCGCGGCCATGTGGCGGCCAGAAGCGTCAGGCAATGGGTGGCCCCAAGCCCGCGGACAGTTTCGCCCAGCTGCGCGATCAGCTGAGCATGCACGCGGCGGCGGATGGAAGAGGGCACATCATGGCTGACAAACAGGCGCGAGCTTTCCCAGATATGGTCGGCGACTGGCGCTTCATCATGCAGAAGATGGGCCGGGATGGTGTCGAGAAGCCCGCGCTGGGCGTCGCGGATCATGTAGCTGTAGATGCCGCAGCGCGTGGTGGTGGGCGTCAGGCGATTGCCCGCCAGAACCTTGCCCTCGCCGTCATGCACCACCACCCAGCGGCTGGCCGGAGTGTAATACTGGTCGTATTCCATACCCAGCGCCTCGGGCAGGTTCCATTTGTTGTGCACGATGAACAGATCACGCCTCGCGCGCAACATGTTCGCAAACAACTCGCCATGGTTGTGCAAATTGGCAAAAGAAAGCGTTGTGGTCAGCATGGCAGCTCCTATCAGGTTGGATGGCAATCAAACCTTGCAGGAGGGGTCTTGATTACATCAGGCGATAATCCTTTGCCCGCTGGATCGCCTCGGCCGTCGTGCGCGCCATGAGCCGGATGCGCGCCGAGGTGATCCTCGCCTTGAACGCGCTTTCCGATATCCCCGGTTTGGCCGCAGCCGCTGCGATCCGGTCCCCCCCGGCAATGCATTTGAGCGCTTCGATCTGGGCCTTTGTCAGCTCTTCCGGCGGTTCGGTCATGTCATGCAGCCGATGCACGATGGCGGCAGCGGTGGCAATTTCGTGATCGGAGAACTCGCGGTCAGATCGGGCGAAAGAGGCAATGGTGCGTGACTTGATCGGGCCGCAAGCCACGGTCGCGCCATAGCTCAGGCCATAGGCCTTGGCCTTCTTGAACAGGCCGAACGGATCGGGCAGCGAGGGGTCGCTCCAACGGATGGTGCCAGTCGTCGAAAACCCCTAGGCGACCATCGGGTCGCGCAGGACATATCCGTTCTCGGTGTAATGATCGAGCCAGACCGGATCTTAGGTCTGGAACATGAACAGCGGCGCGGTAAAGCGGATGTGCAGCCCGATGGAATAGCCGGCCGGGGCCAGCAGAGCCAATTGGTGCAACTCAACTTCCATACCAAGCTTAACAGACATGTCTTTTTCGCTATGTGGCGATTCTGCAGCAATTTTAGATTGCGCCCGGCAAATGCACGAGAACTGAATCAAACTTTAGGGAAACGACGCCGAGCAAGACCTTGCAGAACCGAGAAAAACCGGAATTCAAGCCGTTTTTCGCCGGGCTGCGGCTGGCTCCCGCGCCGTTAACCATGTTTTCAGAAACAATCACGGCGTGTCTTCGCGCCGGCAGGGCTAGTGCCGGGTCGCGCTGCACTGCATCGCAACGCACTGGTTGACCACGCCGTCGATCTCGATCTCGGGGCCAGCGACTTCGGTGCAAAAGCCGATGCGGCGCATCCAGCGGCCCCAGACCTGCGGGCACAGGCCCAAAAGCCGCTCGGCCCCCAGCATCTGGGCGGTGTTGACCATCTCGGTCATCAGATCACGCTGGACGCGGCTGCGCAGGCAGGAGGGAACGTCATGGGCGATGAAGACGCGGCTTGATTCCCAGACCTTCAGAGAAACCGGCGCCTCGCCATAAAGCAGCGTATCGGGGATCGTCGCCAAAAGCCCCGCCTGGGCGTCGCGGATCATGTAGCTATAAATGCCACAGCGCGCCGTTGTCAGGGTCAACCGGATGCCAGCCAGGACGCGACCTCCCTCATGCACCGCGATCCAGCGGCTTTGGGGCGTGTCATACTGGTCGAACTCCATTCCATCGACCTGCGGCAGGTTCCATTTGCGCTGCACGATGAAGGACTGGTGCCGCGCCCTCAGGACATTGGTGAAAAGCGTGCCATGGGCATGAATATTGTCAAAGGATAATGTCGTCGTCTGCATGAAAACCTCCAGCCGGTTTGAAAATCAAAAATCGGCCGGGGCGCCTGCTAAAGCAGCTTGGCTTCCAGCGCGCGCTGGATCGCTTCGGCAGTGGTGCGGCACAAAAGGCGTTCGCGCGCCGAGCGCAAACGCGCCTTGAGTGCGCTTTCCGAGATACCGATCTGATGCGCTGCCTCAGAGTAGCGATAGCCCTTGGCAATCAACCGCAGCGCCTCGACCTGAGCGTTGGGCAGGCGTTCAGGCGGCTCGGTCTCGCGGTGCAGGACGCGGACCATATCGGCAATCTCGGCCATTTCGCTTTAAGTGAACTCGCGGTCGCTGCGGCCAAAACCGCCTATCGTGCGGGAACTGACCGGAACATGCGACACCGCAACGCCGTAAAGCAGGCCAAAGGCCTTGGCCTGTTCCATCACGTTATGCGGATCGGGATGGTCAAGATCGCTCCAGCGCACCAGGCCCTCGGTGCCAAAGCCCCAGGATACCAGCGGATCGCACAGCATGTAGCCCCAGCTTGTATAGATATCGATCCAGCGAGGGTCATAGGTGTTCACCATGATTTGTGCCGAGGCAAATCGAATATGCAGCCCAAGCGCATAGCCCGCCGGGGCAAGTGCTGACAGTCGGGCCAATCCCATGTCCAGACCGATTGCACGTGCCATATCTCCGTCCTTGATACCGTTACACTGCCACCAATAACAACCTTAAGCTGATTTAGCTCTATCTTAGAGTGTTTTGAGTGGAAGATACAATTGAAAAAGGCCCGCATAAGCGAGCCTTTTGGGTCGCCCTGAAGGGCGGCGTGATCCTTGGGGATCTCAGTCCTCGGCAGCCTCATCGGCGGCGGTGCGGGCGTGGTCGGCGGCACCCTTGGCCGAAGGATCGCGGTCAACGAATTCGATGATCGCCATCGGGGCCATGTCGCCATAGCGGAAGCCGGCCTTCAGGATGCGCACATAGCCACCCTGACGGTCCTTGTAACGGGCAGCCAGCACGTCGAACAGACGCTCGACATGCATGTCCTGCTTGAGCTGGGCAGCAGCCTGACGGCGGGCGTGCAGGTCGCCACGCTTGGCCAGCGTGATCAGCTTTTCAACGATCGGACGCAGTTCCTTGGCTTTCGGAAGCGTGGTCTTGATCTGTTCGTGTTCAATCAGCGAACCGGCCATATTGGCGAACAGCGCCTTGCGGTGTTCGTGGGTGCGGTTCAAACGGCGATAGCCGCGAGCGTGACGCATGGTAGTCTCCTTGGCGTTTTACTTTGTGTTGCAGGCCTGCGTTGGACCTGCGTCGTTGGGGCGGGATTGCCCATGGTTTCCCCGACTTTTCGGGCATTTTCGGCCCCCCCCCACCCCCTCCGTGGGGAGGGGGTGGGGGGGTTACCCCTTAAAACTGGTCTTCGAAGCGCTTGGCCAGGTCCTCGATGTTTTCCGGCGGCCAGTCTTCGACTTCCATACCCAGATGCAGGCCCATGCCCGACAGCACTTCCTTGATTTCGTTCAAGGACTTGCGGCCGAAGTTCGGGGTGCGCAGCATCTCGGCTTCGGTTTTCTGGATCAGATCGCCGATATAGACGATGTTGTCGTTCTTCAGGCAGTTGGCCGAACGAACCGACAGCTCCAGCTCGTCCACCTTCTTCAGCAGCAGCGGGTTGAATTCCAGACCCGCATCCACTTCGCCCGCCTTGGCCGATTCCGGCTCGTCAAAGTTGACGAACACGCCCAGCTGGTCCTGCAGGATGCGCGCGGCATAGGCCACGGCATCATCTGGGGTCAACGAGCCATCGGTTTCGATCTTCATGGTCAGCTTGTCATAGTCCAGCACCTGACCTTCGCGGGTCGGCTGCACTTCGTACGACACTTTCTTGACCGGCGAATAGATCGCGTCGATCGGAATCAGACCGATCGGCGCATCTTCCGGGCGGTTCTTGTCAGCCGAGACATAGCCCTTGCCGGTGTTGACCGTCAGTTCCATGTAGACATCGGCGCCATCGTCAAGGTGGCAGATCACGTGGTCCTTGTTCAGAACCTCGATCCCATTGGTTTCCGAGATGTCGCCGGCGGTGACAACGCCCGGGCCCTTGGAGGAAATCGAAAGGCGCTTCGGCCCTTCGACGTCCATTTTCAGGCGAACGCCTTTCAGGTTCAGCACGATATCGGTGACGTCTTCACGCACACCCGCGACGCTGGAAAACTCGTGCAGGACGTTGTCGATCTGCACGCTGGTGATGGCCGCGCCTTGCAGCGACGACATCAGAACGCGACGCAGCGCGTTGCCAAGCGTCAGGCCAAAGCCACGCTCCAGCGGTTCGGCGATAACGGTCGCCACGCGCTGAGCATCCGCACCGGCCTTCACGACCAGTTGCTGCGGCTTGATGAGTTCCTGCCAATTCTTGTGGATCATGCTTTCGCCTCCATTCTTGCCACCTGCCCATGTCCCAAAGTCAGGGGGCGCCCGAGGATCTGGAATCACACAATCGGGCCGCGCGAAACCGCACGGCCCGACTGAATTCAAATAGCTTTAGACGCGGCGACGCTTCGGCGGACGGCAGCCGTTGTGGGCGAGCGGGGTCACATCACGGATCGAGGTGATGTTGAAACCCACGGCAGCCAGAGCGCGCAGAGCCGATTCACGGCCCGAGCCGGGGCCCTGCACTTCGACTTCCAGCGTCTTGACGCCATGTTCCTGCGCCTTGCGGCCGGCATCTTCCGCGGCCATCTGGGCGGCGTACGGGGTCGACTTGCGCGAACCCTTGAAGCCCATGGTGCCCGAGGACGACCAGGAAATAGCGTTGCCCTGAACGTCAGAGATCAGGATCTTGGTGTTGTTGAAGGACGAGTTCACATGAGCAACGCCAGCGGCGATGTTCTTGCGCTCTTTTTTCTTCATACGGGTGGTTTTGGTATCGCGTGCCATTGTGCCTACCCCTTATTTCTTCTTGCCAGCGATGGCTTTTGCGGGGCCCTTGCGGGTGCGCGCGTTAGTGTGGGTGCGCTGACCACGGACCGGCAGGCCCTTGCGGTGACGCAGGCCGCGATAGCAGCCAAGGTCCATCAGACGCTTGATGTTCATCGACACTTCGCGGCGCAGGTCGCCTTCGACGGTGAAGTTGGCGTCGATGTATTCGCGGATCGACAGCACTTCGGCGTCGGTCAACTGGTTGACACGACGGGCGCGGTCGATGTTGAGCGCGGCACAGATGGCTTCCGCGTTATGCGGGCCGATGCCGGCGATATACTGCAGAGAGATGGGAACCCGTTTTTGCGTCGGGATGTTCACGCCAGCAATACGTGCCAAACGTATCTTCCTTTTGGTTGCGGTTCCGTAGTGCCAGAACCTTTTTTCACAACAGCCGGGTCTTGGCCCGACAACGATCTTCCCGATCAAGGGAAACCCAAGCCACGGACGATTCCGTGTCGGGACGCCGTGCTTTAGGGGCTTTCCCCCCTGCCGTCAAGCGGCGCGGGCAGGAATCTCAGGCGCGGTCCAGAACTTTCGCGATTGCGCCGGCAACTTGATCCATCGCGGCCATGCCGTCGATCTGCACCAGGCTTTTCTTGGCCCAGTAATAGCCGATCAGCGGGGCGGTATTCTTGTAGTATTCCTGCAGCCGCACGGCAAAGACTTCGGGCGTGTCATCTTTGCGAACGGGCTGACCTGACGCGCGCGCCTCATCCGCGCGGTTCACGATACGGCCGACCAGCGCCTTGTCATCCACCACAAGCTCGATCACCGCATCCAGCGTCAGGCCACGTTTGGCCAGAAGATCGGCCAGCGCGTCGGCCTGTTTCAGCGTGCGCGGAAAGCCGTCAAAGATGAAGCCGCCGGGGGCGCCCTTTTCCAGCTTTTCCTCGATAAGGCCGATGACGATCTCATCGGTGACAAGACCGCCCTTTTCCATCACCTCGGCCACCTTGCGGCCCATCTCGGTGCCGCTGGTCTTGGCCTCGCGCAGCATGTCGCCCGTCGACAGTTGCACCATGCCACGCCCGGAAACCAGCCGTTCAGCCTGTGTGCCCTTGCCAGCCCCCGGCGGCCCCAGAAGGATGATGTTGGCCATATGCCCCCCTTAGCGCCGTGTCGGGGCCTTTGGGGTGCGCTTCTTGCCCCGCAGGTTCGACTTTTCGATCAGCCCTTCATACTGATGGGCCAGAAGATGCGACTGCGCCTGATTGATAGTGTCCATGGTGACCGAGACCACGATCAAAACCGAGGTGCCGCCGAAATAGAAGGGAATGGCGAAGTGGTCGCGCAGAACTTCGGGCAGAAGGCAGATCAGCGCCAGATAGCCAGAGCCCAGCACGAGAACGCGGTTCACCACGTATTCAAGGTATTCCTCGGTCTTTTTGCCGGGGCGGATCCCGGGGATAAAGCCGTTCTGATTCTGCAGGTTCTGCGCCACATCCTCGACCTTGAAGGCGACGTTGTGGGTGTAGAAATACGAGAAGAACACGATCATGCCGATGAAGAACGCCAGATAAAGCGGCTGGCCCGGACCGAAGTAGGCCAGGATCGTCGACATGATCGGGCCGGTCTGAGCGCCCGAGAAGGTCGAGATGGTGATCGGCAAGAGCAAAAGCGACGAGGCAAAGATCGCCGGGATCACACCCGAGGGGTTCACCTTGATCGGCAGATGCGACGAGCCGCCGTCGAACACCTTCATGCCCACCTGACGGCGGGGATACTGGATGGTGATCTTGCGCAGCGCGCGTTCCATGAAGACCACGGCGGCGATGACCACAACCACCATGATCAAGACGCCGATGATGACCGGGGTGGAAATGACCCCTGCGCGGCCTTGGCTGAAGAACTGCGCCAAGGCGGCCGGGATTTCGGCCACGATGCCGACGAAAATGATAAGCGAGATGCCATTGCCGATACCGCGCGCGGTGATCTGTTCACCCAGCCACATCAGGAACATGGTGCCGCCGACCAGCGTGATGACGCAGGCCGCGATGAAGAAGGCGCCGGGCGTATGGGCCAGCCCGCCTGCTTGCAGCGAAATGGCGATGCCATAGCCCTGGAACAGCGCCAGCGCTACGGTGCCATAGCGCGTCCACTGGTTCATCTTCTTGCGGCCCTGCTCGCCTTCTTTCTTCATCTGTTCAAGCGCTGGCACCATAGAGGCCAAAAGCTGGACGATGATCGAGGCCGAGATATAGGGCATGATGCCAAGGGCAAAGATCCCCATGCGGCTGATGGCGCCGCCAGTGAACATGTTGAGGATCCCGCCCAGACCGGCGCCCGCTTCGGCCATGAAATCGCGCAGGGCCTGACCGTCGATCCCGGGAACCGGGATATAGGTGCCAAGGCGATAGACGATCAGCAAACCGATGGTGAAGAAAATGCGCTGACGCAGATCCGTCGCCTTGCTGAAGGCCCCCCAGGAAAGGTTGGCCGCCATTTGCTCTGCAGCAGATGCCATATTGGGTCTCTTTCATGCACAGCGCCGCCAAACCGTTCTCCGGTCGGCGGCGCGGGAAAACTTGTGGGATGATGTAAGCGGTCTTTTGACCGCTCACAACCTCTTATTCCGCGGCTTGCGCAACCGTGAGCGAACCACCGGCGGCCTTGACGGCCTCGATGGCGGCAGCCGAAGCGCCGGTCACGACCAGCTTGACGGCGGTCTTGATCTCGCCCTTGTTCAGCACGCGGATGCCGTCATGCTTGGACTTGGTGATGCCCGAGGCAACCAGAACGTCCTCGGTGATTTCCGCCTTGGCATCCAGCTTGCCCAGACCGATGAACTTTTCGATCAGGCCCAGGTTGATGACAGCGTATTGGTTGGCGTTCGGCTTGTTGAAGCCGCGCTTCGGCAGACGACGGTAAAGCGGCATCTGGCCGCCTTCGTAGCCGCCAATGGCGACGCCCGAACGGGATTTCTGGCCCTTGATACCACGGCCAGCGGTCTTGCCCTTGCCAGAGCCCGGACCACGCGCCACGCGCTTTTTCTTGCGGGCCGCGCCTTCGTTGTCGGAAAGTTCATGCAATTTCATGTCGCAAACTCCTATGCCGGAACTGCACCCACTGCGACGGCGGGGCAAACACGGCGTTTCTTGTTGGTTATGTGGCGCGAAGCGCACCACAGGTCTTGTTGATTCTCATGGCCCAGAGGTCCACCGGGGGCGTATAGAGGGCGCCCGCCAATCAATCAAGCCCCGTAGGGCGGGGTTCACCCCGCCGCCGGTGCAGGATAGCTGCCCGAGGCATCATGTTTTTCCTGCCCCGTCAGCGCAGGCGTAAACACGCAGATGATCCGCAGGTCGGTGGTGGCACGCAACAGATGCGCCTCGTGGTGATCCAGCACATAGACCGTGCCGGGACCAAGCGGCCAGGTTTCACCCGTGGCGACATTCACCACCTCGCCCACGCCTTCGATGACGTAGTTGGTTTCGACATGGTTCTTGTATTCCAGATGCTGCTCGGTCCCCGCCTTGCACAGCGTATCATGCAGCGAATAGCCCAAGCCATCGGCAGCCAGAAGGATGCGGCGGCTTTCAAAGGCCTCACCCTTCACATGGGCGGCGGTGTTGAGGATGGAGGCAAGGGTGCGGACGATCATGGCGGCTCGTTGGACGATGGAATTTGTCCAACCATGCCGAATTCAACGCAAAAAGCAAACGCCCCCGCGTTTCCGCAGGGGCGTTACCCGTAGGGTGGGGTTTCACCCCACTAAACGCTTACTCACGCTCTTCGATGATCTGAACGAGGTGGCTGATCTTGTTGACCATGCCGCGGATGGAAGGGGTATCTTCCAGCTCACGGGTGCGGTTCAGCTTGTTCAGGCCCAGACCTTTCAAGGTCGCGGTCTGCACGGCCGGACGGCGGGCGGCCGAGGCCACCTGCTTGACGACGATGGTCTTCTTGGCGGCCGCAGCCGCTGCTTTCTTCGCTGCCATGATCAGGCCTCCACGGTTTCAGCGGCGGACTTGCCCAGGATCTCGGCCACTTTCTTGTTGCGGCGGGCCGCAACCTGACGGGGCGAGGTTTCCTGCTTCAGACCGTCGATGGTCGCACGGATCATGTTGTAGGGGTTCTGCGAGCCGATCGACTTCGCAACAACGTCCTGCAGACCCAGCATTTCGAAGACGGCGCGCATCGGGCCGCCGGCGATGATGCCGGTACCGGCCACAGCCGAGCGCATCACGACTTTACCGGCGCCATGACGGCCTTCCATGTCGTGGTGCAAGGTGCGGGCGTCCTTCAGCGGCACGCGGATCATCTGGCGCTTGGCCTGTTCCGTTGCCTTGCGGATCGCTTCCGGCACTTCCTTGGCCTTGCCCTTGCCGAAGCCGACGCGACCTTTCTGATCACCGACAACGACGAGTGCTGCAAAGCCAAAGCGCTTGCCGCCCTTCACGGTTTTCGAAACGCGGTTGATCGCGACCAGACGGTCAGCGAATTCCGGAGTTTCCTCGGGACGGTTGTCACGACGATCGCCGCCACGCTGGCCACGGTCTTCACGACGGTTTTCACGTTCTGCCATTTTTCAACTCCTCAGAACTTCAGGCCGCCTTCACGGGCAGCATCGGCCAAAGCCTTGATCTTGCCGTGAAAGAGGAAACCGCCGCGGTCGAAGTAGCACTCTTCGACACCGGCCTTCTTGGCGCGCTCGGCGATGGTGAGACCCACCTTCGCCGCCGCTTCCACGTTGTTCTTGCCGACGAAGCCCAGACCTTTTTCCAAGGTCGAAGCTGCAGCAACGGTGATGCCCTTCATGTCGTCGATCAGCTGAACGCTGATGTTCTTCGACGAGCGGTGAACGGACAGGCGAAGACGGCCATTGGCCATCGCCTTGATCTTGTTCCGGACGCGCATGCGGCGCTTGAGGAACAGCTCTCTCTTGTTGTTCGCCATCTTTGCGCCCCTTACTTCTTCTTGCCTTCCTTGCGGAACACGAACTCGTCCTTGTAGCGGATGCCTTTGCCCTTGTATGGCTCGGGCTTGCGCCATTCGCGGATGTTCGCGGCGACCTGACCAACCTGCTGCTGATCAATGCCTTCCACAACGATTTCGGTCTGCTTCGGAGAGGTCACGGTGACGCCCTTCGGCACCTCGAAGTTCACTTCGTGGCTATAGCCGAGCGCGAGCTTCAGGACATTGCTGGCCATCGCAGCGCGATAACCCACACCCTGAATTTCCATTTCCTTCTTGAAGCCGGTGCTGACGCCGATCACCAGATTTTCGATCATCGAGCGGGTCATGCCCCACTGCTGACGCGCGATCTTCGAGGTGCCACGGGGCGTCACCTTGATGGTGTCATTTTCCATCGACAGGGTGACGTTGTCGCCAGCGGTGAAGCTGCGGGTGCCCTTCGGGCCTTTGACTTCGACAGTCTGGCCCGAAATGCTGGCCGAAACGCCTTTGACAAGGGCGACGGGTTTCTTGCCGATACGAGACATTCAACCCTCCTTAGAACACGGTGCAAAGCACTTCGCCGCCAACATTGGCTGCGCGCGCATTTGCATCCGACATGACGCCTTTGGGCGTCGAGACGATGGAGATACCCATGCCATTGCGGACCGAGGGGATATCCTTGACGCCCATGTACACACGACGGCCGGGCTTCGACACGCGCTTGACTTCGCGGATCACCGGGGTGCCTTCGTAGTACTTCAGGCTGATTTCAAACTCGCCCTGGCCATTGGCCGTGGCTTTCTTTTCATAGCCGCGGATGTAGCCTTCCGACAGCAGCACGTCCAGAACACGGGCGCGCAGGGTCGAAGCGGGGGTCGTCACGGTGGACTTGCCGCGCATCTGGCTGTTGCGGATACGGGTCAGCATATCGCCAATAGGATCGTTCATCGACATTGTGCGATCTCCTTACCAGCTGGACTTGACCATGCCGGGGATCTGGCCGAACGAGGCCAGTTCACGCAGCATGATGCGGCTGAGTTTGAGCTTGCGATAGAACGCATGCGGACGGCCCGTCAGCTGGCAGCGGTTGTGGATCCGCGTCGCCGACGAGTTGCGGGGCATCTCGGCCAGTTTCAAGGTCGCCTTGAAGCGCTCTTCCACCGGCTTGGACTGGTCGTTGATCACCGCTTTCAGGGCGGCGCGCTTGGAAGCGTGCTGCTTCACAAGGGCGGCGCGCTTCACTTCGCGGTTCACCATGGATTTCTTTGCCATTGTATCGGTTCCTCGCGCTTACGACGTGAAGGGCATGTTGAAATGCTTCAACAGCGCCTTGGCTTCCGCGTCGGTCTTTGCGGTGGTGCAGATGATGATGTCCATGCCGAGGATCTCGTCGACCTTGTCGAAGTTGATCTCGGGGAACACGATTTGCTCTTTCAGGCCCATGGCATAGTTGCCACGGCCGTCAAACGAGGTGCCCTTGACGCCGCGGAAGTCGCGGACGCGGGGCAGAGCAACCGTGATCAGACGCTCGAGGAATTCGTACATCCGGTCGCCGCGCAGCGTGACCTTGCAGCCCAGCGGCATTTCCTCGCGAACGCGGAAACCGGCGATCGACTTCTTGGCCTTGGTGATGACAGCCTTCTGGCCGGCAATCGCGCTGAGTTCTTCCGCAGCGGTCTTGACCTTCTTGGTGTCCTTCACGGCTTCGCCGACACCCATGTTCAGGACGATCTTGTCCAGCTTGGGGATCTGCATGTCGTTCTTGTAGCCGAACTCGGCCTTCATGGCAGCGCGGATGCGGGCCTGATAGTCGGCCTTGGCGCGCGGGGTGTATTTGGCTTGATCCAACATCAGATGGCCTCCCCGGTGGTCTTGGCGAAGCGAACCTTCTTGTCGCCTTCCATGCGGAAGCCGACGCGGGTGGCCTTGCCGTTCTTGTCCATCAGCGCCAGGTTCGACAGGTCGATCGGCATGGCTTTTGCCAGACGGCCGCCCTGCGAGGCTTGGGACTGCTTGGTGTGACGGATCGCGACGTTGACGCCTTCGACCACGGCCTTGTTCTCGGACGGCATCACAGTGGTGATCTCACCCTGCTTGCCCTTGTCCTTGCCGGTCAACACGACAACCTTGTCGCCCTTACGGAGTTTCGCAGCCATTACAGCACCTCCGGCGCAAGCGAGATGATCTTCATGAAGTTCTTGGCACGCAGTTCGCGCACGACCGGCCCGAAGATACGGGTGCCGACGGGTTCACCCTGGTTGTTCAGGATGACGGCGGCATTGCGGTCAAAACGGATGGAGGTGCCGTCTTCACGGCGAACTTCCTTTGCGGTGCGAACGACCACGGCCTTGCGGACGTCGCCTTTTTTCACACGGCCCTTCGGAATGGCTTCCTTCACCGAAACAACGATGATGTCACCGACCGAAGCATAACGGCGGTGAGAACCGCCAAGAACCTTGATGCACTGCACTCGGCGTGCGCCGGAGTTGTCAGCCACATCCAGATTCGTTTGCATCTGGATCATTTGGTTTCTCCCGACCTTTGGGGACCGCTACACTGGCCCCAGGGTTTCGATTGACGGAAGACGACCGTTCTCGGGGCCTCAGACCTCGACAACGACCGTCCAACGTTTGGTTTTCGAAATCGGCGCGCATTCTTCAATGCGAACGGTGTCACCGACCTTGAACTTGTTCTCCGCATCGTGAGCACGATATTTCTTCGACTTACGAACGGTCTTTTGCAGCAGCGGGTGCTTGAAGCGACGTTCCACCAGAACGGTGATGGTCTGTTCGTTCTTGTCCGAGGTGACAACACCCTGCAGGATACGTTTCGGCATGGCGGTTCCCCTTACTTCGCAGCTTCAGCAGCTTTTTGGTTCAACACGGTCTTGATGCGGGCGACGTCACGACGGACAGCGCGCATGCGGGCGGTGTTTTCCAGCTGGTTGGTGGCGGCCTGGAAGCGCAGGTTGAAGGCTTCCTTCTTCAGCACCACGAGATTCTCGCGCAGCGCTTCGGGGGTTTTCCCGTGCAGTTCTTTGGCGTTCATGCGCCTCTTCCTTTCACAATCACCAGACGGCCCCCAAAGTGATTTCAGGGTTACCGTTGATCTGGCGGATCAATGACAAACCAACGATTCCGAGTCGCCCCGGGATCGCGGATAGCGCCGTATAGGGGGGTGGAGGTAGGATGGCAAGCGGGAAAACCCTTGCCAGACGTCCAAACTCGCAAAGATCAAGCTGCGGGCTGTATTACGGTCACGGCTGCCACATCAACCAAGCTTCTCGGCAATCCACATCTTGATCAGCGACTGCCGGGTGACGCCCAGCCGTCCAGCTTCCTTGTCCAGCCCCTGGACCATCCAAGCCGGGAAATCCACGTTCACCCGGCGGGCTTCCTGATTGGGGCGGCGGGCCTTGGCCCAGTCGAAGTAGGTAGAGACATCCTCGCCATTGTCGAACATCTCATCAAGTTCTTCAGCCGTGATGGGTTTGGGGGCCTTTGCGGCCTCACTTGCCTTCATAATGTCCCACCTCCTCTTTTCGTGCCCGCCGAACCGAGATGATCCAGACGGTTTCTCCGCGAAACGTGCAGATTGCGGTCCAGTGCTTGCCCCCAATCAGGCCGATTGCAAGAAACCGCGCCTCAGTGGTGATCTGGGCCTTCGACAGAACGACCTCAATCACATCATCCAGCCACAAAGCCTGCGCTTCGACAAAGTCGATGCCGTGCTTTTCTTTGTTGCTGGCACTCTTGGCTGCGTCGAACTCAAACTTCATGTGGCAATATAGTATAGAATCTATACCTTTTCAATCACGCCTAGTTGTAATTGAAACTCACCGAAATCCGCTCTTCCTCGCTCATGTTCATCGGCACCTCGTGCCGCAGCCAGCTTTCCCACAACAAAAGCTCGCCCACCTCGGGTTTCACATAGACAAAGGGTTGCAGCTCCTGCGGGGTGTCTTTCTTCCGCAGGGGGGACAGCATCATCATCGCGTGGCGGGGGTCTTCCAGTTTCAGGGCTGACGTGCCTTCCGGCATCTGGACATAGGTCGTGCCCGAAATCACCGAATGGGGGTGGATGTGGCTGGAGTGGGTGCCGCCTTCGGGCAGAATGTTGATCCAGAAGGCGTTGCATTTCAGCTTTTTGCCCTGCAGGTCAAAGCCCAAGGCGTCGCAAAACGCCGCCACATGCTTGTCCAACGCCTTTTCCAGATCGGCAAAGATCGGCGCGCGCCAGGGCAGGTCGTCCAGCGAGGCATAGGAGGTATAGCCCGGATAGCCCTCACGCTCGCACCATTCCTGACCCGCCTCGTCATCCTCGGCAATCGCGATGCAGGTGTCGCGCAGGTCTTCGTAATTCACCTTTTTCTTGGCCAGATCGTTCAACTTGGCGCGATAAAGCGGCGTGACGAACAGGTTGGTCAGGGTGGACATGGGAAGGCTCCGAACAGGCAGGGCGGGATGGGCCTGTCGTTCCATACCTTTGGTTTTGGCGCAAGGTGGCTTGGTGTCTGGTGGGCTTAGCCTTGGCGGATCACCAGATCGGCAGGGCGAGAGCCTGACACCACCCGGCGGATGTTGGGCATGTCATTGCCGTCGATCCAAGCCCGCGCTTCGGCGGGCGTCTTGCCGTAATGCGCCCAACGGGCAAGAAGGCGGCGGTCAAGCTCGGCCTCGGGGACGTTGATCCAGATCGTCAGATCAAACATCGGCGCAAGGTCGGGCCATGGGGCTTCGTTCAGAAGCAGGTAATTGCCTTCGACAATCAGGATCTGATCGGCGGGGGTGACAATGTCGGCCCCGGCGCGGCTGATTTCCAGATCCCGGTCAAAAAGCGGGATGGCCACCTCGGGCTCTACCCGCAGACGCTGAAGGAGATGGCGGAAGCCTGCAACGTCAAAGGTATCGGGCGCACCTTTGCGGTTGCGGGCACCTCGGACAGTCAGCACGGCATCGTCATAGTGAAAGCCATCCATCGGCACCGCCTTGGCGCCTTGCCCCAGCGCCGCGACCAGTTCCGCGGCCAAGGTGGATTTGCCCGCACCGGGAGGGCCGGCAAGGGCGGCGAGAAACCGCCATTGGCCTTGGGCTTTCGCCCGCATTACCGGGCTTTCGGCGCAAACGGTCAGCGTCATCATGCGCGCCTTGGAGCAGGACGGGCTCTTGCTGCGCCGTGAACCGGTTCGGGGGCGCATCGGCCAACCTTCGGTGCCGATGCACCTGAACCCCGAGGGCGCGCTGTTTCTCGGGCTGAAGATCGGACGGCGATCCACTGACCTGGTGCTGGTCGATTTCATGGGCCGGGTGCGCGACACCCGCCGCCGCACCTATCGCTACCCGACGCCCGGCGGAATCGTCGCCTTTGTGGGCAAGGCGTTGCCGGGTCTCTTGGCCGGCCTTGCGCCAGATCTGCGCGGCCGGGTCAGCGGCATGGGGGTGGCAATGCCCTTCCAACTGTGGAGCTGGGTGCAGGCCCTTGGCGCACCGCAGGCCGAAATGGACGCCTGGCGCGATTCCGACATTCAGGCCGATCTGGCCGCGATCACCGGCATGCCGGTCTATGTGCAGAATGACGCCACCTCGGCCTGCGGGGCGGAACTGGTGTTCGGAACCGGGGAAAAGCCGCGCGATTTCCTGTATTTCTATTTCGGCACCTTCATCGGCGGCGGTCTGGTCCTGAACGGCCAGCTTTTCCTTGGACGCACCGGCAATGCGGCACGCGTCGGCCCCATTCCGGTGCCGGGGCCGGATGGGCGGATGCGGCGGCTTTTCGATGCCGCCTCGCTCGCCGCACTCGCCGATGCGATGGAGGCAGCCGGGGAAAGCGCAGACCAGCTTTGGGAACAGCCCGACCGCTGGACCGTGTCCGATACGATCCTTGACCGCTGGTTGACTGAGGCGGCCGAAGGGCTGGCTTCGGCCATCCTTTCGGCCACCACCCTTCTGGAACTCGAAGCGGTGCTGATTGACGGCTGGATGCCGCCTGCGATCCGGGCCGAGGTGACGGCCCGCACCGCCGCCACCCTGCAAAAGCTGGACCTCTCTGGCATCACCCCGCCTGTTCTGCGCGAAGGCACGGTGGGGGCGCAGGCGCGATCCTTGGGCGCGGCGGCGATTCCGCTATCACAGCGCTATCTGCTGGATCAGAATGCGGCCCAGCGCGACGCCTGAGGGGAATTGGTTCGCCATTGGTATTGCCGGGGTCCGGCGCAGGTTTGGCCCAAGGTACCTGACGATCTGACGGAACGCCGGTTTGCCCGGCACGGATGCTGGACAGAAGATCGGGCCACATGGCAGGCTTTGTCCAAGCATGGCCGCAAGAGGCACCCTTCCAATGCAGACCGAAACCCGGATCCGACAACCGAACCTCCTGCCGCAACTTGCGCACAGCCGCAATCCGGGCATGGAGCTTGACCTTGACTGGGTCGCCTCGGTGCAGGCCAACACCTCCGCCATCGAACGCCGCGCGGGCATGCTTGGCGGGCGGCGTTCGGTGAAGAAGGAATACCAGGCGGCCTGGCTTTTGAAGGCGATCTCGCTGATCGACCTTACGACGCTCTCGGGCGATGACACGGCGGGTCGGGTGAAACGCCTTTGTGCCAAGGCGCGGCAACCGGTGCGGGCCGAGATGCTGGAGGCCCTGGGCAAGCCCGACCTGACGGTCGGCGCGGTCTGCGTCTATCACGACATGGTGGAAACCGCCGTCCGCGCACTGGAAGGCACGACTATCCCGGTGGCGGCAGTGTCAACCGGCTTTCCGGCGGGGCTGTCGCCGTGGCACCTGCGGATCGCCGAAATCGGCGAAAGCGTAAAGGCAGGGGCAAAGGAAATCGACATCGTGATCTCGCGCCGCCATGTGCTGACCGGAAATTGGCACGCACTGTACGACGAAATGCGCGAGATGCGCGCGGCCTGCGGGGATGCCCATGTAAAGGCCATTCTGGCGACAGGCGAACTTGTGACCCTGCGCAACGTCGCCCGCGCCAGCCTCGTCTGCATGATGGCGGGGGCCGATTTCATCAAGACTTCAACCGGGAAAGAGGCTGTGAACGCCACGCTGCCGGTGACACTGACCATGATCCGCGCCATCCGCGACTATCAGGACCGCACCAGCTTCAAGGTGGGCTTCAAACCGGCAGGCGGGATTTCCAAGGCCAAGGATGCACTGTTGTATCTGGCCTTGATGAAGGATGAACTCGGCCACCCCTGGCTGCAACCCGACCTGATGCGATTTGGCGCCTCCAGCCTCCTTGGCGATATCGAGCGCCAACTCGATCATTACCTGACAGGCCATTATTCGGCGGCAAACCGCCATGCGATGGGCTGAATGATCCGGCTGGGCCAAGAAAGGGCGCTGCCCCTCGCCGCGTTCCGCGGCTCACCCCGGGGTATTTCAGCCAAGATGAACCCAAGCCCGTGTTTCATCTTGGTCCGAAATACCCCCACCGGAGGCGCACGGCAGCCCCAAGCGATCCCTTTTGCCGAAAGGACCCTTTGAATGACCACCGTCCGCGAGATTTTCGACAGCATGGCTTATGGCCCCGCGCCGGAAGGGCATGCCGAGGCATTGGCGTGGATTGCCGGGCATCAGGGGCGGTTTGGGCATTGGATCAACGGGGCCTTCACCGTGCCGGGGGCGGTGTTTGAAACCCGCAACCCGGCGACAGGGAAGGTTTTGGCCGAGGTGTCGCAGGGATCGGGCGACGACGTAGCGTCGGCGGTCGCGGCGGCGCGGGCGGCACAGGGAAAATGGGCCAAGGCCGGGGGCGCGGCGCGGGCGCGGGTGCTTTATGCGCTGGCGCGGTTGGTGCAAAAGCATTCCCGGCTGTTCGCGGTGCTGGAAACGCTGGACAATGGCAAGCCGATCCGTGAGGCGCGCGATATCGACATCCCACTGGTCGCACGGCATTTTTATTATCACGCGGGCTTGGCGCAGCTTTTGGGCAACGAACATCCGGGCCTGTCGCCCTTGGGCGTTTGCGGGGCGGTGATCCCGTGGAACTTTCCGCTCTTGATGCTTGCCTGGAAGGTGGCCCCGGCTTTGGCTGCGGGCAATACGGTGGTGTTGAAGCCTGCGGAATACACGCCGCTGACGGCGCTTTTGTTTGCCGAGATCAGCCGCGAGGCGGGGCTGCCGAAGGGTGTTCTGAACATCGTCACGGGCGATGGGGATACGGGGGCTGCGCTGGTCTCAGCCGAGGTCGACAAGATTGCCTTTACCGGCTCAACATCTGTCGGTCGCATGATCCGCGCGGCCACGGCGGGCAGTGGCAAGGCGCTGACCTTGGAGCTGGGTGGCAAGTCGCCCTACATCGTCTTTGATGATGCCGATATCGACAGCGCGGTTGAGGGGCTGGTCGATGCCATCTGGTTCAACGGCGGGCAGGTGTGCTGCGCAGGCTCACGGCTTTTGGTGCAGGAAGGCATTGCCGACCGGTTCCACGCCAAGCTGAAACGGCGGATGGACGGGCTTCGCATGGGCGATCCCTTGGACAAGTGCATTGATGTGGGCGCGATTGTCGATCCGGTGCAACTGGCCACGATCAGGGGGATGGTTGAGGGTTCGGACGGCGAGATTTATCACGCGGCCTGTGCCGTGCCAGAGGGCTGTTTCTACCCGCCGACGCTGATTACCGGACTGCATGCGGCCTCGCGCTTGATGCAGGAGGAAATCTTTGGCCCGGTTCTGGTGTCCATGACCTTCCGCACGCCGGGCGAGGCGGTGGAACTGGCGAACAACACCCGCTATGGGCTGGCCGCCAGCATCTGGACGGAAAACGTCAATCTGGCCTTGGACATGGCGCCCAAGGTCAAGGCGGGCGTGGTCTGGGTCAATGCGACGAACCTTTTCGACGCGGCGGCGGGCTTTGGCGGGGTGCGCGAAAGCGGGTTCGGGCGCGAAGGCGGTTGGGAAGGATTGATGGCCTATCTGAAACCTGCCGGAAAGGCCAAGGTTCTGGCCGCGCCCAAGGCTGTTGCGACCCCGGAGAGCGCTGTGGTCGAAGGGATTGACCGCACGGCAAAGCTGTACATCGGCGGCAAGCAGGCGCGGCCGGATGGGGGCTATTCCAAGGCGGTCTGGTCGGCCAAGGGCAAGCTTTTGGGCCATGTCGGGCTTGGCAATCGCAAGGATGTCCGGAATGCGGTCGAGGCGGCGCATGCCGCCAAGGGCTGGGGCAAGGCAACCGGGCATAACAAGGCGCAGATCCTTTATTACATCGGGGAAAACCTTTCGGCCCGCGCAGGCGAATTTGCCGCCCGGATCAAGGACCTGACCGGGCGCGATGGCGCGGCAGAGGTTGAGGCGGCGGTCAACCGGCTGCTCACCCATGCGGCTTGGGCCGACAAGTATGACGGGTCGGTCAAACAGGTGCCGATGCGCGCCGTGGCGCTGGCGATGAATGAACCGGTGGGCGTTATCGGCGCGCTGTGCCCGGATGAGATGCCGCTCTTGGGCTTTGTCTCGATCATGGCCCCGGCGGTTGCCATGGGCAATACCTGTGTTCTGGTGCCGTCCGAGGTGGCGCCTTTGTCCGCGACGGATTTCTATCAGGTACTGGACACCTCGGACCTGCCCGCTGGCGTAGTGAATATCGTCACCGGCAGCCACAAGGAGCTGGCCAAGCCCTTGGCCGGGCATCTGGATGTGGATGCGGTCTGGTCTTTTTCCAGCACTTCGCTTTCGGCGCAGATCGAGACCGAGGCGGCGGGGAACCTGAAACGGACCTGGGTCAACCATGGCCGAGCGCGCGACTGGATGGGAGCCGCGGGCGAGGGTCGGGAGTTCCTTAGCCATGCCACAGCGATCAAGACAATCTGGGTGCCCTATGGCGAATAGGCCACGCGCCGCGCAACACACCGGAAAACCACTGTAATTTCAGGTGGATTCAGGCTATGATTGTGCTTGCGCGGAATTGCGCAGGTATCAAATCACCAGCAACAAGGTGATGAGCAGTTTGAGGGAACAATTATGATTCAGGAATTCAAGGCCTTTCTCATGAAAGGCAATGTGATGGACCTTGCCGTAGGTATCATCATCGGTGCGGCCTTTACCGCGATCGTCAACAGCCTTGTCGGCGATCTTATCGACCCGATCATCGGGCTTGTCATGGCCGGGGTGAACTTCTCGGATATGTTCATTGATCTTTCCGGCACCAACCCGGCCTCGCTTGCGGCGGCGAAAGAGGCGGGCGCGGCAGTGTTTGCCTATGGCGCCTTCATCACTGCGATCATCAACTTTGTCATCATCGGCTTTGTTGTTTTCATGCTGGTCAAGATGATGAACAAGATGATGGCGAAAAAGGAAGAGGCCCCAGCGGCCCCGGCTGGCCCGTCGGAAGTGGACCTCTTGAAAGACATTCTGGCCGCACTGAAGAAGTAATCGGGTCGCAGAATTGGAAAGGCCCCTGCGTTGCGGGGGCCTTTTCTTTTGACCAAGGGCTGCCGTTACATCTTCAACGCATCCGCCGCCGGGATCGTCGGCAGGCCAAGCGCCACACCCACCGCCTCATAGGTCAGCTTGCTGGCGTGAACGTTCAACCCGTTCAACAGATGCTTGTCATCGGCGCAGGCCTTTTTCCAGCCCTTGTTGGCCAGAGCCATCATGAAGGGCATGGTGGCGTTGCCAAGCGCCAGCGTCGAGGTGCGGGCCACGGCACCCGGCATATTGGCCACGCAGTAATGCATGATACCGTCCACCTCATAGATCGGGTCCCGATGGGTGGTCGCGCGGCTGGTTTCAAAGCAGCCGCCCTGGTCAATGGCCACATCCACCAGGGCCGCGCCGGGCTTCAGCTCTTTCAGCTGGGCTTTGGAAATCAGCTTGGGCGCAGCGGCCCCCGGGATCAGCACGGCGCCGATGATCATGTCGGCCTGACGGGCAAGCTCGATCGTGGTCGCGGCATCCGAATAGGCGCATTTGAACTGGCCGCCGAAAACGTCATCGAGATAGCGCAGGCGGTTCACAGACCGGTCCAGCACGGTCACATCCGCGCCCATCCCGGCGCTGATCTTGGCGGCATGGGTGCCAACGACACCGCCGCCGATAACCAGAACCTTCGCCGGAAGCACGCCCGGAACGCCGCCCATCAGCACACCGCGCCCGCCATTGGCCTTTTGCAGCGTCCAGGCGCCGACCTGCGGGGCAAGGCGGCCCGCAACCTCGGACATCGGTGCCAGAAGCGGCAGGCCGCCCCGGTCATCGGTCACGGTTTCATAGGCGATGCAGGTCGCGCCCGAGGCGAGCAAGTCCTTGGTCTGCTCCGGATCGGGGGCAAGATGCAGATAGGTGAACAGGATCTGGCCTTCGCGCAACATCTTGCGCTCAACGGCTTGAGGTTCCTTGACCTTCACGATCATGTCGGCAGCGGCAAAGATTTCCTTGGCCGTGCCGATGATCTTGGCGCCCGCCGCGACATAGTCGGCATCGCTGAACCCCGCACCGGCGCCGGCATTGGTTTCGATCATGACGGAATGACCGGCATTCACCGCCTCACGTGCGGCGTTGGGCGTCATACCGACGCGGAATTCCTGCGGTTTGATTTCCTTGGGGCAACCGATTTTCATGTGTTTTTCTCCCTGCTGGGCGCGCCTCTCTGTGCCGCCCTTGTACAAAAACTTTGCGCCCTAACCTGCACAATTGCTTTGAAACTTGGCTTTCAGTTTGAGAAAACCTTGGTAGAATATTTGCAAAACATGCCAATTCGCGAAAGATCCTGCCATGAACCCGATGCTGGACGCCACCGACCGCCGCATTCTGTCGGTGCTGCAAAAAGAGGGGCGGATCACCAATGCCGATCTATCCGAACGGGTGAACCTGTCACCCTCGGCCTGTCACCGCCGGGTGCAGCAACTGGAAGAGGCGGGGTTCATCGACAAATACGTGGCCCTGTTGAACACGCGGAAAATGGGCAAGCCGACGACGGTTTATGTGGAGATCACGCTGCGAAGCCAGGCCGAGGATCTGCTGGACGCGTTCGAACGCGAGGTGGCCCGCGTGCCGGACATTCTGGAATGTCACCTGATGGCGGGGACGGCCGATTACCTTATCAAGATCATGGCCGAGGATACCGAGGATTTCGCCCGCATCCACCGCCAGCACCTGTCGCGCCTGCCAGGCGTGCGGCAGATGCAGTCGTCCTTTGCCTTGCGGACGGTGGTGCAGACCACGGCACTGGCGGTGTGAGGCCAGTCAAAGAAAAACCCCCGGCCTGACGGACGGGGGTTAAACTGACCTTGGGACTTGCGCCCCCAGTGTCGCGGAAACGTCTTAGAGACCGCCTTCGCGCTGAAGCTTCTTCCGGGCGAGTTTGCGCGAACGCCGTACGGCTTCGGCTTGCTCGCGAGCTTTCTTGACGGAGGGTTTCTCGAAATGCTGCTTGAGCTTCATTTCGCGGAACACGCCTTCGCGCTGGAGCTTTTTCTTTAGAGCGCGAAGCGCTTGCTCAACGTTGTTATCGCGGACGCTGACCTGCATGTGGTTTTCACCACCTTTCTAAGTTTGAGTTGCACTATATGTGCAGGCTTGGCGCGCATAGCAAAAGGCGGCGGGCTTGTCTACACTGGGCAGGGAACGGAGGCGGCAATGGACAGTGAAAACAGCATGGAGCGGGCAAAAGCCAGCGTTTTGCAGGCCGCAACGATGCATGTGGCCTTTGACGGCTGGTCCGAGGCCAGCTTTCAGGCCGCCATCCGTGATTCGGGGGTGAACCCGGGCCTTGCGCGCGCGCTTTTCCCGCGCGGCGGGGTCGATCTGGCCGTCGCCTACCATCAGCAAGGCGATCGGGCGATGCGCGCAGCCCTTGCCGAGCGTGACCTTGCGGCCCTGCGCTTTCGCGACCGGGTGGCGCTGGCCATCCGCCTCAGGCTCGAGGCGGCAGATAAAGAACTGGTGCGGCGCGGCTCGGCGCTTTTTGCGCTGCCCCCTCACGCGATAGAAGGCGCAGGTCTGATCTGGGCGACAGCCGACGCGATCTGGACAGCGCTTGGCGATACCGCCCGCGATCTGAACTGGTATTCCAAACGCGCCAGCCTTTCGGCGGTCTACGGCGCAACAGTGCTGTTCTGGCTTGGCGACACGTCCAAGGACAATGCAGCAACCTGGGCGTTTCTCGACCGTCGGATCGAGAACGTGATGCAGTTCGAGAAACTGAAGGCCGGGGCACAGAAGGCACCGGGGTTTCAGGCCCTGATGAAGGGACCGCTCAAGATTCTGGAAAGGATTTCCGCGCCAAAAGGGGCTGCGGACCTGCCCGGCAAGATGAAAGGCTGACGTTTCATGACCGTTTCTGATTCGATGCTAGCGATGGCGATCTATCAGCCAGGCGGGCCGGATGTGCTGCAACCGGTCTCGGTGCCGGTGCCGGTGCCGGGCCATGGCCAGATCGTCATCCGTCTGGCCTATGCCGGGGTGAACCGCCCCGATGCGCTGCAACGCGCCGGCTCTTATGCACCGCCGCCATCGGCCTCACCGCTGCCCGGTCTGGAAGGGTCGGGCACTGTGGTCGAAGTGGGGCCCGGCGTTACCCGCTGGAAGATCGGCGACAAGGTCTGCGCGCTTTTGCCCGGCGGCGGCTATGCCGAATATGCCGCCTGCCATGAGGCGCATGCCCTGCCCATCCCCCCCGGCATAAGCCTGCGCGATGCCGCCGGTCTGCCGGAAACCTGCTTTACCGTCTGGTCCAACATCGTCATGCGCGGCGGGCTCAGGGCGGGAGAACGGTTCTTGGTGCATGGCGGCGCTTCGGGCATCGGCACAACCGCAATCCAGATTGCGCGCGCGCTTGGCGCAAGGGTCTTTGCCACGGCCGGAACCGAAAAGAAGTGCAAGGCCTGCGAAGATCTCGGCGCGGAACGCTGCTTCAACTACCGCGATGAGGATTTTCTGGCCGAAGCGAAAAAGATCGGCGGCTTCGATCTGATCCTTGATATGGTCGGCGGAAGCTACCTGCCAAAGAATATCAAGGCCCTGGCCGATGATGGCCGTCTGGTGCAGATCGCCTTCCTGCAAGGCGCAAAGGTCGAGCTGAACTTTGCCGAGGTGATGATGCGGCGGTTGACCATCACCGGATCCACGCTGCGCCCACAGTCCGACCAAGCCAAGGCCCGCATCGCCACGCAGGTGGAGGCGCATATCTGGCCCCTGATCGCGCGCGGCGCCTTCAAGGTCGTGGTCGACAGCGAATATCCCCTGAATGAGGCACCGGCAGCCCATTGGCGGCTGGAAAGCTCAGGCCATGTCGGAAAGATCCTGTTGAAGGTCGAAGGGGTCTGATTGCGCCGCCGCTTTGGCCAGCCAAAGCAGCGGCAAGCCGTTCAGGTCGTCTGCGCGGGCAAGAGGCCCGCTTGCCTCCGGTCGCCTCCGGCGGGGATATTTTGGCCACGTTGAAGGCCTTCAATGTGGCGCAAATATCCTCGGGGGTGAGCGCGGCACGCGCGAGGGGGCAGACAGCCCCCTGACGCCTGAGCCGTCGCGCATCTGCGCGTAAGGCGAGGACCCGGCTTGCGCGGGCTTCTTTTGCCCGCGCGCCGCTTGGCCGTCAGTCGCCCAGCTTGGCGTGGACCTCGTCAAGATCGATCTCGCCGATCGGCATCTTGTTGGCGGGATTGTCGAAATCGTATTTGAAGAACTGGAAATCGCGCTTGTAGATTTCCCAGACAAGGTGGCGCGATAGGTCATCAAAGTAATCTTCCACCGGATGGGCGCGCTTCGGGCCGTGGCCTTCGCTTTCATTGAACTTCGGGATTTTCTTCAGATCGACCTTGTGCTTGGTCTTGATGTTCTTCAGCACCGTGGCCATGCCCGCATCAAACGCTTCGGTAAAGAAGATCTGGTCATAGCGACCGCCGTTGACGATGAAGGTGGAGACATGGCCTGTCATGGCCGACCAGTGAATGTCCGGCTCCATCGGTTTCTTCCAGCGGATGGTGTCGCGCGCGAACAAGAGAAAGCGGCGGAAGCTGGCGATCTGGTCGAACTCTTGTTTGCCGTCATCGCCGCCCACCTCGATGCCGTATTTCTGGATGAGAAGCAGCACCAGATTGCCGCGATAGCGTTTGCCGTTCCTTTGGATGCCGCAGATCTTGTCAAAGAACGACGACAGGATGCGGGTATATGGGTTGCG
This sequence comes from Alphaproteobacteria bacterium, assembly GCA_016869835.1. Lineage (GTDB taxonomy): Bacteria > Pseudomonadota > Alphaproteobacteria > Rhodobacterales > Rhodobacteraceae > Tabrizicola_A. Next base: position 46,262 of record VGDH01000006.1, read on the forward strand.
CACGCAGGTGAAGGCATAGATCTTTTGCCCCTTCACCGCCTTTTCGATCTTGGGCTGGCTCGCCTCGATCGCCCATTTGTGCATGCCGCCCGTGGCGTCATGGATATCGCCGTCAAAAAACGTTCCGTGGTCGGAATAGAACATGATCTGCCCGATGGTCGAACATGCGCATTTCGGCACGACCCGATACACCACACTTTCGCTTTCTGTCATCCAAGTGCCGGGGAAACCCACGGTCTGCCTCCTATGGCCCGCCCTTTCCGGGCGCGGCCGTTGCAACAGAGTGGAAAAAAGCGAGGAAACTGTGATTTTTTAATGTCTGATGGCGCACTTTAGGGAAAAAATCCTATCTTATTACGCGAATTGTCTCTCAAATGGCTAGAATCGCTTACATCCTGCCCTGTCACAAAGACCCCGAAGGGATCATCGCCCAGGCGCGTCGGCTTACGGCGGCGGGCGATTTCGTGGCGATTCATTTCGACGGGCGCGCCAAGCAGGCCGATTTCGACAAGATCCGCGAAAGCCTTGCCACCAATCCGGCCGTAACCTTTGCAGCCCGGCGCGCGAAATGCGGCTGGGGCGAGTGGAGCCTGGTGGAAGCAACCCTTCTTGCGGTTGAGGCCGCGGTGGCAAGCTTTCCGCGCGCCACGCATTTCTAAATGCTGTCGGGCGACTGCATGCCGATCAAGACAGCCGAATTTGCCCATGCCTTCCTGGATCGTGACGAGGTCGACTACATCGAAAGCTTCGATTTCTTCAATTCCGACTGGATCAAGACCGGGATCAAGGAAGAGCGGCTGATCTATCGCCACTGGTTCAACGAACGCAATCGCAAGTCCTTGTTCTATGCCTCGATGAACCTGCAGCGCCGTCTGGGCCTGCAACGCAAGGTGCCCTCCGACATCCAGATGCAGATCGGCAGCCAATGGTGGTGCCTGCGGCGGCGCACGATTGAATGGATCCTTGAGTTTGTGCATCGCCGCAAGGATGTGATGCGCTTCTTCCGCACCACCTGGATCCCGGATGAAACGTTCTTCCAGACCCTTGTGCGCCATCTGGTGCCCGAGCATGAGATCCGCACCCGCACCCTGACCTTTCTGATGTTCACCGACTACGGCATGCCGGTAACCTTCTACAATGACCATTATGACCTGCTTCTCAGCCAGGATTACCTCTTTGCCCGCAAGATCAGCCCCGATGCCAAGGATCTGAAGGAACGGCTGGGCAAGCTTTACGTTGCCCGCAACGTCCGCTTTTCCATCTCGAACGAAGGGCGCAGCCTGTTCACCTTTCTGGCCGGACGCGGCCGGATTGGCCGCCGTTTTGCCCCTCGCTTTTGGGAGAATGAAGGCCCCTTGGGGCGCGAGCGCACCTTGATGATAGTCACCTGCAAGAAATGGCACGTGGCCAAGCGCATGGTGGAGCGCGTGCGCCGGGTGACGAACCTTCCCGCGCTGGATTATCTCTTCAACGAAGGCTCTACGCCCCTACCCGATCTGGGCGGCATCCAGTCATACCTTGAAAAGCGCACGCGCCACCGCCGGGCGCTGGTGCGGATGCTGTTCGACTATTGGCAAAGCAACAAGCTGGTTTTCTGCATTGACCCCGCGAATATCGATCTCATGCAGGATTTCTACAATGACAAGGCCAATGTGCGGCTTTTGGAAATCGAATGCGATTTCACCGATGACTATCTGATCGGTCATGCCACGCGGGTGGGGCTGGCGGGGGAACAGACACCGCAGGAAACCATCGACCGGCTTTTGCCCATCATCCGCCATGACGTGAAGTTTGAAAGTGACCGGCTGCGCGATGCGGGCTTTGCGAATTTCTACCGCATCCGCGAAAGCGGGACGGTGGATGAAAACACCGTGGCATTGGCCGGATTCCTTGATATTCCGATGGACAAGGCGCGCGAGATTGCCGCCACGGAATATCTATATGTGGACTGACCGATGACCCATAGCTACGACCCGCAGAACATCTTCGCCCGCATCCTGCGCGGCGAGATCCCGAACAAGACGGTTCTGGAAACCCCCCATACGCTGGCCTTTCATGACATAAATCCGGCCGCCCCGGTGCATGTGCTGGTGGTCCCGAAGGGCCCCTATGTGACCTTTGACCATTTCGCAGCCAAAGCCAGCGCCGAAGAGATCGTCGATTTCCACCGCACCTCGGCAAAGGTCTGCGAAATGATGGGGGTGGTTCCGGGCGAGGGCTATCGCGCCATCACCAATGCCGGCAAGCACGGCATGCAGGAAGTGCCACATTACCATCTGCATATCCTTGGCGGCAAGGTTCTGGGCCCGCTGATCCAGCGGTGAAAGAAAAAGGCGCCTCGGGGAAAGCGGAGCCAAAATGGCGCAAAAGGGCTTGATTGGGGCCATACAACTGATCCCCAAAGCCCCCGCCGATCAACTGGCGGAGAGGTGTTGAAAAGGAACTGCCAGAAGCGTCTCGAGTGGATAACTTTTGAGTTCCCTTTTGATCAAGGGTTTGGGGGTTTCAGTCTTTGCTAAGGTTTTGCTACGCTGTGAACTAGACTACACCCCTTTCCAATTCACGATAGCGTCGCGGCACTCGATATCTGTTCTGCTAACAATGTTGAAATCAGCTTGTGCAGCTCAGACAGATCAAGTTGGCCCGCAGCAAGACTCGCGTCGGCAGCTCTAATAGCACCGACATAAGCCGGGTCGTTGAGCTTCAGTCTCGCTGGGAGGATTGGGCTTCCCTTAAGCCATCCACCGAGCTTTACACATAAAGCAAAGTATGACGCTGCACTGCGGTTCGACCGTTCCCATTGATAAATGGGTGTATGTAGTTCAGGCGCCAGAGGATGAAGGCTGAAAGAGCGATTGGATCGGCGGCTTCCCATTGCTTGTTCACTGTGTTGACAAAGTTTTCCATCAGGCCAGGCACCATGAATTCAGGGGGCGGCTCATACGTGCCGACAGTCACTCTACATGGTCGATACTGCCGGGCGCTTGTATGCAAGCAGGCAATCGCGTGGAAGTTGAGCGCTTTCAAGAGAGTGTCGGAGAGGAACTTCTGATCGCTTGCAAGTGCTGCATCCACCAAGGCTTGTAGGAAACTAAACTGGCGATCCCCATTGGAGATCGCCATTGACTGATACACTGGATTAGCTTCCGAACCGCTCAGGTCAAAAAGGATCAAGACACACCCTTAAGCAGCTTCACCACTGAATTTCTCAAGCTCATTAACCACTTGCGCTCGCGTCACCGTTGTCCCCTCGTCGGACAGGCAGCCGATGATGTAGTCAATCCGTTGTTGACGAAGCTCCTCAGGGCTTAGCTTACCCCGCGCCGCACGGGTCAATGCGTCTAGCAGAGATCGCTCAGTTACAAGATTGGTCATTGTTTGAACTCCCGATTGGTCGTTTTTCTCTTACTACGGTCCAGACTCATAACCAGTAAATGCCGATAGCGGCGAGGGCGCATGCCGAGAGGAACAGGATCGGGCATCGATCGTAGCGCGTCGCGACCCTGCGCCAGTCCTTGAGT
>VGDH01000007.1 GCA_016869835.1 Alphaproteobacteria bacterium
TTCCACCCGGTGCCCCTGCTCCGCCGCCGCCCGCGCCGCCTCCAACCCCGCAGGCCCGGCACCCACCACCAGCACCGATTTCGGCGCATCGGCCCGCGCGAACCGATCCCCACCCCATTCCCACTCGCGGCCCACCGAAGGGTTCACAAGGCAAGAAATCCAGTAATCGCGCGACCGCCGCCCCCAGCACATCTGATTGCAAGAGATACAGCCGCGAATATCCTCGGCCCGCCCCTCGGTCACCTTGCGCGCCAGATGCGGGTCGGCGATCTGCCCGCGCACGATCGACACCATATCCGCCTCGCCCGAGGCCAGAATGGTCTCGGCGTTGTCTGGCGTCCGCACCCCCGCCTCGGATGTGATGACCGCGTGCTTCACCACCGCTTTCAGCCGCGCGGTCAAAGGCGTCGTCAGCTTTTCGCCCTCGGTAAAGGCGGGGATGATGCCCTCAAACTCCAGATAGCTGCCATAGCCGCAGGTGACATAGTCAACGTCGCCCGTTGCATCATGCAGCGCGATGATCTCGCACAGATCATCGGCCGACAAAGACACCGAATAGCCTGGCGAATAGCTGATGGCCAAACCGATGATGAACTCCAGCCCGCAATCGCGGCGGATGCGGGCGATCAATTCGCGCGAAAACCGGGTGCGGTTTTCCAAAGAACCGCCCCATTGGTCGGTGCGCTGGTTGGACCAAGGGGTCCAGAACTGATCAATCAACGAGTGATAGGCCGCCCAAACCTCCACCCCCTGAAAGCCGCAGGCCTGCGCGCGGCGGGCAGCGGCGGCGTGGGCCTCCAGCACCTCATCAATCTCGGCTTCGGTCATCTCATGGCTGCCGTCGCTGTCATGATAAGACGGCCCGCCCGAAGGCGACCAATGCGGCTGAAACGACAGATCCGAATCGCCATGCGCGCCGACATGGTAAATCTGCTGTACAATCACCGCGCCCGCGGCTTTCACCTTGTCGGTGATCGCCTGAAAATGCGGGATCACCGCATCGGATTCATGCGCCAGATTGCCCCGCGTCAAAACCCCGGTGCGGTGCGCGGGCACCGGTTCGGTCACGATAATACCCGCCCCGCCCAGCGCGCGTTCCAGCCAATAGGCCCCTTGGCGGGCCAGTGGCAGACCCCCTTCAGCCATGTTGTTGGTGTGCGCGCCAAAGACGATCCGGTTGCGCAGGGTCTTGCCACGCAAGGTCACGGGCGACAAAAGGCGGGGATGCTGGGTCATGTCGGATCCTTCGGCTGATGCCAAAGGGAAGAATAAATCGACATATGTGTCAAGTTTTCTTTGGGCAAAGAAAAACCCCGGCCAAGGCCGGGGTTTCGCGTCAGCCTTGGCTCGGGTCCCAGGCGGAAACCGCCTTGACCTCAAGGAATTCTTCCAAGCCCCAGATGCCACCCTCGCGCGCGCGGCCCGACTGTTTCACCCCGCCAAAGGGTGACCCGGCCGCCCGGCTCTTGCCGTTCATCTGCACCATGCCCGCCTTCAGCGCACGGGCCATCCGGTTGCGCTTGGCCCCATCTTGGCTTTGCACATAATGCGTCAGGCCATAGGGCGAGTCATTGGCGATGCGCACCGCATCCGCCTCATCCTCAAAGGGAATCATGCACAGGACCGGGCCAAAGATCTCCTCGCGCTCAATCGTCATGCCCGGCACCACATCGGCAAAGACCGTCGGCTTCACAAAGTAACCGCGGTTAAACTCATCCGGCAGGCCCGGCCCCCCGGCCACCAGACGCGCGCCCTCGTCGATGCCCTTCTGGATATAGCCCTGAATCTGCTCCCACTGGCGCTTGTTCACCACCGGGCCGATATGGCTGCCCTCTTCCAGCGCATTGCCAACCTTGATCTCACTGGCGACCTGTGCGGCGATTTCCACCGCCTTGTCATAGGCCCCACGCTGCACCAGCATCCGGCTGGGTGCGTTGCAGGACTGGCCGGTGTTGTCCATCATATGCCGCACACCACGCTCCACCGCGCGATCATCGGCATCGGCGAAGATCACATTGGCCCCCTTGCCCCCCAGCTCCAGCGTCACACGCTTCAACGTCTCGGCGGCGGCCTTGGAAATCGCCCGGCCCGCACGGGTTGATCCGGTGAAGGAAATCATCTCGACATCCGGGTGGCTCGACAGGCGGCTGCCCACGCCTGCGCCATCGCCGTTCACCAGGTTGAACACGCCAGGCGGCAGGCCCGCGTCATGGCAGAACTCGGCAAAGATCATCGCATTGAGCGGGGATTCTTCCGAAGGCTTCAACACACAGGTGCAGCCCGCCAGAATCGCCGGAATCGCCTTGAGCGCGATCTGGTTCATCGGCCAGTTCCACGGCGTGATCAGACCCACAACGCCAATCGGCTCCAGAATGATGCGGTCATTTGGGGCATGGTCGCCCAGCGGGCGATCCCATTCCAGCGTGTCAAAGGCGGTCAGGAAATTGCCCGCGTGCCAGGGCAAACAGGGCGCCTGCTGCTCACGCGCATGTTTCAGTGGCGATCCCATTTCCAGGCTGATGGCATGGGCCAACTCTTCCTTGCGCGCCTCATACTGCTCCAAGATCCGCACTACTGCCGCGCGGCGGGTGGCAGGCGGGGTCGCAGCCCAGGCCGGGAACGCGGCCTTGGCGGCGGCCACAGCAGCATCGCAATCGGCCTCGGACCCCAGCGAGATCACCGCCACCGGCTCTTCGTTCGACGGGTTGATGACCGGGCAATCGCGCCCCGCAATCGGGGCGACCCAACGGCCATTGATGTAGAAATCGCGCTTGATAAGCATGCCGCCCTCCTTCGGTTTGGCCGCAACCTGACAGGGCAGGCAGATTCCGGCAAGGGGCGGGGGCGACAATTTGATCAAAGATGCGACGCTGGCAGAACATCGGTTCCACTTGGCAGCGCAAAAGCAGACCGTTGTTTTGCCCTTGGCCCCCAGGCCGCGATTCGGTCCTTAACTTGCCCTGCGGCCCCATGGCCCGGTGCAATCTGCCCCGCCGCAGGCTAAGTCAGCAGCATCACAACCCGTAGTTTCCCATGGCCGTTCGCATCAACGGCACCGCCCCCGATTTCACCGCCGAAAGCACCGCCGGCACCATCCGCTTTCATGACTGGCTGGGCGACAGCTATGCCATCATCTTCTCGCATCCGCGCGACTTTACCCCGGTCTGCACCACGGAATTCGGTGCCGTGGCCCAACTCGCCGCCGAATGGAAAAAGCGCAACACCAAGGTGATCGGCGTCTCGGTAGACTCTGTGGCCGATCACGAGAAATGGAAGCGCGACATCGAAGCCTTCTCGGGTGCCCCCGCCGACTTTCCGATCATCGACGATGTGTCGCTGACGGTGTCCAAGGCCTATGACATGCTGCCGGCCGACTACTGTCTGCCGACCGAAGGCCGCACCCCCGCCAATTCGGCCACCGTGCGGACGGTCTATATCATCGGGCCGGACAAGAAGGTGCGGCTGACCATGTCCTACCCCATGTCGGTCGGTCGCAACTTTGCGGAAATCCTGCGCGCGCTGGATGCGGTGCAGGCCACCGATGGCGTGCCCTTTGCCACCCCTGCCAACTGGGTGCCGGGGCAAGATGTGATCGTGGCGATGTCGGTGTCGACCGATGACGCCAAGGCGCGGTTCGGCGATCTGGACATAAAGCTGCCCTATCTGCGCTTTGCCAAGCGCCCGGCATAAGACAGGAAAACGGGGCCGAAAGGCCCCGTTTTTCTGTGCCAGTGGTCACCATCGCGGCCCTATTCCGCCGGAACGGCCTGCGGTTCGGCCAGCGGACGGCCCGCGCCGTCGCGCTGATAGCGGGCATAACCCAGATCCGACACGTCGATCTCGGCCCGGCGGCCCGAAATCACATCGGCCAGCACCCGGCCCGACCCGGCCGCCATGGTCCAGCCCAGCGTGCCATGGCCGGTGTTGAGATAAAGGTTCGGCACGGTTGACCGGCCGACCAAAGGCGTGCCGTCCGGCGTCATCGGGCGCAGGCCGGTCCAGAACTCGGCCCGGCTCTGGTCGCCCGCCCCGCCGAACAGATCCTCCACCGACAGCTCCAACGTCGCGCGCCGCCGCTTGGGCAGGCTGTGCGAAAAGCCCGCAATCTCGGCCATGCCGCCCACACGGATCCGGTCGCCCAGCCGGGTGATGGCGATCTTGTAGGTCTCATCCATCACGGTCGACACCGGGGCGCGGGTCTCATCCACGATCGGCACGGTGATCGAATAACCCTTCATCGGATAGACCGGCAGGCGCATGCCAAAGGGCCGCGCCAAAGCGGGCGAATAGCTGCCCATGGCCAGCACAAAGGCATCCGCCCCCAAGGCCCCCTCGCTTGTCTGCACGGCGGTGATCCGGCGCCCATCGCTCTCCAGCGCCTTGATCTCGACCCCCCAGCGAAAGCTGCCCCCCGCCGCCGCCGCCATCTCGGCCAACCGGTTGGTGAACTTGAAGCAATCGCCGGTTTCATCCCCCGGCAGACGCAGGCCGCCGGCAATCTTGTCGCGGTTCGGCGCAAGGCCGGGCTCGGCGGCGATGCAGCCATCGGCGTCCAGCACCTCGAACGGCACGCCATCGGCGCGCAGCACCGCAATGTCCTTTTCCGCCGCCGCCACCTGCTTTTCGGTGCGGAAAAGCTGCAGCGTGCCCTTGGTGCGCTCGTCATAGGAAATGCCGGTTTCCGCGCGCAATTCGATCAGGCAATCGCGCGAGTATTCCGCCAGCCGCACCATGCGCGACTTGTTCACCGAATATGCCGAAGTGGTGCAATTGGCCAGCATCCGGAACGTCCACTCGATCATCGCCGGGTCCGGGCGCGGCTGAATGACCAAAGGCGCGTGGCGCTGGAACAGCCATTTCAGCGCCTTCAGCGGCACGCCCGGCGCGGCCCAGGGGCTGGCATAGCCGGGGCTGATCTCGCCCGCATTGGCGAAAGAGGTCTCCAGCGCCGGGCCCGACTGACGGTCGATCACCGACACCTCATGGCCGGCCTTGGCCAGGTAACAAGCCGAAGTCACACCGATCACACCGGCACCAAGGACGACGACACGCATGGAAGGCTCCTGTTTCGCGGGACTTGGCGCGAAAATAGCGGATCGGCAGGAAAGGTTTTGGGGATCTTGGCGGTAAATTGAACCGATGGCGCAATATTCATCCTTGAGTTGGTAGTTTAATCGAAGAATCCACCGACCCATCAGAATTCCAACGAAGAAAAAAGCCCCGGACCTGCCGGGGCTTTTCCAGATTTCACAGCGAAAAGGCGATCAGGCCTCGGCGCTTTCCTCTTTCTTCTCGACGATCTCGGCACCGGTCTCCTGATCGACCATCTTCATGCCAAGGCGCACCTTGCCGCGGTCGTCAAAGCCCAGAAGCTTGACCTTCACTTCCTGACCTTCTTTCAAAAGCTCATTGGGGTGGTTCAGGCGCTTGTTGGCGATCTGGCTCACATGCACCAGACCATCGCGCTTGCCAAAGAAGTTCACGAAGGCCCCAAAGTCGACCAGCTTCACCACCTTGCCGGTGTAGATCTGGCCTTCTTCCGGCTCTGCCACGATCGACCAGATCATGTCATAGGCCTTCTTGATGGCAGCCGCATCCGACGAGGCGATCTTGATGATGCCGTCATCGTTGATATCCACCTTGGCACCCGAGGTCTCCACGATCTCGCGGATGACCTTGCCGCCCGAGCCGATCACTTCGCGGATCTTGTCGGTCGGGATCTGCAGGGTTTCGATCTTCGGCGCATATTCCGAGAAGCCTTGCGGCGCGGAAAGCGACTTGTTCATCTCGCCCAGGATATGCAGACGCCCGTCCTTGGCCTGCGCCAAAGCCTGCTTCATGATTTCCGGGGTGATCCCGGCAATCTTGATGTCCATCTGCAACGAGGTGATGCCCGCAGCCGTGCCAGCCACCTTGAAGTCCATATCGCCCAAGTGATCTTCATCGCCCAGGATATCGGTCAAGACGGCCCATTTGCCGTCATCTTCCAGGATCAGACCCATGGCCACACCAGCCACCGGGGCTTTCAGCGGCACACCTGCATCCATCATCGACAAAGAGCCACCGCAGACCGAAGCCATGGACGACGAGCCGTTCGATTCGGTGATCTCCGACACCACGCGAATGGTATAGGGGAAGTCGGTCGGCGCCGGCAAAACCGCCTGCAACGCACGCCATGCCAGCTTGCCATGGCCAATCTCACGACGACCGGGCGAACCGACGCGGCCCACTTCGCCCACCGAATAGGGCGGGAAGTTGTAGTGCAGCAGGAAATTCGACCGGGTGTTGCCATTCAGCGCGTCGATGATCTGCTCATCTTCACCGGTGCCAAGGGTGGTCACAACCAGACCCTGGGTTTCGCCACGGGTGAACAGGGCCGAACCATGGGTGCGCGGCAGGATGCCGGTTTCGCAGACGATCGGGCGAACGGTCTTGGTGTCGCGGCCGTCGATGCGGGCACCCGAGTTCACCACGTCACCGCGCAGGATCGAGGATTCCAGCTTCTTGATCGCCGAACCAAGGTTGATATCGGCCTTGTCCTCATCCGACAGCGCCGCCTTGATGGCCTCGACGGCGGCATCAATCGCGTTGGTGCGGTCCTGCTTGTCGCGGATCGCGAAAGCGGCGCGCATCTGCGCCTCACCGGCTGCCTTCACCTTGGCATAGATCGCCGACAGATCGGGCGGGGTGAAATCGAAGGGCTCATTGGCGGCTTCTTCGGCCAGATCCAGGATCAGGTCGATGACCGGCTGCATCTGCTGATGGCCAAAGACCACCGCGCCCAGCATTTCCTCTTCGGTCAGCTCATAGGCTTCCGATTCCACCATCATCACGGCGTCCTTGGTCCCGGCAACCACCAGGTCCAGACGCTGCTCGGGCTTCAGACGCAGTTGCGTCATGTCGTCCATGGCCGGGTTCAGCACATATTTGCCATCGACAAAGCCGACGCGCGCTGCGCCGATCGGGCCCATGAAAGGCACGCCCGAAATGGTCAGCGCCGCCGAGGCGGCGATCATCGCCACGATATCGGGGTCATTCACCAGATCGCAGGACAGCACAGTCGCCATGACCAGAACTTCGTTCTTGAAGCCTTCGACAAACAGCGGACGGCAGGGCCGGTCAATCAGGCGGGAAACCAGCGTTTCCTTCTCCGAAGGCCGCGCCTCGCGCTTGAAAAAGCCGCCGGGAATCTTGCCGGCCGCATAGTATTTTTCCTGATAATGCACGGTCAGCGGGAAAAAGTCCTGCCCCGGCTTGGCCGATTTGGCGAAGGTCACGTTGGCCATGACCGAGGTTTCGCCCAGCGTGGCAATGACCGAACCGTCAGCCTGACGGGCAACCTTGCCGGTTTCCAGAGTCAGCGTCTCACCGCCCCACTGGATTGATTTCTTCGTTACGTTGAACATCTATCGTTCCCTATCTGGAAGCACCCACAGGCCCCTTGCCCGTGTCTTCCGTTTGCATGGCGGCCCCATTGCCGCCGCCCCCTATCCTATGCATGCGGCCGGGGGCGGGCCTCACGTCGCAGATGGCCGGCGCATACAGGAAAACGGTTGCCTTGGGAAGGGCCGTGGCAAGGCTGGCCCCGAAGAGGGGGTGACGCGACAGGCAGAGGTCTGGCATCATCGGCGCAACGGGGTGTGGAGGGTGCGGCATGGGTGCCTGAGGCGTTGGCCTGTTTTCCGAGGATACGGCCTGCGATGTGCGCGACGCTTTGCGCGCGGCACTGGACGAGGGAACCGCCGCAGAGGCGGCGCGAGACCGGGTGCTGGTGCAGTTCGCCGCCGCGCTGGAGGATGCCGAGGAAGCGCCGCTGGTCTGGCTGGCGCTGGCTGCGACGGCATGGGAGGCGGGGCGGCTGGACGATGCCACGCGGAACCGAGCGCTAGGGGTGATTGCGCGCGGCGAGGGGATGGCGCGCTGGCAGGAAGCGGGCCTTGGCCCACGGAGGCAGGCCGAGCTGGCGCGGCTGGCCGAGCGGTTGCAAAGCCCGCAGAAGGCAGCCGTTCCGATACGCAAGAAGCGCGGATTCATCAGCGCCTGGGCCGTGGGTGAAATCATCGGGTTCCGGCAAGACAGCGGCAAGCGGCTGGCTCTGCATGTCGTGGGGCATACTGCGGGCGAGGTGGGCGCTTTTGCGGTGGTCAACCTTCTGGACTGGATTTCCGACAGCGCGCCGCCGGACGCGGCCGATCTGGCCGATGCCCGGCCGATCCTGTTTCCGCCCGAATGGGACCTGTCTCTGCCCAAGAGCGCCGATCTGTGCCTGACGCTGACGCGCCGCATGGAAAGGGAAGACCGCTTTGCCCGCTGGGGCCTGCACCGCGCGCCAGAACAGCGGGGCCCCTTCGACGAGACGTCGGTGTCCTACGTCGGCCCGGCGCTGTTTGACAGGGACATCGTGGGCAAGTGGAGGGCAGAGCGCTAGAACACCGCATGCGCGCCCCGGTCGTCTGCCAGACGGCCCTCAACCAGCGCGGTATAGTGGTCCTCCAGCCGGTCCGTGCCAAATTCCGGCGTCGCCTCGGCGTCATAGGCCCCGGTTGCCCGGTTCCAGACCAGCATGGATTCGGTCGCATAATAACGCCCGATGCGGGCAAGATTGGCCTTCTCGGCCAGCCGTGGCGACAGGCGGCCGAGGCCCGACAAAAGCGCGATGATCCCGTCCATCAGCGCCACCGGAACCCGCCTGACCCGCACCGCGCACCCTGTCGCCACCTCCAGCATCCGTGCCTGATCCAAAGGCGTGATCGCCGGGCCCGGCCCGCCAATGGGCAGAATGCGGTTCTCGCAGGCCGGATCGGTCAGACAGCCCACCAAAAACCGCCCCAGATCGGCATCCGAAATCGGCTTGCAGGCGGTCAATTGCCCATCGCCGAACACCAGAAACGGCTTGCCCGCCGCAACCCGGCCCACCTGCCCCGATAATGATTTGAAAAACGCCGTCGGTCGCACGATCGACCATGTGATCGCCTCGGCCTGCAATTCGGCCTCAAAAGCCAGTTTCGCGCGCTGAAACTCCAACAGCGGCCGTTGCACGCAGATGGCCGACAAAAGCACAAATCGCGGAACACCCGCCGCCACCGCATCGGCGAGCGCCAGACTGTTGGCGCGATGATCAATCGCCCAGGCATCCTTTGGCGCCCCCGTGCGGCTGGCAAGGCACGAGATCACCGCATCAAACCGCGCCTCTTGCATCCCGGCCCGCAAGGCCCCCGCTTGCGTCACATCCGCCTCAAGCCGCGCGCGAGCCTCCGGCCCGGTTGCGCCGGGCCGCACCACCGCCACCACCTGATGCCCCGCCGCCACCAAGGCCGCCGCCGTGGCCCGGCCAATCGTGCCGGTCGCCCCCAGCAAAAGCACGCGCAAGGATGGGTTCGCCATCACAGCCCCTTCTTGGATCTTGCCGCAGCCTAGCACATCGCAAACGAAAAACGCCCGCAGCTTTCGCCGCGGGCGTTTCGGGAAACCTTCGCTCCGCTTAGCGGCGCAGGCCCAGACGCGAGATCAGCGAGGCATAGCGCGCTTCGTCCTTGGACTTCAGATAGTCCAGAAGCTTGCGGCGCTGGGCAACCATCATCAAAAGACCCCGACGCGAGTGGTTGTCTTTCTTGTGGCCCTTGAAATGCTCGGTCAGCGTGGCGATGCGCGACGACAGGATCGCAACCTGAACTTCCGGCGAACCGGTGTCGCCTTCCTTGGTTGCATATTCCTTGATCAGGCGGGCTTTTTGTTCAACGGTGATCGACATCGGATGTCTCCTTAACGGTAAAGTTGACGGCACAAGCCGGGATGTCGTCCAGCAAGGCCCTTGATGCACCAAAAGGGCAGCCCGCCCATCACGGGCGGATGGGGGCATATAGACGGGGTTCGGCCAAAAGAAAAGCCCCGAATCGGGGGGCAGGAACGGCGTTTACCATAGGCTCAGATTATTGGCCGCAGCCCAAGACCGAACTGAAGATCAGACCTGGCTCGTGCTAAGGTGGTATTCGACATGCGGCTTTTGTCCGCGTTTTTGGAATTTATGGTTAACAAACCGTTTAGCGCCGCATAGGAAACTCTACCTTAGGCTGAATCATGCTTGGATTGCTTGGTATCTTGGGGGCGATGGTCGCTGGCCTTGCCATGGACAGCGGCTCTTCGTCCCGCGAGGCAGAGGATGATCCGGAAGAAACCCCCGAGCATGAGGCGTTCGGCGTCTCCTCGACCGCTTTTCTCGGCTTTGACGACGAAGGCGAAGGCAGCGATTCCGGCGGCACCGAACCCGATGGCCAGCCGGTTTCAGACGACACGCCCGACCCGGCCGATCCCGATCAGACCCGTTCGGGCAGCGCCGGGGCCGATCAGATGATCAGCGGCTCCGACCATGACCGGCTGGAGGCTTTGGCCGGCGACGACTATCTGGATGGCGGTCTTGGCGATGACAGTCTTGTCGCCGGCGCGGGCCAAGATCTGGTCCATGGCGGCGCGGGGCACGACATGCTCGCCGGCGGCGATGGCGATGACAGCCTGTGGGGCGATGCCGACAATGATCTGCTGACAGGTGGCGCGGGCGATGACCGGCTGATCGGCGGCATGGGCCATGACAGCCTTGCCGGAGAGGGCGGCAATGACACGCTTTGGGGCGCCGATCCCACCGGCGACGATGGCGCGGTCGATTTCCTGAATGGCGGGGCCGGGGATGACAGGCTGCATCTGGGCGCGGGCGATTGCGGCCACGGCGGCGAAGGCATCGATACCTTTACGCTGCAAGATTTCGGCCCCGGCGCCGCGCTGGCACAGATCACCGATTTCAACCCGGCCGAGGATGATCTTGTGGTGATCTACGACAGCACGCTACACCCCGACCCGCAGCTTTCGCTGCAAGAAACCGCTGGCAACAAGCTTCTTCTTCTGGATGGCGTCCCGCTGGCCAGCCTGACCGCAGGCGCAGGCGTCGATCTTTCCGCCATCCGCCTGCAAGCCGCCTGACACCCCGCCCGGCGCACTGGCCAGCGCACGGGCCTAACCCCACCGCACCGGCATCTGCGCATAGCCGATGTAAAGCGGGTGCTTCGGCTGGCCCCCGGCGGTCAGCCCCAGATGCCACAGCGGTCGCCCCTGCCCCCGCAAAAGCGCCGTCACCGCCCGGTCCCGTCCCCCCAGCCCGCCATGGCCGCCCCAACCGCACAAGACATCATCGGCCCAACGCGCGCCCGCCATGATCGCGGCGTCATTCTCTGGCCCCACCGGATCGGCCACGCCCCGCAGCGCGCGCGGATCGGTGGCGCGCAGCGCAAACAGGTTCACCACCCGAAACCCGCCATAGCCCAAGGCCCGCGCCCGCCGCTCGCAGCGTTCGACCGTCGGATCATTGGCAGCTTCCGTCGCGGTCGAGGGGTTCAGCATCACCCACAAAAGCCGCCGTCCTGCTGCCCATTCCCGCGTCAGGGCATAGCGGTAGCTTTCACAGCCGGAATAGATCGCCTCGCTCGCCGCATCGCCCTTCTGATGCGCGCGCCGGATCATTCCAGATTGAACACGCGGCTTGGGTGCAACTCCCCCGCCTTGTAAATCCCCACCGCCACCGGCCGGCCCTGATAGCTGGCCCAGGCCTCATCGCCATACTGCACAGAGGCTGCCAGAACCATGCCGGGATTGCCGTTCTTCAGCCGCACCGCGCCTTCGGGCGTGCAGGGAAGCTCGGGCAGGTCAGCCAGACCCAGCTCCAAGGGCAACAGCAGCGCGTCAATCTCGGGCGATTTCGCCAGCCGGTCGATCTCGGCCAGCGACACCCCTTCGGCCGCCTTGAACGGACCCGACCATTCACGGCGCAGCCAGGCCACATGGCCCAGACAGCCCAAGGCGCGGCCCAGATCGCGGGCAATGGACCGCACATAGCCGCCCTTGCCGCAAACCATCTCCAGATCGACATGGTCGGCATCCGGGCGGCCGATCACCTCCAGCCGCTCCACCCAAAGGGGCCGCGCGGCCAGATCCATCACCTCGCCCTCGCGCGCCAGATCATAGGCGCGCTCGCCATCCACCTTCACGGCGGAAAACTGCGGCGGCACCTGCTCGATCTCGCCGCGAAAGGCGGCCAGGGCGGCGTCAATCTCGGCATCTGTCGGGCGCATCGCGCGCGTTTCCACCACCGCGCCCTCGGCATCATCGGTCGTGGTCGCCGCGCCCAAAGTCACCCGGAACCGATAGCATTTCAGCGCATCGGTGACATAAGGCACGGTCTTTGTCGCCTCACCCAAAGCCACGGCCAAAACCCCGGTCGCCGCCGGGTCCAGCGTGCCCGCATGGCCTGCCTTCTGCGCGCCAAAGGCCCATTTCACCTTGTTCACCACCGTGGTTGATCCCACGCCCGCAGGCTTGTCCACCACCAGCCACCCGTTCACCGGCCGGCCCTTTTTCCCGCGCGCCATATCAGTCCTGTTCCGTGGTCAGATCGGTGACGACGCCGATCATCGGCCCCATCGGAAAGCCACCGTCATGGCGCTCCAGCATGGGCGCATACAGCCGCGAGACCGACCCATCAAGGAAAAGCGCATTCGGCGTGGCCAAGAGATCGCGGAACAGCCGGGCAAAGCTGTGGAAATTCACCACCTCGTTGGAAATGGCAAACAGCGCATGACCCTTGGCATTCACCCCCAACCCGTTGCGATAGTAAAGCGAGCCGGACGCGGGCGAAAACCGCGGATGCAGCGCCCCGTCGATCACCAGCATCGGGCCGGACTGGCTGGCATGGCGGCAGGCGGGCCGCGTCTGCTCGAACAGCCGCGATTCGATGACCGCAAAGCTCTCGCCCACGCAGAACACCCCATTCGGCAGCAGCCCGAAATTCCCCGGCCCGTCGGATGTGATCAGCCGCGCCCGCTCGACCCCGTTTTCAATGTAAAGCCCCACCGGCGCCAGATCGGGATGAAACATCCCCGCGTTCATCGCAAAGGCCAGTTGCTTGCCCTGCTTGGCCAGATCCACATCCACGGCGGCAAAGCTGCCATAAGGCAGGTCGCCGCCTTGCAGAAACAGCCGCAGATCCTCGCCGGGGGCCACATCGCAGACGGTATAGGATTGCGCGTCAAAGATCACGTCGCGGCAGGTGACGGCCTGCGCCAGACCGGGCAGGGCTGGCGCCAGAACCAGCGCCAGAACCAGCGCCCTAATCGTCATCGCCTTCGTCCTGCGGCCCCAGATCGCGGGCCACCGAAGGGTCCGAAAACATGCGGCGCGTGTCATCCAGCCGGTCAAAGGTCTCATCCGGGCGAAAGCGCAGGTCGGGGGCGTATTTCAACGTCAGCCCCTGCGCGACCCGGTGGCGCAGCTCGGCCTTGTTGCGCGCCAGCGCCGCAATCGCGGCCTCAACCGGAACCGACCCCATCAGCGGCATGACATAAACCGTCGCCACCTTCAGATCGGGCGAACAAGACACCTCGCCCACGGTGATCGACATCGCGTTCAGCTCGGGGTCATGAATCTCGGCGCGGTTCAGCACATCCGACAGCGTGCGGCGGATCAGTTCACCAACCCGAAGCTGGCGTTGCGAAGGCCCATTGGCCGGATGGAAGCGCTTGTTCGACATGGGCGTCGTGTAAGCCCTTTTGGCCGCGCCCGCAACGCCGGGCTTTGCGCGCCTGCGGAAGGGCGCTAAAGGGGGTCCACAGGACAAGGGGCAGGACAAGGGGATTGCCATGGATCAGCGGCCGGGAATCGTGATCACAGGCGCATCGGGCCGTATGGGGCAGATGCTGGTGAAAACCGTGCTGGCCAGCGACAAGGCGCGGCTCGTGGCCTGCATCGAACGTCCCGGCAACCCCTGGCTTGGCCGCGACGTGGGCGAGGCGATGGGCGGCGCGCCCCTTGGCGTGATCGTCACCGATGACCCGCTGCCCGCCTTTGCCCAGGCCCAGGCGGTGATCGACTTTACCGCACCGGCCGCGACGGTCGAATTTGCCGCCCTGGCGGCCCAGGCCCGCGCCGTGCATGTGATCGGCACCACCGGGCTGGAAGCGACCCACCACGCCAAACTGGACGCCGCCGCGCGCCATGCCGTCATCGTGCAGGCCGGCAACATGAGCCTTGGGGTCAACCTGCTGACGCGCCTGACCCAAAAGGTCGCCGCCGCGCTGGATGCCGATTGGGATATCGAGGTGATCGAGGCGCATCACCGCATGAAGGTCGACGCGCCCTCGGGCACCGCGCTCATGCTGGGCCAGGCCGCCGCCGACGGGCGCGGCGTGTCGCTGGACGCCGCCCGCGTCTCGGGCCGCGATGGCATCACCGGCGCGCGCGAACGCGGCAGCATCGGCTTTTCGGCCATTCGCGGCGGCGATATCGTCGGCGAACATGACGTCTTGTTCGCAGGCGAGGGCGAGCGGATCATCCTGCGCCACGTGGCGACCGACCGCACGATCTTTGCCCGTGGCGCCCTGCGCGCCGCCCTTTGGGGTCAGGGGCAAAAGCCCGGCCGCTATGACATGATGGATGTCCTCGGCCTGTGATCTGCCCGAAATCCGGGTGATCCAACCCGCCCCGCCCTGCGTATTCGTCACGTTGTATGTCGGAGTTTTTCCATGCGTGCCCTGCTTGCCCTGTTCCTGGCGTCCACTCCCGCCCTTGCCGGTGACTATCAGCCGGTCATGGAAAAAGATGTCTTCATGGCGCTAGTCGCGGGCAAGGAACTGCGCAACAACCTTTATGATCTCAGCCTTTTCGTCTCACCCGATGGCAAGATCTCCGGCGATGCGCTGGGCTGGAAAATCACCGGAACCTGGTCGTGGAAAGACGGCTATTTCTGCCGCGAGATGGACTGGGAAGGCTATGCCATCCCCTATAACTGCCAGCTTGTCGAAACGCGCGAGGGGCGGATCGTCCGCTTTACCGTCGATCGCGGCACCGGCAACAGCGCCCAGTTCCGCCTGCGCTAGACTTCAAAAGTCGATCGCGAGGCCCTTCTTCTCCCAATCGCCAAAGCGCACGGGCTCTGGCCCGTCGCGCCCGCCCAGTTCGGTCGGCAGCGCCACCGCCTTGGCGGCCTTGCGGCGATCTTCCGCTTCGGCAAGCGCCCGCAGGGCAGCGGGCGGAAGGTTGGGGGTGTCGTCGGACATGCTCTATCCCTTCGGGCTCTGCCAGTGATATAGGGCGCGGCACAGGCCAAGGGCAAGGACACAGGATGACACAAGCAAAAGCCCCCAGACTCACCGCGCGCGGCGCGGCCGTTCTCTTGCTGAACGCGGTTCTGGGCGATGGCACCCTTCTGGCCGAGGCGCTTGATCACCCCGACATCGCCGCCCTCGCCCCCGCTGACCGCGCCCGCGCCCAGCGTCTGGCCCTGACCGTGCTGCGCGTGCTGGAGTCCGCCGACAAGGTGCTGCACCCCCTGATGCGCAAGGCCCCATCCCTGCCGGTCTGGAACATCCTGCGCCTTGCCGTGGTGGAACTCGCCGAAGGTGCCGCCGCGCATGGCGTGGTGAACGAAGCGGTAGGTCTGGCCCGCGCCGGGCTCAAGACCAGCCATCTGGCCGGGCTGGTCAATGCCGTGCTGCGACAGGTGCCGCCGGGCGTGCCGCTGAGCGGCGTGCAGAAACTGCCGCGCTGGCTGCGTCAGCCCCTCGTCCATGCCTATGGCCGCGAGGCCGTGATAGCGATCGAGACCGTGCAGGCCACAGCCCCGCCGCTTGACCTGACCATCCGCCCCGGCGCCGAGGCGCCCGAGGGCGAGCTGCTGCCCACCGGTTCCCTGCGTCTGGCCGACCGGGGGCAGGTCTCTACCCTGCCGGGCTATGCTGCGGGCGGCTGGTGGGTGCAAGATGCCGCCGCCGCCATGGCCGTGCCGATGCTGGGCGACTTGAAGGGCCTGCGCGTCCTTGATCTCTGCGCCGCGCCGGGGGGCAAGACGATGCAACTCGCCGCCGCCGGGGCCGATGTGACGGCCCTTGATATCTCAGGCCCCCGCATGGCGCGGGTGGCCGAAAACCTTGCCCGCACCGGCCTGACGGCAACCTGCGTCACCGCCGATGCGCTGGCCTGGCAACCCGATCAGCCCTTTGACGCCATCCTTCTTGACGCGCCCTGTTCGGCCACCGGCACCATCCGCCGCCACCCCGACCTGCCCTTCGTCAAGGACGGCTCCGAAATCGCCGGGCTGGTCGCCTTGCAAACAGCCCTTCTCGACCGCGCCCTTGGCTGGCTGAAACCCGGCGGGCAGCTGGTGTTCGTCACCTGCTCGCTCTTGCCCGACGAAGGCGAGGCGCAGCTCACCGCCGCGCTCGCCCGTCATCCCGGCCTCAGCGTGCTGCGACCCACCCTGCCTGGCCTCTCGCCCGACTGGATCACGCCAGACGGCGGCCTGCGACTGCGCCCCGATTACTGGTCCGACAAGGGCGGCATGGACGGGTTCTTCATGGCCTGCCTGAAAACGCCCTAACCGCCACCGGCCCTAACCGCGCGGGAACAGCCGGTACCACAGCCAATCGGGCAGCCCCTGCCCATAGCGGAACAGCCACGAAAACGGCGCGGGGAAACTGGACTTGAACCGGTTCGACCGCATCAACCGCATCATATGCCCCGCTGCCTTTTCCGGCGTCATGATGAAGGGCATGGCAAAGCTGTTCTGCGCCGTCAGCCGCGTCTGAATGAACCCCGGATTGGCCAGCTGCACCTTGATCCCGCTGCCCCGCAAATCGGCATACAGGCTTTCGGCCAGCACCATCGCGCCCCCCTTGGACGCGGCATAGCCCATCGCGCCGGGCAACCCGCGATAGCCCGCCAAGGACCCGGTCAGCACCACATGCCCCGCCCCGCGCGCAATCATGGCGGGCAAGACGGCACCCAAGACCCGCGCCGTGCCGGTCAGGTTCACATCACACATCGCCAGCAGCTTGTCCGCATCCAGCGCGTGCGCCGACATCGGCCAATAGACGGCGGCCAACAGCACCACCCCATCCACCGGCCCCAGCGCCCCCGCCGCCTGCGCGACCGAAGAGGCATCGGCCATGTCCATCGGCAGCGCTTGCGCCCCCAACTCCGCACAGACCGCCGCCAGCCGCTCGGCATTGCGCGCCGAAATCACCAGATCCGCCCCCTCGGCCCGCATCGCCCGCGCCAAGGCCAGACCCAGCCCGTCGCTGCCGCCGACCAGCCAATAGCGCTTGCCCTCAAACGCGCCCATCAGCTGACCTCTTCCACCGGCGGCTCGGGTCGGGGACGATAGGCCACGCCCTTCCACCACAGCTTCATCGCCTGCCAGTGGATTAGCGCCAAGACCCGCCGCGACCCGAAGGGCCGGCGCAGGCAGGCCCACAGGATCGCCCCATTGGTCAACCGCCTGCGCGGCCCGGTCAGGGTGGCAATCACCCCGTTTTCTCCGGCGGTGAAATCAATCCAGATGCCGATCCTGTCGGCACGAATGTCAAAGCGGAACCGATAGCCCCCCCCGACCGGCTGAAAGGGCGAGACGTGAAAGATTTTCTGCGCGGTCAAATGATCCTCGGCGGTGATCGGGCCGTGATCGGCACGATGCACCAGATAGGAATGGCGGTCGCCAAAGGTGTTCGACACCTCGGCAATCACCACCCACAAGCCGCCCTCAGCATCATGGCACAGCCAGAAGGACACCGGGTTGAACACATGGCCCAAAAGCCGCGGCTGGGCCAAAAGATCAATCCGCGCCGGGGTGGGCAAGCCATGGCTTGCCAAGACCTCGCGCACCCAGGCCGTGCCCCGGCCCCAGCCGGGCGCGCCGCCGTGGTCACGATCATGCAGCGCCGCCAGATTGGCCCGGTTGCGCGAAAACAGCCCCGGCCCCTTGGCGCTGTCAGGCGTCAACAGCACATAATCGACCGTATAGCGAAACCGGTTCTGCACGGCCCCCTTGCGACCGTGAAAGGTGGTGCCCGCGATATGGTCAACCGCCGTGGTCACGCCGCCACCGCCTGCGCCTGCCGCGCGCCCATGGCATTCACCACATCCACCGCACTGGCAAACCCGTCCTCGTGGAACCCGTTCTTCATCCATGCCCCGCAGAACCAGGTGTTCTGCGCCCCGTTCATCGCCCGGATCACGCCCTGCGCCTGCAAGGCGGCATGGTCAAACACCGGATGGCGGAAGGTCGTCACATCATGGATCAGCCGCTCGTCAATCCGCGCCTGCGGGTTCAGCGTGACAAACAGCGGGTCATCCTGCGGGATCGGCTGCAATGAATTCATCCAGTAGCTCAGCGCAATGCGCTCCGGCTTCGGCTGGCCCTCGGGTTCCACATAAACCCAGCTCGCCCAGGCCCGGCGGCTTTTCGGCATCACCTTCGTATCGGCATGCAAGACCGCCTCATTCGGCTGATAGCGCACCGAAGACAGCGCGGCCCGCTCGGCGGGGCTCGCATCCGACAACAGGGCCAGCGTGTCATCGGAATGGGTGGCCATGATCACGTCGTCATAAAGCTCCCACGCGCCGCCCACCGCGCGCACCATCACCCCATTGCCCTCGCGCCGGATCGCCGCCACCGGCGCGCCGGTGCAAATCTCGGCGCCATGGCGCGAAAGATGCGCCTCCAACCGGCGCACATATTCCACCGACCCGCCCTTCACCGTATACCACTGATGCTGCCCCGTGGCCTGCAACAGCGCATGGTTCTTGAAGAACCGGATCATCGCCTCGGCCGGGAAATCCAGAATCCCCTCGACCGGAGTAGACCAGATCGCGCCCGAAATCGGCGTGATGTAATGGTCGCGGAACGCGTCCGACGTGCCCAGCTTCTTCAACAGCCCGCCAATCGTCAGCGTGGTGCCGATGGCCGCCGCCTCGGCATTGGCGTTGAACCGCGCAATGTCGCGCACCATCCGCAAGAACTTTGGGCTGACCGCATTGCGCCGCTGGGCAAACAGCGCATTCAGACTGCGCAGCGCATATTCCAGTTTCCCCCCCCCGAACGAGGCGCCAAACCCCATGTCGCTTTCGACGTAAGGCACATCCAGCTTGTCAAACAGGCCCAGCAGATTGGGATAATTCACCTTGTTGAACACGATGAACCCGGTATCCACCGGCTGATCTCCGCGCTTTCCGGCAATCTTGGTGCGCGCATGGCCCCCCAGCCGGGTCTCGGCCTCATATAGGGTCACCGCATGATGGCCCGCCAACAGGTAAGCGGCAGCCATGCCGGAAATGCCCCCGCCGACAATGGCAATGCGGCGCGGGGGCTGGCCGTGGATTTCAAACGGCATGGGCGGTCCTTATGGTTCGGAATTTTCCTGATCTTACGTGGGGTTTGCCCGATTGGATCATCCAATTTGCCGCAGGCCGAAGATCAGGTGATCCAGTTGCCGATTGGCCGCGTATATGCGTTGTTATGCCAGATACTCTTGCCATGCATATTCTCCATGCGCCCGCGCGGCGAACGGCTTATGCTGGCGGTGAGCTGATGGCGCAGGACAGGAAAGTGTCGAAGACGGAAGAAACCAATTGGGCGGCGCTGATGTTGGCCGTCCGCGACCGGCAGGACCGTGCGGCCTTTGCCCAGCTGTTTCGGCACTTTGCACCCCGGGTTAAGGCCTTCCTGATGAAGGCCGGCACTGAGGCGGCCTTGGCCGAAGACTGCGCCCAGGATGTTCTGGCCACGGTGTGGCAGAAAGCGCACCTCTTCGACCCCTCGCGCGCTTCGGTGGCGACCTGGGTCTTTACCATCGCCCGCAACCGGCGCATCGACATTGCCCGCCGCGACCGCCGCCCCGAACCCGAGGCGCTGGATTGGGGCGGTGACAGCCACGAGCCGGATCAGGCCGACGTCTACGAAGCCGCGCAAGAAACCCGGCGGCTGACTGACGCCCTCTCCACCCTGCCCGAAGCCCAGCGCGCCCTCGTGGCGCGGGCCTTTTACGGTGAATTGTCGCATAGCGAGATCGCCGCAGAAACCGGGCTCCCCCTAGGAACAATCAAGTCGCGCATCCGTCTGGCGCTGGATCGCCTGCGCGCGAAAATGAGTTAAGCCATGAAGAACCGTGAATCAGGTATCCGCCACCATATCTCCGACCAGCTCTTGATGGGCTATGCCGCCGGCAGCCTGCCCGAGGCGTTTTCCCTTGTGGTCGCCACCCATATCTCGATGTGCGACGACTGTCGCGCCCGGGCCGAAGCCTATGAGGCTTTGGGCGGTGCCGTTCTGGAATCCGAAACCGCCCCGATGAGCGAGGCCAGCCTTGAGGCCTGCATGGCCCGTCTTGACACGCTGATCGCCCCGGAACCGGCGCAACGCCGCCCTAACCCACAAGCGCGCGGCATGTTCCCCTCGCCGCTGGCGCAATATGTCGGCGGCGATCTGAACGCGATCCGCTGGAAGCCGCTGGGCATGGGCGTGCGTCAGGCCATTCTGCCCACCGGCAAGGGCGCCTCTGCCCGCCTTCTGCACATCCCCGCCGGTCAGGCGGTGCCAGACCATGGCCATCGCGGTCTGGAACTGACACTGGTCCTGCAGGGTGCCTTCCGCGATGACAAGGACCGCTTTGGTCCGGGCGATGTCGAAATCGCCGATGAGGCCGATCAGCACAAACCCGTGGCAGAGGCCGGGGCCGATTGTATCTGCCTTGCCGCCACCGACGCGCCCTTGCGCTTCCGCGCGATGATGCCGCGCCTCTTGCAACCGATCTTCCGGATCTAAGGCCCCGGCGGGCAAAGGCCCCCACCCCCATCCCCTCCCCACAAAAGGGGGAGGGGATGCATTTTCATCAGATCGCGGCCAGCATCGCCTCACCGCCGGAAATGTCGCACTGACCGGCGTTTTCCTCGGCGTGCAGCACCTTCACAACCCCATCCACCGCCTGCAAGGCATAGCGCTTGGACCGGTCGTGAAAGCCAATCGCCGGCACGGTGAAATCCATGCCAACCGCTTTGGTAAAGCCCGCATCGCCATCGGCCAGAAAGCTGATCCCGGCCGCAGCCCCGCCCGTGCTGTCACCCCAGGCTTTCATGACAAAGGGATCGTTGACCGACAGGCAGATCACCTCATCCACGCCCTTGGCCATCAGCTTGTCGATCACCCGCATGAACGAGGGCACATGGCTCGTGGTGCAGGTGCCGGTATAGGCGCCGGGCAGGCCAAAGATCACCACATTGCGACCCCTCAGCTTGGACCCCAGATCCACCGCTTCCGGCCCATTCGCGCCCATTTGCAGCAGTTTTGCATCGGGCAATTTGCTACCCACCGAAATCGTCATTTCTTGTCCCTCGCGCGTTGCGTTTCCGTATCCGCCGGATATAGGCTCCGCCCCGAGGTTCGACCAGAGGGAGAAAGACATGGCGCATGTGGTTGTGGTGGGCGCGGGTCAGGCGGGTTCGGCGGTGGTGGCCAAACTGCGCGGGCTTGGCTTTGACGGCCAGATCACGTTTGTCGGCGAAGAACCCAGCCCCCCTTATCAGCGCCCGCCCCTGTCCAAGGCCTATCTTCTGGGCGAGATGGAGGAAGAACGCCTCTTGCTGCGGTCCAACGCCTTTTACGCCGAACAGAACATCACCTTGCGCCTCAGCGCCAAAGTGGCCAGCATCGACCGCACCGCCAAGACGCTGACGGTCGGCGATGAAACCCTCTCCTACGACCATCTGGTGCTGACCACCGGCTCCACCCCCCGCCGCCTGCCCGCCGCCATCGGCGGCGATCTGGCAGGCGTCTACACCGTGCGCACCTTGGCCGATGTCGACGCCATGCGCGCCGAATTCGCCCCCGGCCGCCGCGTGGTGATCGTCGGCGGTGGCTATATCGGGCTGGAGGCGGCCGCCGTGGCCCGCAAGCTGGGCCTTGAGGTCACCGTTCTGGAAATGGCCCCCCGCATCCTGCAACGCGTCGCCGCCCCGGAAACCAGCGACTATATCCGCGCCCTGCATCAATCCCACGGCGTTACCATTCTGGAGTCCACCGGCCTTGATCGGCTGTTGGGCACTGGCCACGTCTCGGGCGTGCGCCTGCGAGATGGCCGCGAACTGCCCGCCGATTTCGTGATTGCCGGTGTCGGCATCCTCCCCGGTCAAGCCCTGGCCGAAGCCGCTGGGCTTGAGATTGAAAACGGCATCAAAACCGACGCCCATGGCCGCACCTCAGACCCCTTCATCTGGTCGGCGGGCGATTGCGCCTCATTCCCCTACAAGGGCGGCCGCATCCGGCTGGAATCGGTCGGCAACGCCATTGATCAGGCCGAAGTGGTGGCCGAAAACATCCTGGGCGCGGGCAAGGACTACATCGCGAAACCGTGGTTCTGGTCCGACCAATACGCCTGCAAACTGCAAATCGCCGGGCTGAACACCGGCTATGACAATATCGTCACCCGTGGCCCTGAAGGCGAAGGCGTCAGCTTTTGGTATTACCAAGGCGACACCCTCCTCGCCGTCGACGCGATGAACGACCCACGCGGCTACATGGTCGGCAAACGCCTGATCGAGGCGGGCAAATCTCCCGCCAAGGCCAAGATCGCCGATCTGTCGGTGCCGCTGAAGGACCTCCTGAGCGCATGAGAATCATCGGCGGCCGCGCGCGGGGGCTGAAGCTGGCCGACGTCGGCGCGGGCGATCCGGCGGCGCATCTGCGCCCCACATCCGACCGGGTGCGCGAGGCGATCTTCAACCTTCTGGTCAACGGCGGCTATGGCAACCCCCTGCAAGGCGCCCGCGTGCTGGACCTCTTCGCCGGAACCGGGGCCCTCGGGCTTGAGGCCCTGTCGCGCGGTGCCACACACACCACCTTTGTCGAAAACGGCAAACCGGCTCTGGCCCTTCTCACCCGTAACATCGCCCTGATGCGGGCTGCGGGCGAAACCCAGATCTACCGCCGAGACGCCCTTTCCCCCGGCCCCAATCCCGACGCGGCCTTTGACGTGATCTTCCTTGACCCCCCCTACGGCAAGGCGATGGGCGAGGCGGCGTTGAAGGCGGCCATGGCGGGTGGTTGGCTTGCCCCGCAGGCGCTGATCGTCTGGGAGGAAAACACCCCACCGCTCTTGCCGGACGGCTTCACGCTGGAAGATCAGCGCAAATACGGCGATACGCTGGTCACCATCGCCCGCGCGCCCTGAATTCCACCTGAAAGACCCGAATGTTCGAAGTCGCCACCCACCTCGCGCTCCTCCTCATCCTCGCCGCCTTTGTCGCGGGCTTTGTCGATTCCATCGCAGGCGGCGGCGGCCTCATCGCCATGCCGATGCTCTTGATCGCCGGGGCGACCCCGCTTGAGGCTTTGGCGACGAACAAACTGCAAGGGGCCTTCGGCGCAGGCACCGCAACCGTCGCTTATGCCCGCGCCGGCCATGTGCGGCTGAAAGACCAGTTCGGCATGGCCGCCGTCTCGGCCCTCGCCGCCGCCGCTGGCGCCTTGGTCGCCAAATCCATGCCCGCCGACGCCCTGCGCATCATCATGCCGGTGATCCTTGTCGCCGTCGCCGCCTTCTTCGCGCTGAAACCGGGGCTGTCCGACCGTGACCGCTTGCAACGCCTGTCGCTGGCGCACTTCACCTTCACCGCCGTGCCCCTGATCGCCGCCTATGACGGCTTCTTCGGCCCCGGCACCGGCAGCTTCTTCATGCTGGCCTTTGTCATGCTTGCGGGCTTTGGCATGCTCAAGGCCACGGCCCACACCAAACTGCTGAACTTTTCCTCCAACATCGGCTCTCTCGCCGTGTTCATCCCCTTGGGCGTCATGTGGTGGTGGGTTGGCATCGCCATGGGCCTGGCCCAGATGGCCGGCGCCACCCTGGGCGCGCGTATGGCCATGCGCGTCGGCGCGCGGCTCATCAAGCCACTGATCGTGTTGGTTTCCGTGGCCATGGCCCTGCGGCTCTTGTGGCAGGCACTCGGCTGACACATCAAGGCTGGGCTTTGAACGCGCCCATTGCGTGAGCGCAATGCGATAGCTTCCACATCGCGCCAGAATTGGGTCGCCTGTGCGAAGGGAGCTTGCCATGACCCCGAATGCAACGCCCTTTTATGACTCCTCAGACAACGTCACCGGCTGCTACCCAAGGTTTAATCCGGCAGGCTGGGACGGTGCCGAGCTTGAGTTCATCAACAAACCGTTCCTGCGGGCCAAAACCGTTAGCGTGGCCTATGTCCCGCTGAACATGGGCAAGGTCTTTACCCGTGTGAATGAGGCCATTAAGGCGGCAGGTGCTGCAAAGACAGATCAGACCTTGGTGCTGTCGCGCGAGCTTTCGGCGTTTTCAGCCGAGCATCTTTTCGCAGTCGAAAAGCCCGTCCCCGGCGAGGAGATGACAACGCTCAGCGGGCGTTTTTTGACCAGGGTTTTCGAAGGTCCCTATTCCGAAGTGCCCGACTGGCACAGCGAAATGGAAAACCTCGCCCGCAAAAAAGGCGATGCGCCCGGCACTGTCTGGTTCTTTTACACAACATGTCCAAAGTGCCAACAGGTCTATGGCAAGAACCCTGTGGTCGGGCTTGTCGAATTGACATCGCCCCAACGAAAAAGGCCCCCTTCCGGGGGCCCCTCTGTTTACTCCGCCGGAACCTTCACCGCCTCATCCGACAAGGGATGCGTCAGATGCACCAGCATCTCCTTCGGGCAGACCTGCAGGAAATTCGCCCGCTCGGGCTCCCAATTCGCCAGGATCTGGCTCGCCAAGCGGCTACCTGTCTCGGCGGCATGGGCCTCTATCAGCCCCTTCACCTGCGCTTCCCAATGGCGGTGGCCAATGGCACAGGTCACAAGGCTTTCCATGTTGATGAAATCCTCGGCCGTACCCTGGGGATCATAGACATAGGCCATCCCCCCCGTCATGCCCGCGCCAAAGTTCGCACCAATCCGGCCCAGGATCACCGCCACGCCGCCGGTCATGTATTCACAGCCGTTCGACCCGCAGCCCTCAACCACCACCGACGCGCCCGAGTTGCGCACGGCGAACCGCTCGCCCGCGCGACCGGCCGCATAGAGATAGCCCCCCGTCGCACCATACAGCACCGTATTGCCGATGATGGTGTTCTCCGATGCAGTCAGCGGCGACGACATCGGCGGACGCACCGTGATCGTGCCGCCCGACAGGCCCTTGCCGACATAGTCATTGGCATCGCCCTGCACCTCGATCTTCAGCCCCTGCACCGCAAAGGCCCCCAAGGACTGGCCGCAAGACCCGGTCAGCTTCACCGTCAGATGATCGGCCTGCAGGCTGTTCTTCATGCCGAATTTCTTGACGATATGGCTGGATGCCCGCGTGCCAATGGTGCGGTGGGTGTTGCGCACCGCATAGGACAACTGCATCTTCTCGCCGTCTTCAAAGAAGCGATGCCCATCCTTGATGATTTCCGCATCCAGCGTGTCCGGCACCGCATTGCGGGGCTTTGACCGGTCATAGGTGATGCGGTTCGCCCCATCGACCGTAATCAGCAGCGGGTTAAGGTCCAGATCATCCAGATGCGCCGAGCCGCGCGAAACCTGCGTCAGCAAATCCGCCCGCCCGATGATCTCATCAATCGACCGCGCCCCGATCGAGGCGAGGATTTCCCGCACTTCCTGCGCGTAGAAGGTGATCAGGTTCACCACCTTGTCGGCGCTGCCGGTGAACTTCTGCCGCAGCGCTTCGTTCTGGGTGCAAACCCCCACCGGGCAGGTGTTCGACTGGCACTGACGCACCATGATGCAGCCCATGGCGATCAGCGCCGCCGTGCCGATGCCAAACTCCTCGGCCCCCATCATCGCGGCCATGACAATGTCGCGCCCGGTCCGCAGCCCGCCATCGGTCCGCAGCGTGATCCGGTCGCGCAGGTTGTTCATCGCCAGAACCTGATGCGCCTCGGTCAGGCCCATTTCCCACGGCAGTCCGGCATATTTGATACTGGTCGCCGGGCTGGCCCCGGTGCCACCGTTATGCCCCGAAATCAGGATCACATCCGCCTTGGCCTTGGCCACCCCGGCGGCAATCGTGCCAACACCACTGGACGACACCAGCTTCACCGTCACCTTGGCCCGCGGGTTGATCTGCTTCAGGTCATAGATCAGCTGCGCAAGGTCCTCGATGGAATAGATGTCATGGTGCGGCGGCGGGGAAATCAGCGTCACACCGGGCGTCGAATGGCGCAGCCGCGCGATCAGCGCCGTCACCTTCATGCCGGGCAATTGCCCACCCTCGCCGGGCTTGGCCCCTTGGGCGACCTTGATCTCCAATTCCTCGCAAGCGTTCAGATATTCCGCCGTTACGCCAAAGCGGCCCGAGGCCACCTGCTTGATCTTGGCGCTGGGGTTATCGCCATTCGGCTCCGGCACGAAATGCGCCGGATCCTCGCCGCCCTCGCCACTGTCACTCTTCGCCCCAATCCGGTTCATCGCCACGTTCAGCGTCTTGTGCGCCTCCGGGCTCAGCGCTCCAAGGCTCATGCCCGGCGTCACAAACCGCTTGCGGATCGAGGTGATGCTTTCCACCTCTTCAATCGGCACCGGCTTGCCCAGCACCTTGATGTCCAGCAAATCGCGGATATGGATCGGCGGATTGGCCCGCATCGCGGCCGAATACTGCTTCCAGATATCATACGACGCCCGGTCACAGGCCGATTGCAGCATATGCATGGTCTGGGCTTCCCAGGCGTGCTTTTCGCCCGACCGCCGCGCCTTGTAGATGCCGCCAATCGGCAGCACATCCGCGCCGCCTTTCCAGCCCTTGGCATGCACTTCCTCGACCTTCATCTGCAAACCTTGCAGACCGATGCCCGAAATCCGGCTTTGCATGCCGGGGAAATACTCGGCCACCATGGCGCGGCTCAGCCCCACAGCCTCGAAATTCAGCCCCCCGCGATAAGACGAGATCACCGAGATCCCCATCTTGGACATGATCTTCAACAGCCCCGCATCAATCGCATCGCGGTAATTCCGCATGGCATCCAGAAGCGAGCCTTCCAACAGCCCCCGCGCAATGCGGTCTGCAATGCTGTCCTCGGCCAGATAGGGGTTCACCGTGGTCGCCCCCGACCCGATCAGCACGGCAAAGTAATGCGGATCAATGCATTCCGCCGCCCGCACGTTGATCGAGCAGAAGGTCCGCAACCCCTTGCGCGTCAGCCAGCTATGCACCGCACTCGTCGCCAGGATCATCGGCATGGCCACCCGGCCCTCGCCCTGATGCTCATCAGTCAAGACCAGCTGCCCTGCGCCCGACGACACCGCCACCTCGGCCTCGGACCGGATCCGCTCCAGCCCCTGACGCAGCGCATCAGCGCCCGCCCCTGCCGGGAAGGTGCAATCGATGAACGCCACCTGATCGCCAAAGCGCTTGACCAGAACCCCAAACTCACCATTGCCGATGAACGGGCTTTCCAGCACCAGAATCTCGCTCTGGCTGCTGTTTTCGTCCAGCACGTTGCGCAAGTTGCCAAAGCGGGTTTTCAACGACATCACCCGGCCTTCGCGCAAGCTGTCGATCGGCGGGTTGGTCACCTGGCTGAAATTTTGCCGGAAGAAATGGCTCAGGGGGCGGTAAACCGAAGACAAGACCGCCGCCGGCGTATCATCGCCCATCGAGGCGACCATTTCCTTGCCGTCCTCCACCATCGGGGCCAGCACCTGCTCCAGCTCCTCCACCGAATAGCCCGCCGCGATCTGCCGCTTGCGCAGCTCGGCCCCGCTGAACTGCGGCTCTTCCGGCACATCGCGCAACAGCGCATTCAGATCGACGATCTTGCCAACCCACTCGCCATAGGGCTGGGCACTGGCCAGCTTGTTCTTCAATTCGGTGTCATGGAACAGCTTGCCCTCGGCCATGTCGACGGCAATCATCTGCCCCGGCCCCAAGGCGCCCTTCTCACGGATCGTGGTTTCATCCACCGGCACCATGCCCGCCTCGGACCCTGCGATCAGCATGCCGTCGCCGGTGATGACATAGCGCATCGGGCGCAGACCGTTGCGGTCCAGCCCCCCACAGACCCACCGCCCATCGGTCATGGCCAAAGCCGCCGGGCCATCCCAGGGCTCGATGACCGAGTTGCAATAGGAATACATGTCCGCCCAAGCCTTGGGCATGTTCGTGGTGGCCTTCGACCAAGCCTCCGGTACCAGCATGGTTTTCGCCATGGGCGCAGACCGGCCCGACCGCACCAGAACCTCGAACACCGAATCCAGCGCACCCGAATCCGACGTGCCGCCCGGGATGATCGGCTTGATATCCTCGGCCATGTCGCCAAAGGCGGAACTGGCCATCCGGATTTCGTGGCTCTTCATCCAGTTGACGTTGCCCTTCAGCGTGTTGATCTCGCCGTTATGCGCAAGCATCCGGAAGGGCTGGGCCAGCCACCACTGCGGGAAGGTGTTGGTGGAATACCGCTGATGATAGATCGCAAAGGCGCTTTCAAACCGCTCATCCTGCAAGTCGGGATAGAAGGTCGCCACCTGCTCGGCTAGCATCATCCCCTTGTAGATGATTGACCGGCACGACAGGGAACACAGATACATCCCCTGAATCCCGGCGGCATTGGCGGCTTTCTCGATCCGGCGGCGGATGATGTAAAGCTCGCGCTCAAACTGTTCCTGATCGATGTCCTTCTCACAGCGGATCAGGATCTGCTCGATCTCGGGGCGCGTCGCATTGGCCTTGTCGCCCAGCACAGATGTGTCCACCGGCACATGCCGCCAGCCATAGATATAATGGCCCATCCGCAGAACTTCGGTTTCCACGATGGTCCGGCACCGCTCCTGCGCGCCGAAATCCGTGCGCGGCAAAAAGACCTGCCCCACCGCGATCAGCTTTTTCACATCCGGCTCATGGCCCGTGCGGCGCACCTGATCGTAAAAGAACTTGACCGGAATCTGCACATGGATCCCCGCCCCGTCGCCGGTCTTGCCATCGGCATCGACCGCGCCCCTGTGCCAGACCGCCTTCAGCGCGTTGATCCCGTTTTCCACGACCTTACGGCTGGGCTTGCCGGAAATCGCCACCACCAGACCCACGCCGCAGGACGAATGCTCATCCTCGGCCCTGTAAAGCCCGTTGGCATCCAGCCAGGCGCGCTTGGCCTCTTCGGCCTTTACCCAGGCGTCATCATAGGTTGTCATGGGTCAGGCCCTTTCTGTCCAGGTGCGACAAGACGGCGTCGCAGTCGAAAATCGGTTGGGTGGATTCAAAGCCCTTGTCGCCTTCGCGAAAGAACTTCACCGGATGGCTGTCCATCGGCAGCCAGCCGCCATTGCCATCGTCCCATTCGGAGGCGCCCGAAAAGAACATGCGAAACTCGCGGCTGATGTATTCATTGCCGCGCGCCCGGCGCAGGACATTTCCCGCATCATCGGTCTCGGTATACTCAAAGGCGGTCTCTTCCAGCACCACCCCGTCAATGGTGATGGTCCGGCCCGTCAGCTCGTCAAAGCCGACGACGTTGGAATGTTCGCCATTGTCCTTCGACAGGCTGAAGATGAAATCATCGCGCCCCGTCTCGGTCAGGTTGGTAAAGCACGCCGGATCCTGCGGATTGGGGTCCAGCGTTTGCGTGACCACCGGGTTCAACTCGATGCTTTCGATCCACTGGGTCTCATCATCAATGCGGCTCAGGAAGAACGGCCCCTCCTGATCGAAATCCGCGCGCCACTTGTGGCCCGCCGGATCGGCCTCGCAGGTATAGTGATTGGCGACATAGCAGCCGCGCGACTGCACGGTCAGATAGGTGGTGCAACCCTCGGGCGCGATGAAGCTGCCCGCCAAGGCGGGGGTGGCCATCAGAAGCAGAAGCGCGATCAGGATCTTCATTCTGTCACTCCGGGTTTGGTCAGCACGATTGACCGATGAACTTTTCCAACACGCAGGGTTCGGCCCCTAATCTGTCGGTCGGCCTGTCGGGACGGATGCCAGACACAAACCAGACGCGAACCAGACGCAGGCCAGACGGTTATTCTGCAGCCACAGCAGGGGTTTGGGCCAGATAATCCAAAATCGCATCCGCCGCCTCACGCCCATCGCGAATGGCCCAAACCACCAGACTTGCCCCCCGCACAATATCGCCTGCGGCATAGACGCCAGGCAGGTTGGTGGCATGGCTGCGGAAATCCGCCTTGACCGTGCCCCAGCGCGTTACGGCCAGATCGGCAGCATCCCACTGGCCCGGCAGATCCTCGGGCTCAAAGCCCAGCGCCTGAATGACCAGATCGGCCGGCTCGGTATAGTCGGCCCCCTCGATCACTTCAGGCGACTGGCGGCCGCTGGCATCGGGCGCGCCAAGGCGCATCTTCTGCACGATCACACCATGCACATGATCCGATCCAACAAAGCCGCGCGGCGCGGAAAGCCACACGAAATCAACACCTTCTTCCTCGGCGTTCTGCACCTCGCGCTGCGAGCCGGGCATATTGGCTTTATCACGGCGATACAGACACTTGACGCTCACCGCGCCTTGGCGAATGGCGGTGCGCACACAGTCCATCGCCGTATCGCCGCCGCCAATGACCACCACGCGCTTGCCCTTGGCATCCAGCGTGCCATTGTCAAACTCAACCACCTCGTCGCCAAAGCTCTTGCGGTTCGACGCGGTCAGGTAATCCAGCGCCTTGACGACGCCCGCAAGACCGACGCCCGGGGCTTCGATGTCACGGGCCTTGTAAACCCCGGTCGCAATCAGCACCGCATCATGCTGGCCCCGGATCGCGTCAAAGGAAATGTCCACGCCCACATTGCAATTCATCACGAATTGAACGCCAGCTTTTTCAAGCTGTTCAATACGTTGCATGACAACGGGCTTTTCCAGCTTGAAGCTGGGGATGCCATAGGTGAGCAAGCCCCCCGCACGGTCATAGCGGTCATAGACCGTCACCTGCACGCCCTTGCGCCGCAGCGCATCGGCCGCCGCCAGACCCCCCGGACCGGCCCCGATGATGCCCACGGATTCCGCCCGCTCTGCCCCCGGCTTGATCGGCAACACCCAGCCGTTTTCCCAGGCAAGATCGGTCAGATACTTTTCCACCGCGCCAATCGTCACCGTGCCGTGGCCCGACTGCTCGATCACGCAATTGCCCTCGCACAGCCGGTCCTGCGGGCAGATGCGGCCGCAGATCTCGGGGAATGTGTTGGTGGCCTGCGAAATCTCATAGGCTTCCTGCAACCGGCCCTCAGCCATCAGGCGCAGCCAGTCGGGGATGTTGTTGTGCAGCGGACAATGCGACTGGCAATAGGGCACGCCGCACTGGCTGCAACGGCTGGCCTGCTCGGCCGCCTTCTCGGCCGCGAACTCGCGGTAAATCTCTTGGAAATCTGTGGCGCGCAAAGTGGCGTCGCGCTTGTTGGGCATTTCTTTGCCCAAGCTTACGAACTTCAGCATTTTCTGCGTGGCCATGGCTGCGCCCTCAAGGTTCTTGGCTATCGGCGCAGGGATACTTTGGACGGGCGGGGAATAAAAGTCAGTATAGGTTACCTATTCGGCAGTTATTTCATGCCGCACGGCAACAAACGGGGTATTCGGTCAAAATTTAGGTCAGTCTTGATTACCTATGCACTCAAAACCCCAAGGAAAGCGCCACCAAAGCCGCCGATCCCACGATGATTCGCCACCAGCCAAACAGCGCATAGCCGTGGCGGCTGATGTAACTCAGCAGCCATTTCACCACGATCACCCCGGTGATGAAGGCCAATCCAAAGCCCAGCGCAATTTGCGACCAGGCCGAGAAATCCAGCACATCGCGGTTCTGCAGCAGATCGTAGCCTACCGCCGCCGCCATGGTCGGCATCGAAAGGAAGAACGAAAACTCGGCCGCCGCCCGCTTCTCCACCCCCATCAGCAAGGCCCCGACAATCGTGGCCCCAGACCGCGACACACCGGGAATCATCGCCAGACACTGCACGAATCCAATGGCCAGCGCCTTGCGCAGAGGCAGCGCGGTGGCATCGTGATAGACCGGCGTCGGCGCGATGCGGTCGATGAACAGAAGAATAATTCCGCCCAGAATCAAAATGATGGCAATCAGTCGCGGGGTTTCGAACAGAACCGTCTTGATGAAATCATGCGCCAGAACGCCGATCACCACGGCGGGCAGAAACGCCAACAAGACCGAGACGATGAACCGCATCGCCGCCGGGTCGCGGTGGGCGGTGGAAAACACCTGCCACAACCTGGCGAAATAGACCGTCAGCAGCGCCAGAACAGCGCCCAGTTGGATAACCACCTCAAAGGTTTTCCCGGCACTTTCAAAGCTCAGGAAATGCGAAGCCAACAGAAGATGGCCCGTCGAAGAGACCGGCAGAAACTCGGTCAACCCTTCCAGCAGGCCCAGCAGGGCGACTGTAACCAGATCGCCCAATCAGGCTTTCCGCAGGTTCTTGGCCGATTCCTTGATGGCCGCATATTGGCCCGAAGGCCGATAGCACCACAGATACTCTGGCAGGACCGCATCCATATCGACAGGCACGATCCCCAGATCGGCAAAGCCCTTGGCGCCGGGGCTGACGACGTTGTCTGCCCCAAGGCTTGTCACCTGATCGCGGGTCAGCATCTTGTTCGGGAACAGCCCCAGCGTCAGGGCCGAGGCGAAATCCAGACCCGTCGCCATTATGCGCGCGGCAAAGAACGGGATGTTCAGCACCAGACGGCGACGGCGAATGATGCCCAACATCTTGACCATCAAAGCCCGGAAGGTCGCAACCTCTGGCCCGCCCAGCTCATAGATGCCCTGCGCCCCGCCCAAGACACCCTTGACCGCGGCCTGCGCCACATCATCCACATGCACCGGCTGGAACCGCGTCTCGGCCCCGACGACCGGCAGGACCGGCCCCATCCGCGACATGGCGGCAAAGCGGTTGAAGAACTGATCCTCGGTGCCGAAAATCACCGAAGGCCGCAGGATCATGGCCGTCGGAAACGCCGCCAACACCGCCGCTTCGCCCACCCCTTTGGATTGGGCATAAAGGCTGGCACCGTTCACATCCGCCCCGATGGCCGAAAGATGCACCAGCGTCTTGACCCCGGCCTCGGCCGCAAACCGCGCAATGCGGCCGGGTGCTTCGGCCTGAACGGCGGCAAAGTTGTTCTTGCCGCCCCGGTCAAAGGTGCCCACGCAGTTCACCACCGCATCGGCCCCGGCCATGGCGGCGCGCACCGATGCCTCGTTGCGGATATTGCACAGCACAGGCTCGACCTGCCCGACCGCGCCATAGGGCTTGACGTGCAGGGCCTCGTTCGGGCGACGGACCGCGACGCGGACCCGCCAGCCCTTCTTGGCCATGCGGCGCGCGATGTAACGACCGACAAAACCCGAGCCGCCGTAAATGGTGACAAGCTTGCTCATCTGGGAAACCCCTGCTGGCACAGTTTGAATTGGCCCCTGCATAGCTTTGTGGCCCAGAACGGGCAAGGCAAAAGGCCGCCCCCCTGCCGCGACAAAATTCACGAAATGACCGTTGACACCCCCAAGCGCCCCGGCTAAACCCCGGCGCACTGAAAACGTGCCCAGATGGCGGAATTGGTAGACGCACTGGTTTCAGGTACCAGCGCTGCAAGGCGTGGAGGTTCGAGTCCTCTTCTGGGCACCATTTCGATCAAATGACCGCCTTCCGGCGGTCTTTTGCTTTTCAGGGCTTGCCAGCGTTGACCCATGGCGCCGGCGGGGCTAAGCCGCTAGCAACCCTGATGATCGGACAGAGCTCGTGACCATTCACCTTTACCAAAACGACCTGCCCGACGGGCTGGATCTTGGCCCCATCGTGGCCATCGACACCGAAACCATGGGGCTTGACCCGCGCCGCGACCGGCTTTGTTTGGTGCAGCTTTCCGATGGCAAGGGCGATGCCCATCTGGTGCAGATCGCCCGCGGCCAGACATCGGCACCAAACCTGCAAAGGCTCTTGACCGATCCGGCGGTGCTGAAGCTGTTTCACTTTGGCCGCTTTGACATTGCCGCCTTGCAAAACGCCTTTGGCGTGCGCACCGCGCCGGTCTGGTGCACCAAGATCGCCTCGAAGCTGATCCGCACCTATACCGACCGGCATGGGCTGAAATACCTCTTGCTGGAATATGTGGGGGTGGATGTCTCGAAGGCCCAGCAGACCAGCGACTGGGGGGCCGCCAGCCTGACCGAGGCGCAAAAGGATTATGCGGCCTCTGACGTGCTTTACCTGCACAAGCTGAAAGACGCGCTTGAGGCGATCTTGCACCGGGAGGGGCGGATGGCGCTGGCGCAGTCCTGCTTTGATTTCCTGCCCACACGGGCGGAACTGGACCTTCTGGGCTGGGATGAGCCGAATGACCTCCTCCACCACTGATTTTCTGGCCACCGGCCGCCGCGTCATCGCCCGAGAGGCCGAGGCACTTGGCCTGTTGGGCGACAGTCTTGGCGAGAGTTTCGGCCGCGCGGTCGAACTTATTCTGGCCGCCAAAGGCCGGGTGATCGTATCGGGTATGGGCAAATCGGGCCACATTGCCCGCAAGATTGCGGCAACCCTGGCCTCGACCGGAACGCCTGCGCATTTTGTCCACCCCGCCGAGGCGAGCCATGGCGATCTGGGCATGGTGACGACAGGCGACGTGGCGTTGGTGCTGTCGAATTCGGGCGAGACCTCGGAACTTGCCGATATCGTCGCCCATACCCGGCGGTTTTCGATTCCGCTGATCGGGGTTGCGGGGCGCGAGGGCTCAACGCTGTTGCGGCAATCGGATGTGGCCATCCTCTTGCCCGCCGCACCCGAAGCCTGTGAAACGGGGATTGTGCCGACCACATCCACCACCATGACGCTGGCCTTGGGCGACGCGCTGGCGATTGCGCTTATGGAGAATCGCGCCTTCACGCCTGAACATTTCCGCATGTTCCACCCCGGCGGCAAGCTGGGGGCGAAGCTGATGAAGGTGCGCGACCTCTTGCATGCCGAAGTGCCGCTGATCGGGCGTGACCGGCCGATGGGCGAGGCGCTTCTCGAGATCAGCCGCAAGGGCTTTGGCGTGGTGGGCGTCACCGATGATGCGGGGCTTTTGGCGGGCATCATCACCGACGGCGACTTGCGCCGGCAAATGGAGGGGCTTCTGGGGCTGACCGCCGGGCAGGTGATGACGAAAAATCCGCGCACGGTTGCTCCTGATGCGCTGGCCGAAACGGCGGTGGCGCTGATGAATGACCGCAAGATCACCTGTCTTTTCGTGGTCGACCCGGCCGAGCCGGGCCAAGTCCGGGGCATCCTGCACATCCACGATTGCCTGCGCGCCGGGGTTGTCTAGGTGGCGCGGAACTTCGCCAAGGGCAATCTTCATTCGCGGATCGTGATGATCCTGAAAGTCACCCTGCCCCTTGTGGCGCTGGCTTTGCTTGCTTCGCTTTTCCTGTTTTCCCGCAACATCGATCCCGAGGATGCGATCCCTTATGCCGATGTCGAGATTGCCGACCGGCTGGCGCAGCCGCGGATGACCGGGGCGGGATTTTCCACCGTCACGTCGGACGGGGCGACGCTGACCCTGTCGGCTGATGAAGCCACCCCCGGCGAGGCAGGCGGCACCGTGACGGGCCTGCGCGGAGAACTGTCGGCGGCCGACGGCTTTCGCGCCGAGATTTCCGCCCGCCTTGGGGTTCTTGACCGCACGGCAGGCACCTTTGTGCTGGATCAGGGCGTTCGGATTGCAACCTCGACCGGTTATGAAATGACCATGGAACGGCTGACCCTTGGCACCGCGCGCAGCTTTATGGAAAGCGGCGGGCCGGTGCAGGCCACGGCACCGATGGGACAGCTTGAAGCGGGGGGGCTGCGGATGGATCTGACCGCAGATGGCAAGACCCATCTTCTGGTTTTCAACAAGGGCGTGCGCCTGATATACCAGCCTAATCCCTAACGGATTTTCCAGATGCGCAGCCATTTCCTTTCCCTTGTCCTTGCGGCCGCCCTGGCGCTGCCGCTGGGTACGGCGCTTGCGCAGGGAACCAATGTTGCCTTTGGCGGGTTGAAGGCCGATACGCGGCTTCCGGTCGAGGTGACGGCAGAAAACCTGACCGTGAATCAGGCAGATGGCAGCGCGGTGTTCGCGGGCGATGTTCTGGTCACGCAGGGCGAGATGCGGATGCAGGCCGGCGAGATCCGGGTGGAATATGATGCCACCGGCAAGGGGATTGCCCGGCTGTTCGCCTCGGGCGGGGTGATTGTGGTCAATGCCACCGACGCGGCCGAGGCGGCGCAGGCCGTCTATACCATCGCCTCGGGCGAGGTGGTGATGACGGGCGGTGTGCTGTTGACCCAGGGCCAGGCCGCAATCAAGGGAGACCGGCTGGTCATCAACCTGCAGACCGGCACCGGTCGCATGGAGGGTGGCGTAACCACCACATTCACGCCGGGGGGCAACTGATGGCCTCTCCGCCGAAATCTGCCCAAGGCCAGGCCGGCCCGGAACTGACCGTGACCGCAGGAAGCGGCGGGCTGTCGATCGTCAACCTGCGCAAAAGCTACAAGCGGCGGCCGGTCATTCGCGATGTTTCGTTGCAGCTTAATCGGGGTGAGGTGGTGGCGCTCTTGGGCCCCAATGGCAGCGGCAAGACCACCACCTTTTACGCCATCGCCGGGCTGGTCACGCCAGAGGGCGGGCAGGTTCTGATCGACGGGCGCGATGTGACCACCCTGCCGATGTATCGCCGGGCGCAGCTGGGCATCGGCTATCTGCCGCAAGAGGTGTCGATCTTTCGCGGCCTGTCCGTGGAAGACAATATCCTCGCGGTGCTGGAAATCGGCATTTCCGACCGCCACAAGCGGCGCGAGCGGTTGGAAGAGCTGCTGAGCGAGTTTTCCATCACCCACCTGCGCCGCGCGCCGGCGCTGGCGCTTTCCGGAGGCGAGCGGCGGCGGGTCGAGATTGCGCGCTGTCTGGCGGCCGATCCAAAATACCTTTTGCTGGACGAACCCTTTGCTGGGGTTGATCCGATTGCCGTGGGAGAGATCCGCCATCTGGTGCAGGACCTGAAATCCGAGATCGGGGTGCTGATCACCGATCACAACGTCCGTGAAACGCTGGAAATCGTTGATCGGGCTTATATTCTGCATGATGGCACCGTGCTGAAGCACGGGACCACCGATGAGATCGTTCGCGACGAAATGGTGCGGCGCGTCTACTTGGGTGAAAACTTCCGCATCATTTGAAAGATGGGCGCACGCCACAGTTGACAACTGGCCTTGCCGATCCCCAAATGAAAGGGATGCAAGCGTCTGTCGCCCTTCATGGTCTTGACGATGCGGCCGGTCCCCGGCCCCGCCACAGCCCTGATGTGGCGAGCAAAAACCTAACAATAACAGAGAGAAACCTCAGCCCCGGCCGGCAGTCCGGGTCTGCCCACCTGCGCGAAGGAGGCATCATGCGCTATCAGATCAGCGGCAAGCAAATCGACATCGGCGAAGCGCTTCAGACCCATGTGAAGGCCGAGCTTGGCGAGGTTGTGGAGAAGTACGCGCAGCGGCCGACCGAGGCGGTGGTGGTGTTTTCCAAGTCGGCGCATGAATTCGTCTGCGAAGCCACGATCCATCTGTCGACGGGCCTTTCGGCCCAGGCCAAGGGCCATGCCACTGAAATATATGCCGCTTTCGAATCCTGCCGCGAGAAGATGGACAAGCAATTGCGCCGCTACAAACGGCGGATCCGCAACCACCATCACAACCGTCCGGCCCCTGTTGAATTCGCTGGGGCTTCCTCGTATATCCTCGCGCCAACAGAGGAACCCGAAGACGGGGACGCGGGCGATCTGCAGCCCATCGTGATTGCCGAGATGGAGACGAAGATCCCTTCGATCACCGTCGGCGAAGCGGTGATGCAGCTTGAGCTGGGCGGCCAACGGATGCTGGTGTTCCGCAACGAAGGACATGGCGGCGTCAATGTCGTATATCGCCGGGATGACGGCAATATCGGCTGGATCGACCCGCGCAACAGCAAATAGGCCGGCTGAGATGCGCGGCGCATACGGGAACGGCCGATGGACCTGTCGAAACTTCTGACCCCCGCCGCAGTGCGGGTCATGGGCCAGATGACCAGCAAGAAGCGTCTCTTCCAGGAACTGGGAGAGATCGCAGCCCAGGCCTATGGCCTGACCGCCGCCACGGCGATTGACGGGCTGCAAGAACGCGAAAGCCTTGGGCCAACGGGCGTGGGCAACGGGATTGCGCTGCCTCATGCCCGTCTGAT
Source organism: Alphaproteobacteria bacterium (assembly GCA_016869835.1). Lineage (GTDB taxonomy): Bacteria > Pseudomonadota > Alphaproteobacteria > Rhodobacterales > Rhodobacteraceae > Tabrizicola_A. The sequence goes on from VGDH01000007.1 coordinate 38,065, forward strand.
CAGGCTTGAGAAGATCACCGGCATTTTCCTGCGACTGGAAAAGCCTTTGGACTATGAAAGCGTGGACCGGCAGCCGGTGGATCTGGTGTTCTGCCTGTTGGCACCCAAGGATTCGGGCGTCGATCATCTCAAGGCGCTGGCGCTTGTCAGCCGCACCATGCGCGACGCAGGCATCTGCGCCAAGCTGCGTGCCAATACTGATGTGGCAAAGCTTTACGCTATCCTGACCGAAAGCAAGGCGCCGCAAGCGGCCTGATCACTTGACCAGATAAGGCCGACCCCGCCGGTTTGCCGCCATCGGCAAGACGCCATTGGCCGGGAAATCCCCCATCAACACCGGCTGCATCCCCTGATTGCGCAGGTTTTGCAGGAATTGGCCAAAGCCAGTCAGATCCGCCAGAAGCGGTGCCTCCGTCAGCCGGCGCAGGCTGCGCGGGCTGATCTCATCGACGATGGTCTGCAACGGCTCCATCGGGTTTTCGACGAATTCGGCCAGTGTCCAGGTGCGTACCCGCGCCTTGACCCAGGACGCGCGCAGGATCGTCAGAAACTCAGCCTCGATCTTTTGCAGCTGCGCCGCTTCGTGGCGGATGTCGCCAAAGTTGCGGTTGGAATGAAAGAGCGGAATGGCCCAGGCCCCGGAAATCACCGAGATATGGGCATTGGCATCGCCCGCCATGAACCATTTCAGATCCTGATTGTCGGCCGGGCCGAATTGAAAGCACTGACGCTCGCCCCGCGTGTTCCAGATCAGGCTGGTCAGAACGCTTTTCGGGTTATAGTCGCGCATGGCGGCGCTGTCGCACAGCGCGCCGTTGTAGATGGAATCACCGCCGGCAAAATGCACCCGATCGGGGGCGAAAAGATGCCCATGCACCCGCGTGCCTGTGGCCTTGCCCAACCAGATTTCAAAATTCTCAAACAGGTCGGAAAAGCCCTCGAACACCGAATAGGGCGCCGCCGTTCGGCCGTTTTCCCAGTTTTCATTGGGATGGCGCGACTGCATGTAAAGCCCGGCCCGCCCCTTGGTGCGCCGTTCAACCGCGCGGGCAAAAAGCCGGTCGATCTTGCCGGGGTTCGGCTCGGCCGCGGCCTGACCGCTGGAGTTATCGGAGAGGAAGCTGTCATAAAGCCGGTTGGCATGCGGCCAGATCTTGCGGGCGACAAAGCAATCTGACCGGCGCAAAATCTGCAGGTGGTCATCATAGAAGATGTGCGGCTTGCCCTGGAAATCGAACTTGGACAGGGTCAGGGACCGGCTTTCCACCTGATCAGACACCTGCCGCACCAGTGTCTGGAAATAGGATTCATCCGGAGCCCAGACATGGCGGAAATAGCGTTCAATCTCGGCCCGGTCGGGATTGTCGAGAATGGCCGAGAGGGTCGATCGCGTCAGGCACCACCACTGGCTGCCCAGATGCGGCACGATCCCGGCCGGGATGCGCCGTTTCAGCCCGATGCGGCGCTGCAGACGGACACAGCCATCAAACAGCCGCCGCTGTTTGCGCCAGCTGTAAGGAAAGCGCATGGTAAAGCGTTCAAGGTTCAGCCCGCCGATGGTCCAGCCGACATCCTCGGTCGTCATGCTTTCGATGAAATCGGTGCGCGGGCGTTCGTCCAGATAGCGCACCAGTTCGGCGACCGGCCGCAAGGGCAGGCACGAGCCCGAGGACAGATAGACATGGCGCACCTGTGGAAAGCTGCGCAGCATGATGGTGCTCGCCTCTTGCGTGGCGGCCACGATGCCCCATGTGCCCCATTCGCAGGCATGACGGCCCGAAAAGCGGACATTGCCCAGATCGCCAAGCGCCTTGACCAGCCCGTCATAGCCCTTGCGCTTGACCCGCTTATCAACGTGGATCACCACCGGGCAGCCATGCGTGGCCCAGTGCCGCGCCACCTGCGCCGCCCGGTCCAGTGCCGTATGGCACAGCATGACAAAGCCCACGGTCATGCCCAGTTCCCCTTGGACATCAGGCCCAGAATTTCAAGCTGCCGCCAGTTGATGTATTTCTCGGACCATTTGCACTACAGGTCGGGCTGCTTGGCCATGGCAAGCCTGTAGGCGCGGTATTCGTGGCTGTTGGCATAGTGCTGCCGGCGTTCCATCTCTTCCTCGGCCTTGTGGGCAAAGGTATCAAGAAACTTGGCATGCAAGAGGACACCCGAGGCCTTTTCGCCGCCCCATTCGTCATAAACCTGATTGAGACCCCGCGGCAAAAGCATGTGGGTCGAAGAGGCATAGGCATAGGACCGGTTCCAGCGCACCAATGGCACCTTGTTCAGGGCCGGGGCGCGTTCGGGCAGATCGGGGAAGAACATCCGCGCCCGGGGGCCGCCCTGAATCCACAGGTTGCCGTATTTGCGGTTGCGCTGGATCGTATAGTTACCACTGTCGAACCATTGCGCGATTTCAAAGGGATCCTGCCCCTCATGATAGGGTTGGGCGTCAAACGGGCCCTTGGGATACATGTCCAGAAGCATTGCCGAAAAGGATTTGATCGACGAGGCATCCAGCCAATCGGTCAGCGCCCGCAAGGGGCGGATGTCGCAGAAGGGGTAGACGAAGAATTCGTCGGGATCGACCACAAGACACCAGTGGTTGTGGCCGTATTTCATCTGAAGCCAGTTCAGCCAATCGACCCCAAAGCGCGCCCGCTTATAGCTGTGCCGCGTGGTCCAAAGCGACACATCAGGCTGTTCGGCCAGATATTCCCGGCTGCCATCGTCGCTGTCATTGTCCACGATCAGGAAATGGTTGACCCCCATTTCGCGGTAATAGCGCAGAAAGAACGGCAGGCGGAAGCGTTCGTTGCGCAGGGTGGAAAACACAAGAATGGCATCGTGCGAGATGGCCGATGTGCGGTCCGCCACGTTGCGCAATTCGCGGCGCTTTCGGAACGCCCGAAACAGCCAGCGCTTGCGGGCGAGGCGCAGCATGTATCTTGAAAAAATTCTCAAACCAAAAAATTCCTGCCTGCAAACACCGTTTCAGGCCCATGCCTATCATGCAAGGCTTAAGACCGTCTTGAAATGCGCCGCCCATGTGGGCCGCTGCCAAGCGGTCGTCTCGCCTTTACTCTGCGGCTGGGCAGACTGCCGAACGATTGTTTCCACCCAAGAATATATATCAGAAGCGGGCAGGTAAACCGCCTTGTTTCCAATGAGTTCGCGGGTCACCGCAAGATCGGTGGCGATCACGGCTGTACCAAGGCTTGCCGCCTCAACCGGAGGCAGACCAAAGCCCTCGGCGAGCGAGGGGGCAAGCAGGGCGCGGGCGTGGGCAAGAAGCGCCGCAACCGCACCATCGGACAGCCCGGGCAGCACGCGGATGGGCCCATCGGGCGGCAGCGCGTCCAGCCGGGCAAGAAGGGCCGCATCGGCCCAACCCCGGTTGCCGATGATGTAAAGCCGGGGCGCTGGTGCCGGCAGGTGCGCCCAGAGATCCAACAGAAAGGCGTGGTTCTTGCGCGGCTCGATCGTCACGAGGGCGACGAAGTAGGGGGCCGAAAGATCAATGCCCTGCGGCAGCAAGGCCGGGTCCGATGGCGCCAGATCGACGCCAAGGTTTGCAACATGTCCCGGCGGCACGCGGCCCAGCCGGGCAAGCTGCACCTCGGTCAGGCGGCGGGTGGCCTCGGTCAGGTGGACGACCTGGCTGGCATGGGCAGAAACGGCGGCAAGGCGGGTGCGAAAGGGCTCTACCGTGCCGGGGCGGGCAAACTCGGGGTGGTCAAGGGGAATGGTGTCATGGATCAGCACGGTGACGGGCAGACCTGCCCCGGCCAGCGCGACAAGCGTTTTGGGCCCAAGGTTGGCATGGCCAACGTTCAGATAGCTGGTGCCGGGGGGCAAGCGCCGCAGAAGGCGCGGCAGGCCGGGCCGGATGGCACGCGCCACGGCAAGCTGGCGCGCGGCGGTTTCAGCGCGGGCGCGCAGAGGGTCAAGGCGGTGCAAAAGCCGCGAGAGGAGATCGGCAGGCGGCAGGGCGGCGTGATCATGGGCCAGCGCGGCAAGCCGCCGACAGCCCGGCGCATCCAGCAAGAGCCAGCCCGCCGCGCTGCGGACAAGGCCATGAAGCGGCGTTTCAAGCTGGCAAAGATGGGAAAGATAGGCGAATTCCACCCGGTCGATGCCGGTCATCGGCCCGCGTCCCAGCCGCGACACCAACCGCGTCAGATCCAGAAGCCGGGCGGAAACCACCGGTTACTGCGCGGCCTTCTGCAAGGCCATCATGTCGTGCAGATAGGCGGAAAACTCATCGCGCAGATCGGGCCGGGCCAGACCAAAGGCCACGCTTGCCTGCAGAAAGCCCGACTTGGACCCGCAGTCATAACGCTGGCCCCGGAACCGATAGCCATAGACCTTGCCCGATTTCGTCTCTTCGGCGATGGCGTCGGTCAGCTGGATTTCCCCACCTGCCCCTTGCTTCAGCTTGTTGAGATTGGTCAACACCTTGGGCTGCAGGATATAGCGGCCGATCACCGCCAGATTGGAGGGCGCATCGGCGGCCTTGGGTTTCTCCACCATGCCCTTTGTCTCGACGATAGAGCCCATGTCCTGCCCGATATCGAGAATACCGTAGCTTGAGGCCTTTTCAGGCGAAACCTCCATCGCGGCGACCATATTGCCGCCGGTCTGCTCATAGGCTTCCATCATCTGCTGCAGGCAAGGCTTTTCGGCGGCGATCACGTCATCGGGCAAGAGAACCGCAAAGGGTTCATTGCCGATCAGGCGGCGGGCGCACCAGACGGCAAGGCCAAGGCCCAGCGGCCGGTTTTGCCGCAAATAGGCGATGGCCCCGGAATCCATGTTGGTTTCCTTAAGGATTTCAAGAAGTTCATCCTTTCCGGCCTTGCGCAGCGTGTTTTCAAGTTCGGGCGAGTGATCAAAGTAATCTTCAAGCGCCGATTTGCCCTTGGAGGTGACGAAGATGAATTCCTTGATCCCGGCAGCCCGCGCCTCATCAATCGCGTATTGGATGAGCGGGCGGTCAACAAGGGTCATGATCTCTTTCGGAATGGACTTGGTCGCCGGCAAGAACCGCGTGCCCATGCCTGCAACCGGAAAGACCGCCTTGGTGACTTTTTTTCGCCTTCATGTCCGATACCTTCACTCTTACGGCCTTTGGCCAAGATTAAACAATATCGCGCAACAGTTAAAAGGGAATTTGGCCAAATCATGACACAGACACCATGGATGGTGATTAATAGCACACATGACCGATTCCGGGGATGATTATTCGGATAGGGCGGGGCGGACCTAGAGGACAGGTCGCAGGGGGGCGATGCGGGCGGTTTCCTCGGCGATGCGGCGCGTGAACGGGGCAAGGCGCAAGCGGGGTCCCTCACGCGTGGACCAGCCGAACAGCCCGCCGGTCTGCAACCAGATGCCATGGTCGGTGAACGCCACCCGATGGGCGCGGGGGCTGGGGGCAAGGCAGATCACGGTGACGACCCTGCCTTCGGCGCGTGCGATCCGCGCCTGTTTCATCAGCGCCGCACGCTGCCAGATCCGACCCGAGATCACCGCGCCGCGCCGCGGTCCGGTTTCGGGAAGCGCCATGAAACCGGGCGCCGTCGGAACCAACGCCGCCAAAGGGGACAGGGGGCGCGCCATGCCGTCATCCCAACCGGCTGCCAGGCTGGCAGCAAGCCGCTCGGCCTCGGGTTCGGAAATCCGGCGGGCGCGGCGCAGATCGGCCAGCCGACGGCGCTGCGCCTCGATGGCGGGGATAGTCTCGGCCTCCAGCGCCTCGGGCGCGTGGCGGCGCAGGAACACCGCGATACTGGCTGCAATCTCATGCAGATCGGTGGGAACGCGGTCGGCCCGCCGCCGGACGCTGGCGGCAAAGCCGTGATGCACCTGCGCGTCAGGCACCACGGCGGTTAGGCCATGCCCGGCAAGCCGCAGGTTCACATCTGCGTAATCAAGATAGAACCGAAAGGCAGGGTCAAAACCGCCGATGGACAGAAGGGCTGGCCGGCGAAAGGCGCAGTTGGTGCCTTGGGTTTTCACCGCGCGCGCGGGCGCGCCGGGGTAGGTGGTGGCATCGTCAGGCAAGGGGTGGTCAAGGCCAAGGGCATCCACCTCGCAGGCCTTCCATTGAAAGGAAATCCCGTTGCGGCCGCGCACAAAGCCGGTGGCGGCCACCACATCAGGCCGCGCCAGGGCGCCGCAAAGCCGGGACAGCCAAGTCGGTTCGGCCACCGCATCATCGTCGATGAAGGCCACCATTTCACCCGCGGCGGCCGAAAGCCCCAGATTGCGCGCGGCCGAGATATTGGCCTCGTCAAAGTGCAAAAGCTTCAGGGGCAGCCCCGTGGCCTTAGCTGCTTCAATCCCGGCGGGATCGGCCACGACGATGACCTCGATCTGCGGGTGATCCTGCTGGGCCAATGCCATCAGACAGCGCGCCAGTTCTGCCGCGCGGTGGCGGCTGACGACGATGACGGTGGCGGCGGGCAGGGTCATCCCATCTCTGCCATCATGGCCTCGATCAAAGGCACGTCCGAGGGGTTGTTCAACTCCCAGAACTGGCGGCCCTTGGCCTGAACCTCAACGCACAAGACCTGCCGCCCGTTTTCAAGAAACCGCAACTGTTCCAGCCCCTCCAGCGTCTCCAAGGGGCCGATGGGCCAAGTCGGATAGGCGGCAAGGGCGGCGGGGCGGTAGGCGTAGACGCCAACATGGTGGAAGACCGGGGTTTCATCGCTGTCGGCATAGGTCTTGCCCATGAAGGGGATCACCTCTTTCGAGAAATAAAGCCCCCGCATCCCCGCCCCGAACACCGCCGTTGTGCCACCCACCCGCCCCGCCCGGCGATCAGCCAGAAAGCCGTTCAGCGCCCGGCCATCGCAGCGCAGAACCGGGGTGGCGATATCGGCGCCGGGGTCGGCCAGAAGCCCGCGAACCAGATCTTCAACGAACCAGGCAGGCGTCAGCGGCGCATCGCCTTGCAGGTTCACCACCACATCATAGCCGGGCAGCTTGGCCGCCACCTCGGCACAGCGTTCGGTGCCGTTTTGCGCATCGGACGAGGTCATCACCACCTCGGCCCCAAAGGCTTCGGCATGGGTGCGGATGCGGTCATCATCGGTGGCGACCACCACCCGGTCCACGCCCTTGACGGCCATCGCCGCCTCCCAACTGCGGCGGATCAGGGTTTTCTCGCCATCAGGGCCTTTCAAAGACACCAAAGGCTTGCCCGGATAGCGGGTGGAGGCATAGCGGGCGGGAATTGCGATCAGCACGCTCATGCCTTCAACTCCACGCCGGGGGCATAGGCGATGAAGAACGGGTTGTCCCAGCCCGGCTTGCCATAGGCCAAGGGGGTATGGTCGTCAAAGCGGACGACATGGCCGCCTGCGCCGCGCAAGACGGCATCGCCTGCGGCGGTGTCCCATTCCATGGTGCGGCCAAGGCGGGGGTAAAGATCGGCCTCGCCCGTGGCGACAAGGCAGAATTTCAGGCTGGAGCCGGCCGATTTCATGTCCTTGCAGGCATATTTGCCGATGTAGTCATCGGTGGCCGCATCGCGGTGCGATTTGGAGGCCACCACCATCAGGCCCGCATTGTCGGGCTTTGACACCGAAAGCGCGCGACTCGCGCCCGCTGCGGCCTTGTCCAGCGCCCCGGTTTCTTCCACCGCCTGCCCGTCAGCGCGCGTGTAACACAGCCGCCCGTGGGCCGGGGCATAGACCACCCCACGCACAGGCACGCCGTTTTCGACATAGGCGATGTTCACCGTGAAATCGCCCCGGCGCTGGACGAATTCCTTCGTGCCATCCAGCGGATCGACGATGAAAAAGGTCTGGGCAGTCAGGGCATGGCTTTCGGCCTGCTCTTCGGTGATCAAGACCACATCGGGAAAGGCCGCGCGCAAGCCAGCCGAGATGATCGCATCGGCGGCCTCGTCGGCCTCGGTCACCGGGCTGGCGTCGCTTTTGGATTTCACCTCAAAATCGGGGCCGTTGTAGACCTCCATGATGCGGTCCCCGGCCTCGAGGGCAAGGCGGCGGATGATCGGAATCAGGCGGTCGAAATCCATGGTCGGTCCTTTTGGCCGGGCAAAATCGCCCTTGGCGTTGATTAAACATCACCTCGCCTTTATCATGCCTTGAAAAGGGAACAGCAAGATTTCCGGTGTATACGGGGCCCAGACCCCGAGTGAGGTGATGCAGATGTTTCAGCCCAGCGTGCCGCGAACCCGCATCGGCAGCCTCGTCGCATTCCTTGAACTGATCTTTCACGCCACCGTCCGTCATGTCCGCAAATCCAATGGCAATGCGATTGTCGGGCTTTTGGTGTCGATTGCGCAGTCGCTGGTGGGCATCGGGGTGATGGTGCTGATGTTCAGCCTGATTGGGCGTGGCATTGGCACACAGGTGCGGGGTGATTTCATCTTGTACATCATGTCGGGCATCTTCAGCTTCATGACCCATTCGAAGACCATCAAGGCGGTGTCGAGCGCGGATGGTCCCACCTCGGCCATGATGAAACACGCGCCGATGAACACCATCGTTTCGGTGTCGGCGGCAGCACTTTCGGCGCTTTACCTGCAAACCCTGTCGGCGGCGGTGATCCTGTTTGGCTATCATGCACTGTGGACCCCGATCTCGATCGATCAGCCGGTCGGCGTGGCGATGATGTATATCCTGTGCTGGTGCTCGGGGATTGGCATCGGGCTGAACTTCAAGGCCGCCACCCCCTGGGCGCCCGGCTTCTATACCGTGGCGACCACAGCCTATACGCGGGCGAACATGGTGTTTTCGGGCAAGATGTTCGTGGCCAACCTGACCCCGATGTCCATTCTGGTGGTGTTCATCTGGAACCCGCTGTTTCAATGCATCGACCAGACTCGGGGCTATATGTTCCTGAACTATGACCCGCGCTATACCTCGGCCCTTTATCCGTTGATCACAACCTTTGTGCTGATCGTCATCGGCCTGATGGCCGAGCGCTATACCGAAAAGCATATCTCGGCGAGCTGGAACGCCAAGCGATAGGTGTTGGCCTGTCCCGGCCGATCGCTGCACCCCTGCCACAGGGCTGTGGCCGGTTGACGACAGTGCTGTCGATTTTCCGCAGATTCTTCTGACGGCAAAACGCTGAGCCCGCTTGCAGCCCCAATTGCCCCCCCCTATATACGCCCAGAAGCCGGGAACAGGCGGGTGCCTGTTGTCCGCGTCTCACATGGGATCGGGTCGGGATGCCATCTTGGGTTCCGCCCATATCATCGCCTAAGGAAAGGGACACTCATGGCCAAAGTCATTGGTATTGACCTCGGGACGACCAACTCTTGCGTTGCCATCATGGACGGCTCGCAGCCCCGGATCATCGAAAACGCAGAAGGCGCGCGCACCACGCCCTCGATCGTCGGTTTCACCGAAAACGAGCGTCTGGTCGGCCAGGCCGCCAAGCGTCAGGCGGTCACCAACGCCGCGAACACCGTGTTTGCCGTCAAGCGTCTGATCGGACGCCGCTTTGACGATCCGGTGATCGTCAAAGATCAAAAGAACATGCCCTACAAGATCGTCAACGGCGGCAATGGCGATGCCTGGGTCGAAGTGCGCGGCGAAAAGTATTCGCCCAGCCAGGTTTCGGCTTTCATCCTGCAAAAGATGAAGGAAACCGCCGAGTCTTACTTGGGTGAAACCGTCACCCAGGCCGTCATCACGGTGCCCGCCTATTTCAACGACGCCCAGCGTCAGGCCACCAAGGACGCGGGCAAGATCGCCGGTCTGGAAGTGCTGCGCATCATCAACGAACCCACCGCAGCGGCGCTAGCCTATGGCCTTGACCGCAAGGAATCGCGCACCATCGCGGTTTATGACCTTGGCGGCGGCACCTTCGACATCACCATTCTGGAGATCGACGACGGTCTGTTTGAAGTGAAGTCCACCAACGGGGATACTTTCCTTGGCGGTGAAGACTTTGACATGCGCATCGTCAATTACCTGGCCGAAGAGTTCAAGAAAGAGCATGGCGTTGACCTGTCCTTGGACAAGATGGCGCTGCAGCGTCTGAAAGAGGCAGCCGAAAAAGCCAAGATCG
>VGDH01000008.1 GCA_016869835.1 Alphaproteobacteria bacterium
CAAGACCCCCGTCAGGCCCGACCCGATCTGGCTTGCCAGCCGGATCCGCTGGCTTTCGCCCCCCGAAAGCGTGCCGGCATTGCGGCTTAGCGTCAGGTAATTCAGCCCAACATTGACCAAAAAGCCCAGCCGCTCGCGGATTTCCTTCAGGATTGCCTGGGCAATCTCGTTCTTTTGCGCCGAAAGGCTGGCCGGCACCGTCGCCACCCAGTCAAACGCCTCTTGGATGGACATCTGGACCACCTGGCCGACATGCAGTCCCGCGATCTTGACAGCCAGGGCCTCGGGCCGCAGGCGATAGCCGTTACAGGCCCCGCAAGGCCGCTTGTTCTGGAACCGCTCCATCTCCTCGCGGCTCCAGGCCGAATCCGTCTCGCGATAGCGGCGTTCCATGTTGGGGATCACGCCCTCGAACACGCGGCTGACCTGATAGATGCGCCCGCCCTCATCATAGCGAAAACTGATCTCTTCGCCTTTGGAGCCGTTCAGGAACAGATCCTTGATCTTCTCTGGCAGGTCCTTCCATTTCGCTTTCTTGTCAAAGCCATAATGGGTGGCCATGGCGTCGATGGTCTGGGTGAAATAGGGGCTTTTCGATTTCGCCCAGGGTGCAATCGCCCCTTGCATCAGGGTGAGGCCCTGATCAGGGACGATCAGCCGTTCGTCAAAGAACAGCTCCATCCCCAAACCATCGCAGACCGGGCAGGCGCCAAAGGGGGCGTTGAAAGAGAAAAGACGCGGTTCGATCTCGGCAATGGTAAAGCCACTGACCGGACAGGCGAATTTCTCGGAATAGGTGGTGCGGACGCCCTCGCCTTCGGCAGGGGCTGTGTCAATCACCGCAATGCCATCAGCCAGGTTCAACGCGGTGCGGAAACTGTCGGCCAACCGTGTTTCCAACCCCTCGCGCACCACGATCCGGTCAACGACCACATCGATGTTGTGGCGGAATTTCTTGTCCAGCACCGGCGGCTCTTCCAGCTCATAGAAGGCACCGTTGACCTTGACCCGCTGAAAGCCCTGTTTCCGCAGATCAAGGAATTCCTTTTTATATTCGCCTTTGCGGTCGCGAACGATGGGGGCCAAGAGATAGGCGCGCGTGCCCTCCTCCATCGCCATCACTGCATCCACCATGTCCTGCACCTGCATGGCTGTGATCGGCAGCCCGGTGGCGGGGGAATAGGGCGTGCCGACGCGGGCGAACAACAGGCGCAGATAGTCGTAAATCTCGGTCACCGTGCCGACGGTTGACCGCGGGTTTTTCGACGTTGTTTTTTGCTCGATCGAAATTGCCGGAGAAAGGCCGCTGATATGGTCGACATCCGGCTTTCCCATCATGTCAAGGAATTGCCGGGCATAGGCCGACAGGCTCTCGACATAGCGGCGCTGGCCCTCGGCATAGATGGTGTCGAAGGCAAGGCTCGATTTGCCCGACCCAGACAGGCCGGTGATCACCACCAGCTGATCGCGTGGAATATCGACATCCACGCCCTTGAGGTTATGCTCGCGCGCCCCGCGCACCTCGATGAACTTCTGCTCGGCCATGATCCACCCCTGACGGACAGGCCAGATGTAGGGCCAAATCCCCGAGTCTCCAACCGGAAAATGTGAACGAAGGATGAACATTGGAGATTTCTTGCTGTCGCCCACGCGAGGTCTTTACAAATTCCACTAATTGAATATATTACATCGCAAGCATCATGCGAAAGGACGCACCATGTTCAACATTTTCGGCGGCTCGACCGCCCAACGCTTGACCGCAGCCGATGCGGTTTCTCTTGCCGCAAAAGGCGAGATCACGCTTCTTGATGTGCGCGAGGCGGGTGAGGTTACGGCCTCGGGCACGGCCAAGTTCGGTGTGCATATCCCCTTGGCAATGGTGCCGGTGAAAGCCAATCCGCAAGGCCCCGACCATGACAAGCGGCTGGACCCGGCCAAGCCCGTTGCCGTGTTCTGCGCCGTTGGCGGGCGCGCCGGTCAGGCGGCGGAGGCTTTGGAGCGGATGGGCTATACCGCGCACAATATCGGTGGCTTCGGCGATTGGGTCAGTGCGGGCGGCGCGGTTCAGCGCTGACGCCTGCGCGCTTGCCACTGGTGCAGCGCGATACCCAACGCCGAGAACCCGATCAGAAACAGGGCAAGGCCGGTCTGACCGGCCTTTTCCATGGCAAACACCAGCATCGGCGTGCCGGTGGTGGTGCCAAGATTGCCAAGCTGCGCAATCGCCCCGGCGGCACGGGCACGATCCTGGAAGGCGGGGTTCAACTCGGCCAGCGCAGCGAAGCTTGCGCCTTGTACAATGCCAAGACACGCTGCCACGCCAAGCGCACAGGGAACCGCCGCAGCCTGACCCCAGAACAGCCAAAGCCCAAGCGTCGCGATGATGGCGGCAAGGAATCCGGCCTGAACCAGCTGGACCGCCGACATCCGTCCCAACAGCCAGACCCCCAGCGTCAAGGACAGCGCAATGGACACCAGTGGCATGGCGATGCCGATTAAGCTGCCCATATCCCCCATTTGTGCAGGCAAAAGCGTCAATACCGCGACATAAGTGACCGTGTAGCAGACAAAACCCATGGCCGGCGCGGCCAGGAAAGGCGAGGTGTAGATGTCGCGATGCTCGGCCCATAGCGTTCTTGGTGCCTCGGTCGGCGTGACCCTTGGATCTTTGGGCAGCAAGCCCCACAGGATCACCGCGAAAGCGGCCATCCACAGGCCGTGACCCGCAAAAAGACTGCCCGGCCCTTGCAGCGAAAGGATCGCAGGGCCAAGCCAGAACAGAACCGCATAGGCCACGCCGAAGAAGGACGACCAAAGCGGCATCGCGGCCCCCTGCCAGCGCGTCCCCGCCAGCCCGGCAATCGCAGTCGGTCCGACAACCACGATGGCCAGATGCGAAAACCCTTCCAGCACGCGGCTGACCAGCATCACCGGATAGGCCGGAAAACCCGTCTGTACAAGGCTGACCACCGCCCCCAGCGCCAAAGCCACAACCAGCGCCCGGCGCGGACCGATCCGCGCAACCAAAAGCCCGGATGTCGTGCCAAAGACCAGCCCGACCAAGCCAACGATCGACAGCATCACCCCGATGCCAAGCCCCACATGGGCGGCATAAACCGTCTCAAGCGCCGGATAGGCCACTGACATCTTGCCAAACTGCGCCGCCGCGCCAAGGCCGGCGGCCCAAATCGCCAAAATCGTCAAAGCTGCGCGCATCTCAGGCCCTGGGATCGGAATGAAAACGGGGGCCAAGGGCCCCCGCCGATTTCTGCCACAGAAATCGTTTCCGATCAGCTATGCAAGGTCCGGCCATAGGCATCCAGCACCGCTTCATGCATCATCTCGGACATGGTCGGATGCGGGAAGACCGTGTTCATCAGGTCTTCTTCCGTGGTTTCAAGACTGCGGCCGATGACATAGCCCTGGATCATCTCGGTCACCTCGGCCCCGACCATATGGGCGCCCAAGAGCTCGCCCGTCTTGGCGTCGAACACAGTTTTCACCAACCCCTCGGCCTCGCCCATGGCAATCGCCTTGCCATTGCCGATGAAGGGGAAACGGCCAACCCGCACCTCGAACCCGGCCTCCTTGGCCTTGGCCTCGGTCATGCCGACCGACGCCACTTGCGGGTGGCAATAGGTGCAGCCCGCGATGCTGCCCGGCTTGATCGGGTGCGGATGGCCGCCCGCGATCAGTTCGGCCACCATCACGCCCTCATGGCTGGCCTTGTGGGCAAGCCAGGGCGCGCCCGCGATGTCGCCAATGGCATAAAGGCCCGGCACCCCGGTGCGGCAGTATTCATCCGTCACCACATGAGTGCGATCGATCTTGACGCCCAAAGCCTCCAGCCCAAGGTTCTCCACATTACCGACGATGCCCACAGCCGAAATAACCGTGTCAAATTCGGCCGTGACCGTGCCCTTGGCGTCTTCCAGATGCGCCGTGACGCCCACGCCCGGCTTGCGGTCCAGCTTCTTGACCGTCGTCTTTTCCAAAATCTTCATGCCCTGCTTGACAAAAGCCTTCTTGGCAAAGGCCGAAATCTCGGCATCCTCGACCGGCAGCACGCGGTCCATCACCTCGCAGACCGTCACATCAGCGCCCAAGGTGTTGAAGAAACTGGCAAATTCAATTCCAATCGCCCCCGACCCGATGACCAGAAGCTTTTTCGGCATCCGTTTCGGTTGCAGCGCATGGCGATAGGTCCAGACAAGATCGCCATCCGCCTCAAGCCCCGGCAGCTCGCGCGCCCGCGCGCCGGTGGCGAGGATGGTTGCCTTTGCCGCCAGCTCCTCAACCCCGTTGTCGGTTTTCACCGACACCACGCCCGGTTTGGGCAGTGTTGCGGTACCCATGAACACGGTGATCTTGTTCTTCTTCATCAGATGGCCAATGCCGCCCGACAGTTGCTTGGCCACACCGCGCGACCGCGCGACGACGGCATCAAGGTCATAGGAAGCCCCCTGAACCGACAGGCCGAATTCCTTGGCGCGATGCATCAGGTGGAACACCTCGGCGCTGCGCAAGAGCGCCTTGGTGGGGATGCAACCCCAATTCAGGCAGATGCCGCCCAGGTTCTCGCGTTCGACGATCGCGACCTTCTGCCCCAGCTGGGCCGCCCGAATGGCCGCGACATAGCCCCCCGGACCTGCGCCGATCACCACCACGTCAAAGCTCTGGCCTGCCATCTTTCGCTCCGTCAGAAAAAGTAGTTTGCCATTAAACTATCCCGTTCAACCAAGCAACAATCCTACCGCTCACCCCCTATGCACCAGGCGCATGGCTGGCCCGCTGGCGGGCCACTTCGGCAGCATAGCCGCCATTCGCTAGAAACTCCGCCTCCTCGGGCGTCGTTTCGCGGCCAAGGGCTGCATTGCGAAAGGGAAAACGGCCAAAACGGGCGATGATCGCCTGATGGGCGCGGGCATGCAGCGCCATCTCCGGGTCCGAGGCCAGCCGTTCCGTCAAAAGCTGCACCGCAAGCGCCTGATCTGCAGCATCTTCGGAATGTTCTAAGGGCATGTAGAAGAGCTGCCGCTCCGGCTCGGGCGCTTCCAGGTCCCAGCCCGCCGCGACGACCTTGCGCGCTGCGGCCTGCGCCTTTGCATCGGTGGCAAAGGCCTCGGCCCGGCCGCGGTGGATGTTGCGTGCAAGCTGATCGCAGATCACCAGATAGGCAAGCGTGCCGGCCGCACCCTCCACCCAATGCTCCAGACCGCCCTCGTGGGCCACCTGCCACAGATCGCCAAAGCGCAGGCGACATTCGGCATCCAGCGCCTCACCCCCCGCATACCAGCCCTCAGGCCCCACCTCGCCCAACCGGAAATCCAGCACCTCAACCGGATCCGACATGCCCGCCCCCCTTTTGCCTTGTGGCTGAACGCCCTCTTCGCGCCCAACCCATTTCGAGCGCAGACCCGTCGCAGCCTTACATCAGGCCGCTCATTGGCCCTTGTCGCGGTTGATCGCGGCCTCAACGGCAACCGGGCTGGCGCCGGGCGCCAGGGTGCGCAGCTGCCTGCGGAAAAGCCTGCGCCGCCCGCGCGTCATTCGCCACAAGGCATAGGCCGCAATCGCAAGAAACATGATGGCGATGAACACGAAAAACCCTGAAGGACCAACCCGCCCCATCAGCCAGCCGGTCACCATCGGGCCACCGATTGACCCCAGACCATAGATGAACAAAAGCCCCGCCGAAGCCCCCGCCATTTCCGATTCCTCAAGGTAATCATTGGCATAGGCGACAAGCAGCGAATAAAGCGGGTTGGCGATTCCTCCCGCCACAAAGCCCAGGCCGCTCAGCACGACCATGTTCCAGCTTAGCACGAGCCCCGCACTGGTCGCCAGCGCCCCTGCCACAGACATCCACAGGATCATCGCCCGCCTGTCCCACCGGTCCGAGGCCCATCCTACCGGATATTGCAAGACCAAGCCGCCGATGTAGATCGCCGCGATGAAGATCGAGATGTTCTGCACCGAAAGCCCAACCTCAGCCCCCCAAACCGCCGCCATGCCGAACAGCGCCGAAAACAGCGCCCCCAAAAGAAACAGCCCGACACAGCCCAAGGGCGATGTGTGAAGCAGCGCCCGGATCGACATCGGCTTGATTTCCTGAAAGGCCGGTGCGCGGCTGGCCGACAACAGGATCGGGGTAAAGGCCAGCGAGACCAGGATCGAAGAAAAGATGAACAGGTCAAACCCGCCCGGATCGCGCAGGTTCATCACGACCTGCGCCGCAACAATCCCGATCATGTTGACGATCATATAGGCCGAAAGCGCCTGCCCCCGCGTCTCATTGGTCGATGAGGCATTCAGCCAGCTTTCCGCGCTAATATAGACGCCTGCAAAGCAATAGCCCAAGAGCACCCGCATCGCCGCCCAGGCGATCCAGTCCGGGGCGACCGGAAACAGGATCATCACCGCCGAAATCAGCGACCCCAGCGCCGAAAACACCCGCACATGACCCACGCGCTGGATCATCCGCGGTGCAAAGCGCGATCCCAGAAGAAAGCCCACCGAATAGGCGGCCATGACATAAGACATTTCCAGCGTGGAAAAGCCCTCGATCTTGCCGCGAATACCCAAAAGCGTGCCCTGGATGCCATTGCCCAGCATCAAAAGCATCATGCCCAGAAGCAGGGCCCAGGAATTGCGCATCACCGAAAGCATCAATGTCTCCTGCCGTGCCCGGGTTCCTTTTGACTATCGCATGATAGGCCAAAGGGGGCCAGCCCCAAGCCAGGGGCAAGGCGTCAGGATTTGCCTGTCTCCTAATGCTGTGCGGCAGGCCCGAAGGGAGCAATCCCCTCTCGGGCCGGACGTGCTGTCTAGGGGATCAAAAGCGAGGCATCGCCATAGCTGAAAAACCGATACCCTGTGCCAATCGCATGCGCATAGATCCAGTCGATCCGCTCTTTGCCCATCAGCGCCGAGACCAGCATCATCAGCGTCGACTTCGGCAGGTGGAAATTGGTCATCAAGGCATCGGTGACCTGAAAGCGGAAGCCGGGATAGATGAAAATGTCGGTCGGCCCGCGCCGGGGGGCCATCACCCCCCCCGCCGCCGCGCTTTCGATCAGGCGCAGCGCCGTGGTCCCCACCGGAATGACGCGCCGCCCTTCGGCCTTGGCGGCGGCGATGCGGCGCGCCGCCGTCTCGGTCACCTCGCCCCATTCGGCATGCATGCGGTGGGTGGTGACATCCTCGACCTTGACCGGCAGGAAGGTGCCAGCCCCAACATGTAGCGTCACCTCGACAAATTCGACGCCCTTGGCATGCAGCGCCTGCAACAGGGGCGCGTCGAAATGCAGGCTTGCCGTGGGCGCGGCCACCGCCCCGGCATGGCGGGCAAAGACGGTTTGATAATCATCCTTGTCGGCCGCATCCGCCGCTCGTTTGGCCGCGATATAGGGCGGTAGGGGCATCTGCCCCGCCTCGGCCAAGGCGGCATCGAAATCCTCGCCCGTAAGATTGAAGCCAAGCTCCAGATCGGTTTCGCTGCGGTTCAGAACCTGCGCCGAGAGTTGATCGGAAAACACGATCTCCTCGCCCACCAGAACCTTGCGCAACGGCTTGGCCAAGGCGCGCCAGCCCTTGGGCGTGGCCTCCAGCAGCGTGACCTCGATCCGTGCCTCGGCCTCGCCCCGCCGCCGCCGGCCGAAAAGCCGCGCCGGGATCACCTTGGTGTTGTTCAGCACCAGCACATCGCCGGGCTGAAAGATCTCGACCAGATCGCGCACATGGTGATCGCTGATCTGATCGCCCTTGGCCAGCAACAGCCGGGCCGAGCTCCGCGGGCGCGCGGGGCGCGTTGCAATCAGACCTTCGGGAAGATCAAAGTCAAAGTCGGAGAGTTTCACGGTCAATCCCTGCCATTCTTGGGTATGTCGCGGGCTCTGGAGGCTTGGTCGGACAGGGAATCAGTACCGCTGGATCGCCCGCCGCTGAACAGGTTGCGAAACATCCCCGGTGTCAGGATCGACAGCGGATTGACTGCAACCTCCAGCGCATCCGCCGTGCCGCGTAGCCGGTAATTGAAGCCGAACACCCCTTCCCCCCGGCGCGTCAAGACCGCCCCGACCCCGTTCAAAAGATAGACCGGCGAAATGACCCCTTCCATGGCCAACTGGCGCGACCCACTTTGATAGATCCCGGTCATCGACACCCCAAGGCTTGCCCCGGTGCCCGAGCCGCGCCGCAGATCGACAAGCTGCGGGGTCAGCAGAAACTCCCCCTCGACCTGATTGAAGACAAGCCCCTGCCCGTTCAACTGTTCCAAAAGCCCCACTACCGAAATCGCGTTCAGAAGTTCGGCCAGCACCGAGGCATTGCGCACCCGCACATCGCGGATTGTGACGCGCCCGTCATAATGGCCCGATTGGCTGCGCGGCTTCAGCGTCATGTCCAGCGCCCCGCCGCGCCCGGACAGAAAGATGCCCGCCGCTGCAAAGGTCTCGCCCGCGTTGTTCGACCGCAACCGCACAGCCGAGCCATGGCGGCTGGGCACCACGGTGCCGGTCACTTCGGGGCCATCGTTGACCCGGGCGGTGAAGGTGCCGTTGAACCCGGCATTGGTGTTGAAATCGCCGCGCAGTCCGGTCAGCGCAATGGTCTCGCTGACGATCAGCCGGTCCAGTTCCAGCCGCCGCAGGCCCCCAGCCCGCGCGCTGCCCCCGGCTTCGCCGCCCCCCTCGCTGCCCGGCGCGCGCCGCAGATCGACCGAGCCCCCGGTAAGGGTAATGCCCACCGGCCTGCCTGCACCGCGCCCGGCCAACTCGACGCTGGCGTCCAGCCAATCGTCCAGCAACACCCGGTCAAAGCGCGCACGGTCCAGCCCGCCGCCCGCAGCCACGCGCACCGTCCCTTCGGCCTGCAACCCGCCCGCGTTGATCGCAAGCCGGTCTACCTGCGGAAGCGCGCCCAGCGTGACCTCGGCCTCAAGCTGGCCCTTGCTTGACCGCGCCTTTGTCCAACCGATTTCCGGCAGGCTCAGCCCGATGCCCGACAGGTCCGAGACCAGCCGCAACTGCCCCGGCGCGCCGCGCTGAAGGTCGATGTCTACCCGCGCCCGCCCCTCGCCCGACACCATGCCCTGCGGCAAGCCAAGCCCGAATTCCTCGGTCACCGCCTGCGACAGGGTGACCTCGCCGCGAATGGTCGATCGGCCGCGCTCCTCGGGGCCGAAGCCCTGGGCATAGGTCACGTCGAAATCCATTGCCCCAAGACGCCCCTGCCCCGCGATTTCAAGACCGGCAGGCGTGGCGCGCACGTCAAGCTGATCGGCCGTGATGCGCCGATTCGGCACCACCTTGTCGGATGCAAAGTCAATGACCTTGCACGCCACCTCATAGGTGACATCGGCCAGCCCGACCCGGCCCTGCAACGGCAGTTGCAGCCGCGTCTCGATCTCGGCCCGGCCCTCGCCCAGATCCACCGGACGGTCGGCCTTGGTCATGAAGTTGAACGGCGGCAGATTCAAAAGCGACAGCGCTGCGGTGAGGCTTGATCGGGTCGAAAGCCGGATCTCGGCCATGGCGGGCTTGGCCGAGACATCCGACACGGCAAAGACCGATCCAGCCATATCGATTTCGCCGCCCTGCGGAGCGGTGACGCGACCTTCGGTCATTACCATCGTGTAGGTCAGCCCCTCGATAGTGGAATAGCCGCGCCCCCCCTCGATGGGCGGCAGGCTGCGCAAAAAGCGCACATCGGCCCCCTCAAAGCGATAGGAAAGATGCAGACGCGGCTCTGCTCCGGGGCTGCGGCGCAGCGACGCCCGAATGTCGCGCAAATTGCCCTCAAGCAGGTTCTGCCCCAACCAGTCGCGCGTCCTGCCCAGAACCGACTTGGGCCATAGCGCGATCAGCCGGTCATGGGAAATCTCGTTCAGCGTGACATCCATTGCCGAGCTCCAACCTGCGGCATCCGCCCCGACCTGCCCCGTCAGCACAAGGCGGCGCTGGTCCTCGGCCAAGGCAAGCTGGCCGATCTCGAGCAGGAAGGGGTCAAGCGACAGGCGGAAATCCAGCGCGCCGCTGGAAAACCGCACCGGTTCGGCAAAGACACCCGCCGGGTCGATCATCACATCGTCAAAGCGGATCTGGGTCACGAAGGCCGATGGCACAACACCGCCAAGCGGCCCCGACATCCGGCTGCCCGTGGCATCGACCAAATAGCTCTGGCCCGAGGCAGTGGCGCGCAGGGTCTGGCTTTGCACTTCCATCCGCGACAGGCGCACAGTGCCGGTCTCGACCTCGTAGGCCATCGAGAAGGCAGCCCGGTCAAACGGCACCGCAGCCGCCGCCGGTGTGGGCCGCAAGGCGCCCTTGCCGATCTCAAGGCTGCCCTCCAGCGCCGCAACGCCGGTCTCGCCAAGTTCGGCCGCGATCCGCCCGGAAATCGCCGCTTCGAAACTGGCCAGGGGGGCAAGAAGCGGGGTCTGCGCCGCAAGATCGGCGGCGTTGATGTCGTTGAACTCGGCCGTGACGCGGGCCGTTGAGCGGCCCTTTTCGCTGACAATCTGTACCACAGCCCGGCCCGGCTGCACCGCGCCACCCTGCAAGGACACCGCAAGCTCGGCCGCCACCGCATCCGGCTGATTGTCCACCGTCAGCCGCCCGTCGCCCAGCTCATAAAGCCGTTTGCTGCGCAGGTCATTAACCGTGACCGACAGCGCCTCGGCCTCGATCCGTGTCAGATGGGCAAGCGTCGGGGCGCCCAGCACCGCATCAAGCCCGTCGAAAAGTTCGCCCAACCCCGTCAGCGCCGGCGCCTCTGCGACGGTCTCCTGCGCGGCAGGGGTGGCATCGCCCACCGCAATGTCAAAGCGCCCCTCGGCATCTCGCGTGACCTGAAGCCGCGCCCCTGTTATCCTAAGCGCGCTCAGCCGCGCTTCACCCGACAAAAGCGCCCGCCCCTGCAGCGAGATTCGCACCTCGGGCAAAGACAACAGCGTGCTGCCATCGGGCTTGAGCAGCCGCAGGTCCTCAAGCAGAAGGCGTGGGACGAAGTCTTCATCCAGCGTCAGATCCACCTTGCCAAGCGCCAGGGACACATCGGGCGAGGCGGTCGCGAGGTCCCGGTTCAGCCGGGTTTCCACCTCGGCCACGATCCAGACCGGCAAGGGAAGCGTCCGACCGATCAGCGCAAAGCCGCCAATCACCAGCGCTAGGACAAGGACGACAAAACCCAACCGCCAGCGCAGACCCGTCCGACGCCGCGGCCGGACGGCGCGCAGAGCGTGCGTCTGGGCCGCAGCGTCCGGACCTGCCGACGCATCAGGACGCGGATCGCCCGGCTTGTCGGGCGCGTCCGCGACCGGTGCCTTATCCTCTGCCTGCCCGTTCATCCTGTCCTGCACACCTCAGCTCGATAGTGATCCCGCACGCCCTGCCCGCCGCACCGGCGCATTCTTCACGCTATTGCCCGGGCTTGCCTTTATCTTTGCCGAAAGGCAACTAGATCGCCAAGGGTCTGACCCACAAAAGCAAGGAGCCGCCCATGTTGACCGTCGGAGACACCGCGCCCGATTTCACCCTGCCCCGCGATGGCGGTGGCACTGTCACGCTTTCGTCCTTCCGTCCCGGCAAGGTGGTCCTTTACTTCTACCCCAAGGTTGACACGCCCGGCTGCACGCTGGAAGCGCAGGATTTCACCGCCCGCGCCGCCGCCTTTGCCGCCGCTGGCACCACGGTCATCGGCCTGTCCAAGGACAGCGTCAAGGCCCATGACAAGTTCTGCAAGAAACACGGTCTGCAGATCATCCTCGCCTCGGATGAAGGCGGAACGACCTGTGAAGATTACGGCGTCTGGGTGGAAAAAAGCATGTATGGCAAGACCTACATGGGCATCGAGCGCAGCACGGTGCTGATTGACGGTGCAGGCCGCGTGGCGCGGGTCTGGCCCAAGGTCTCGGTCAAGGGCCATGCCCATGAGGTGCTGGCTGCGGCACAGGCCCTGTAACCAAAGGGCGCGCGGGATGGCGACGAAAACCCTGGCCGAGATGGCGGTTGAAGTGCTGCGCACGGCCGATGGTCGCGCGAAAACCGCGCTGTCGCATGCCCATGCCGCCGCCTGGTTCGCGGCCCGAAGCGCGGGCGCGCCTTTGGCCATCGGCACCGCCACCCCGCCCGACTTTCCGGCCCGCCCCGACCGGCCCGAACTTCTTGACCCCCGCGATGTGGCGCGCCGCCGCCCCGGCAGCGAAGCTGGGCGGCTGGCGCTCTTGCATGCGGTGGCCCATATCGAGCTGAATGCTGTCGATTTGCACTGGGACATCATCGCACGTTTTGCCGATCAGCCCATGCCGCTGGGCTTCTATGATGACTGGGTCAAGGCCGCCAATGAAGAATCGCGCCATTTCAACCTGGTCTCAGACCGGCTTGAGGCGCTTTGCAGCCATTACGGTGCTCTGCCCGCCCATGCCGGAATGTGGCGTGCGGCGGCGGATACGGCCCATGATTTCAAGGGCCGTCTTGCCGTTGTTCCCATGGTGCTTGAGGCGCGCGGGCTTGATGTGACCCCCGGCATGATCGCGATCTTCGAACGTGCCGGCGACCCCGAGACAAAGGCGGCGCTGGAAGTGATTTATGCCGAAGAGGTCGGGCATGTCGCCTATGGGTCGAAATGGTTCAACTGGCTGTGCGGCCGCGAAGGTCTGGACCCGAAAGAACAGTTTCACGATCTTGTACGAACGTATTTCCACGCCACGCTGAAGCCGCCCTTCAACGAGGAAAAACGTGCCGAGGCGGGCCTGCCACCCGATTTCTACTGGCCGCTTGCCGAAGCCTTTCCGGTGCGAGGTTAAGGCCGTTCGGCAGAAACTCGCCGATCCTGCGCCCGGAACAGCCCCCTCTCGCTCCCTCGGGCGCAAAGCTCTTGCGAGGTGACAATGCGCTCGCTAATCAGTTGAAGCCGCGCCACGGGCGGGCTTCATTGGTCCCTGAACCCAGTAACGGAACCGCATTACGTGTTGACGCGCCTTGCCTACCGGATTCACCTGACGCTTGAGCGGCATTTTCCCGAACAGCGGCTGTTTCTGAAATCCGATACCGAAACCCGTTTCATCCGCCTGCGTCCGGCTACACAGGCCATTGCAGTGGTGGTCGGGGGGCTTGCCCTTGGCTGGACCATTCTGGCGACCGCGATCTTGTTGTTTGACTCGATTTCCGCCGGATCCTCACGCGAACAGGTGCTGCGCCAGCAGGCGCTTTACGAAGAGCGGATGAACGCGCTGTCCATCGACCGCGACCTGCGCGCCGAAGAGGCGGCATCGGCGCAGGAACGCTTCAACCTCGCCTTGGAACAGGTCGCAGCCATGCAGGCGCGGCTTCTGGCCTCCGAAGACCGTCGGCGTGAGTTGGAAACCGGGATCGACGTGATCCAGAATACGCTGCGCCGTACCATCATCGAACGCGACGAGGCGCGCGCGGCGCTGGAAACCGCCCAGCTTGCCGCCGCCCCCGGCGGTGCCAAAAGCGAAGCGGGACGCGTGGAGGACACGAAGGAAACGCTTGAATTCCTTGCCGAAAGCCTTGACGGAACCGCGCGCGAACGCGACCGGATCCAGGGTATGGTTGACAAGGCCAATGAGCAGGTCGCCAAGATTTCCGAGGAAAAACGCGAAATGGCCCTGCGCAACGAGGCCATCTTCACCAGGCTGGAAGAAGCGCTGACCGTCTCGGTCGAACCCTTGGAAAAGATGTTCAACGCCGCCGGGATGGACCCCGACGATCTGCTGGAAACCGTGCGCAAGGGCTATGACGGCCAGGGCGGACCGCTGGCTCCGCTGGCGCTGTCGACCAAAGGTGTGCCTTCGGTCGAAGAAGTGCGAGCCAATGTGATTATGGCCGGGCTTGACCGGATGAACCTGTACCGTCTGGCCGCCTTCAAGGCGCCGTTCGACAACCCGGTGAAAAGCCCCTATCGCTTTACCTCGGGCTTTGGCGCGCGTCAGGACCCCAAAGGCTGGGGCACCCGGATGCACGCGGGCACCGATTTCGCCGCCGCCTATGGCACGCCGATCTATGCCACCGCCGATGGCGTGGTCACCCATGCCGGCTGGTCGTCGGGCTATGGCCGCATGATCAAGATCCAGCACGCCTTTGGCATCGAAACCCGCTATGCCCATCTTGCGCAAATGCGCGTGTCCGTCGGACAAAAAGTGTCGCGCGGCGATCGGATCGGTGATATGGGCAACTCAGGCCGTTCGACCGGCACTCATCTTCACTACGAAGTCAGGATCGGCGGTAATGCCGTCAACCCCATGACATTCATAAAGGCAGCGACCCATGTTTTCTAAAAGCCGCATCAACGAACCCGGCCCCGCAAAAGCGGGCGAAACCGACAAGCCCAAAGCCCCGGAGACCTCTGTGACCAAACCCTCGATGGACTTCACCCCGACGGCTCCCAAGGGCAAGGTTGCGGCTTCTGTACTTTCGTCCGATTTGACCGTGGTGGGCAATCTGCGCACCACCGGCGATATTCAGGTGGAAGGCACGGTCGAGGGCGATATCCGCGCCCACCTGCTGACTGTGGGCGAAACCGCGACCATTCGCGGCGAGATCGTCGCCGATGACATCGTGGTCAATGGCCGCGTGATCGGCCGCGTGCGTGGCCTGAAGGTGCGTCTGACCTCGACTGCCAAGGTTGAAGGCGACATCATCCACAAGACCATTGCGATTGAATCGGGCGCCCATTTCGAAGGCTCGGTTCAGCGTCAGGATGACCCGCTGGCCACCGGCCGCGCCCCGATCCCCCAGCAGCCCCGCATGCCCGCCGCCCCGGCGGCCGAAGGGGCCGACGACGCGCAGTCCTGAACAGACGGACGCGACAGACTTTACAAAGGGCGCCCAGCCACGGCTGCGGCGCCCCTCTGTTTTTCTGACGCAGAGAGGCCTTAACCGTCCCAGCCAATGGCCCGGCGGTAAAGATGCCAGGTCGCATGGCCAAACACCGGCAGGACGACAAAAAGCCCCGCAAAGCCCGGTAGCATAGCCAGAAACAGGCTGGTCCCAATCAGCGCGCCCCAGCTCAGCATGACCACCGGGCTTGCCGCTACGACGCCGAATAATGTCAGCATTGCCGTCACGAAATCCACCTCGCGGTCTAGAAGCATCGGCAGGCTGACCACTGTCAGCGCAAACAGGAGCGTGGCAAAAACCGCCCCCACCACACTGCCCACCGCCAGCATCGCAAGCCCCGGCGGGCTGAGAAAAATGTCAATCGAGGTGGTGATGTTGGTCAGCGTGGCCTTGCCCAGAAAGAGCGCAAAGATCATGTGGGCCAGAAAGTTCCAGAACAGGAAGAACACCACGATCACCGCCGCCATCGACGGGATCTGGCGGTCCTTCTGGCGGAAGATGACGCCAAGGATCTCGCCCCAGACCAGCGCCCCCCCTGCTCGCGCCGTCGAGACACCGCATAAAGCCCGCAAGCGATGAAGGGCCCCAGAATAGGAAAGCCTGCCCCTGCAGGCAGCGTCAACCACAGCTGACCCTTGGCGGTGATCGACCACAGGATCAGCCAACCGCCAAGGACATAGATAGCAGCGAAAAACAACCCGTAAAGCGGCGCACTGCGGAAGTCTTGCCAGCCCGCCCCAAGGGCATGGCGCAGGTCTGACAGTTCCACCTGCAAGATCTCGGGGCGATCGGGGCTCGTCGCTTTCATTCCAGTCTCTCCCGTTTTCGGCAAAGCCTATGCGGGAGATGTGGATTAGAAAAAGATGTATTTTCGCCAAAGGAATACGCAATCTCGTCGGGCGCCTTCGGCTTCTCCTCGAGACGGAACCCGAGGAGCGGCGACGCCGACGACGAGGGCGGCGTCAGTCTTCGGAATTCGCCTCGGCGCGGTTCATCCCCGCCACACCAAGCGCCAGCGTGGCGGCCATGAACCGGTCAAGGTCCCCGTCCAACACCCCTTGGGTGTCGCTGGTTTCCACACCTGTCCGCAGGTCCTTCACCATCTGATAGGGCTGCAACACATAAGAGCGGATCTGGTTGCCCCAGCCCGCATCGCCCTTGTTTTCATGCGCCTCGTTGATCGCCGCCGTGCGCTTGTCGAGTTCCAGCTGATAAAGCCGCGACTTCAGCGCCTGCATGGCGATGTCGCGGTTCTGGTGCTGCGACTTCAAGCTGGAGGTCACCACGATCCCGGTCGGAAAGTGCGTGATCCGCACGGCAGAGTCGGTCTTGTTGACGTGCTGGCCACCGGCACCGGACGAACGATAGGTGTCGATACGGATGTCCTTGTCCTGAACCTCGATTTCGATGTTTTCATCAACCACCGGATAGACCCAGACCGAGGAAAACGACGTGTGCCGACGCGCTGCCGAATCGTAGGGCGAGATACGCACCAGACGGTGAACGCCCGATTCCGATTTCAGCCAGCCATAGGCATTCTTGCCCGAAATCTTGTAGGAAACAGACCGGATGCCCGCCTCTTCTCCGGCGGTTTCCGATTGCATTTCAACCGTATAGCCCTTCTTTTCTGCCCAGCGGACATACATCCGCGCCAGCATCGAAGCCCAGTCACAGCTTTCGGTGCCGCCAGCACCTGCGTTGATTTCCAGGAACGTGTCATTGCCATCGGCCTCACCGTCGAGCAGCGCCTCCAGCTCGCGCTGCGCGGCATCGGCCACCAGCGCCTTGAGCGCGGCTTCGGCCTCGGCCACCACCTCGGCGTCGCCCTCCGCTTCGCCCAGTTCGATTAACTCGACATTATCGCGCAGGCCCCCGTCGATCAGCTTGTAAGCCGCGATGGCATCCATCAGCGCCTGACGCTCTTTCATCAGCTTCTGAGCCTTGGCCGGATCGTTCCACAGATTGGGATCTTCGATCAGCGCGTCGAACTCTTCCAACCGATGCGGAGCAGTTTCCCAATCCAGCCGCTGTGCCAGAAGCTTCAGCGACTTCTCGATCTGATCGACATGGTTCTGGGTTTCGGCGCGCATCGTGTCATCCTTGATCTTCGCGCTGCCTGATAGCCTGCGGCGCAGGGCGGGGCAAGCGGCACGCAGCCCGCCTACCCGCTTTGACCGTCAGTAAAGCCCGCCCGAACTCAGCGTGCCGAAATCAGCCTTCTTTGGAACCGACTTTTGCTGCCCGTCAGAGGTGGTGACCGTATCGACAAGATCCGCCTCGGTTTCCCCGGCGGCAAAGAGCGGCAGGTTCGAACCCATGGCGAAGCCACCGTCAACAAGCGCTTCAAGCCCGAACACCACTTCTTCCCCCTCGCGGAAATACTCGGAAATCACGTTGGGGCCAGTTGCATCGGCAGGCAGTTTAGCCCCGGTGAACCGGTCGATCTTCTGGAAATACCCCCCCGGCGGCACGGCAAATTCGGTGCCGCCATAGGTCTTGACCGCCTCTTTCATGAATTCCTGAAAGATCGGAACACAAAGCGTGCCGCCATAGGCCCCCTCGCCCAAAGAGCGCGGCTGATCAAAGCCCATGTAGCAGCCCGCCACCACTTCGGAACTGTAGCCGATGAACCAGACATCCTTGGCATCATTGGTGGTGCCGGTCTTGCCCGCTACCGGCACCGGCAGCTTTACCCCGGTGCCCGATCCGCGGATCACCACGCCCTCCATCATCGAGGTGAGCTGGTAGGCTGTGATGGCATCCATTACACGCTGACGGTCGGACTTGATGGTCACCCCCTGGCCTTTGGGCAGGTTCGGCAAAGTACAATCGAGACACTGGCGCTGATCGTGGCGATAGATCGTCTTGCCAAAGCGGTCCTGCACGCGGTCCACCAGTGTCGGCTCCACCCGCTCGCCGCCGTTGGCGAACATGGCATAGGCCGCCACCATCTTGAACAGGGTCGATTCCTGTGCGCCAAGCGCATTGGCCAAGAACGGGTTCATATTGGTATAGACACCGAATTTCTCGGCATAGCTCGCCACCAGATCCATACCGATCTCTTGGCCGATCCGGATCGTCATCAGGTTCCGGCTTTGCTCGATCCCGGTGCGCAGGGGGGTGGGGCCATAGAACTTGTTCGAGGCGTTCTTCGGCGTCCACAGCCCTTCGGGCGTTTCGATCTCGATCGGCGCGTCGACAACGATGGTGGCGGGGGTAAAGCCCGAATCAAGCGCTGCGGCATAGACAAAGGGCTTGAAGCTTGACCCCGGCTGCCGCGTCGCCTGCGTCGCCCGGTTGAACACCGAGGCCTGATAGCTGAAGCCCCCCTGCAAGGCGATGACGCGGCCGGTCTCGACGTCCATCGCCATCAACCCGCCCTGCACCTCGGGCACCTGCCGCAAGGACCAGCGCTGGAAACTGCCGTCCTCATCGTTGGTGACAGCGCGCACCATGACCACGTCCCCGACCGAGACGAGATCCCCCGGCACGCGGGCTTTCTTGCCCAGCTTGCCATCCTCCAGCCGCTTGCGTGCCCAGGTGACATCTTCGGCCGGGATGATGGGCTCATGGCCGCCCAGATCGCCCTCCATGCCAAAGCGGGCAAAATCCTCGCCCAGCTCAAGAATGACCGCGGCATGCCACCCTTCGACATCGCGGGGCAATTCGGCCACATCGGCCAAGGCCGCGCGCCAATCCGCCTCGGACCCCAGTTTCTCGATGGCAATCGTCTTGCCCGTGCCGCGCCAAACCCCTTGACCCCGGTCGTATTTCTCAAGGCCCCGGCGCAAGGCCCGCGCCGCGACCGCCTGCAACTCGGGTTCGACAGTGGCGCGGATCGACAGACCGCCGCCAAAGAATTCCCGCTCGCCAAAGGTGCCCGACAGCTGACGCCGGATCTCGTCGGAGAAATAGCTGCGCGGCGGCAGCGCTTCGCGGAAGGCCGGATAATCGCCGTTCTGCACCGATTTCAGCGGCTGTTCGCGCTCGCTGAGATAGGCCGCCTCGGTGATATATGCGTTCTGCCACATCTCGCGCAGCACATAGTTGCGCCGCTCCAGAAGCCGGTCCTTGCCGCGCACCGGATGAAATTCGCCCGGCGCCTTCGGCAAGGCGGCCAGCATGGCCGCCTCATGTGGCGCCAACGCGCTCAGTGGCTTGTTGAAATAGGTCTGGGCCGCCGCCGCCACGCCATAGCTGTTCTGGCCCAGGAAAATCTCGTTGAGATACAGCTCAAGGATCTTGTCCTTCGACAGGGTCTCTTCCAGCCGGGTGGCCAGGATGATTTCCTTGATCTTGCGCTCAACACTGCGCGAGCCATCCAGCAGGAAGTTCTTCATCACCTGCTGCGTAATCGTCGAGGCCCCGCGCAGATTTGCGCCCCGGCTGACCACCGCATCGCGGAAGGCCGAGATCATGCCCGTCACGTCATAGCCCTTGTGGGTGTAGAAATGCTTGTCCTCAGCCGACACAAAGGCCTGTTTCACCAGCTCGGGAATATCCTCGGACGGCACGAACAACCGCCGCTCTTGGGCGAATTCGTCAATGATCTTGCCTTCCCCCGAATAGATCCGGCTGATCGTCGGCGGGGTGTATTGGGCAAGGCTTTCGTGGCTCGGCAGGTCAGAGGAATAGATATAGAAAATGCCGCCGATCGACAGGGCCCCGAAGAGAAGCCCCATGGTCAGCATGGTAAACAAAGCCCCGAAGAACGAGCCGATGAACCTGATCACGCCGGCAATCCCCACCGCAACGACATTAG
The DNA here is from genome assembly GCA_016869835.1 of Alphaproteobacteria bacterium. GTDB lineage: Bacteria > Pseudomonadota > Alphaproteobacteria > Rhodobacterales > Rhodobacteraceae > Tabrizicola_A. The sequence continues at coordinate 19,624 of VGDH01000008.1, forward strand.
CCAATTTCGCCCTCTATAGGCGCGGCGCGGCCAAAGGTCAAAACACGATCCAGGGTAAGGACCAGCCATCCGCAGTCAATCGCCGAGGGCCGGCAGGCGGCGGATCGTAGCCTCGGCTTCGGCCCATGTGACAATCCCCTGGCGCAGCGCCTCGGCCATGCAGGCACGCCACGCTGGGTCTTGCAGCCGGTCTAGATCGGCCGCCGAGGATATGAAGCCAAGTTCAATCAGCAAGGAAGGAATGTCGGGTGATTTCAACACCGAAAACCCGGCCTTCTGATGCGGCCTGCGGTGCATCTTCAGACCCGCCCCCGAAATCGCGGTCTGAAGCGCCTCGGCCACCCGTTCAATCTTTGGGCCGGTCTCGGCGCGCGCCATATCCATGAGAACCGTCGCCACCATGTCATCCTGCGCTGTCAGATCCACCCCGGCCAGAAGATCATCGCGCTCATGGCGTTCGGCCATTGCGGCGGAGGCCGCGTCGCTTGCTTCATCGGACAGCGAATACAGCGTCACGCCCACTGCGTCGCCCTCGCTTAGCGCGTCAGCATGAAGCGACAGGAACAGATCGGCCTCGGCCGCCCGCGCGATGGAAATCCGCGTCTCCAAAGGCACGAAATGGTCACTGTCCCGGGTCATGACCACCTGAAACCGGCCGTCGCGCAGCAAAAGCTCCTTGAACTCACGGGCGAATTGCAAAACCAGATCGGCCTCGGTCACCCCATCGCGCTCGGCCCCCGGATCAATGCCGCCATGGCCCGGATCCAACACAACGATCCAGCGGCCCGGGATGCGTTCAGGGGGCTTGGCCAGATCGGTGACCGTCGGCATCCCCCAGCCCGGCAATTCAGGCTGGGCCGCCGCCGCCGCAAAAGCCTCGGGCGAGGCGTGATCGAGCCGCAACAGCAACTGCGTGTCATTGGCCGTCGACATCTCGGCCAGCGACAGCGCCATAGGGCCCGAAAGATCCAGCACCAGCCGCGACCAGCCGGGCCGGAACACCCCCGCCCTGAGCCCGGTCACATGGGCCGACCCCTGCAAGACAGTCTCGACCCCGGTCCAGTCCACCTCGCGCACATCCAAAACCATGCGCGGCGGATCGGCCCGAAACCGCACCCGCCACGGCACCGGCTGCGACAGGGAAAAGCGCACCTCAACCCCCTGACCGGCGTCGCGGATGAAGGACTGCGCAGGTTCAAGCCGTGCCAGCGCCGACAGGTCTTGCGCCCGCGCCGCAAAGGGCAGGCACAAGACCACCATCAAAACCGCCACCAGCCATTTCATCTTGGCATAAATACCCAAAAACCGACCTTTCGGCAAATCACCGCCCTGTCATGAACTGACGCAACCGCTCCAGCCCTTCGGCAATGTCGGCCGTGGCGCGCGCATAGGAAAATCGCAAGGTCTGTGCCCCCCGCACCGGATCAAAGTCCAGCCCCGGCGTCACCGCAACCTCTGCCCCGTGCAGGATGTCGCGCGCAAGCTGCAGGCTGTCGTCGGTCAGGCCCGACACATCGGCATAGATATAGAACGCCCCATCCGGCGGCGCGATGCGGCTGAACCCGGCCTTGGGCAGCCCATCCAGCATCAGGCGGCGGTTTGCGGCATAGACGGCGCGATTGGCCTCCAGCTCGTCGATGCAGTCCAGCGCCGCAAGGGCCGCGACTTGGGACACATGCGGCGGGCAGATGAACATGTTCTGCGCCAGCCGCTCAACCGTGCGAATATGATCCTCGGGCACCACCATCCAGCCCAGCCGCCAGCCGGTCATGCTGAAATACTTGGAAAAACTGTTGATGACATAGGCCTCGTCGCTGATCTCCAGCGCCGACACCGCGCGGTCGCCGTAATGCAGCCCGTGATAGATCTCGTCCGAGACAAACGCGATCCCGCGTGCGGCGCAGTGATCCATCAACGCCTTAAGCGCCCGTTGCGACAGCATGGTTCCCGAAGGATTGCCAGGCGAGGCGACGATCAGCCCCTGCATCTCGACCCCTGCCAGATCTTCCGGCACCGGTTGCAGCCGGTTTTCGTCCCGCGTCGGGATGCCGACCGGCGTCAGGCTTAGCGCGCGGAGGATCTGGCGATAGCTTGGATAGCCAGGCTCACCCAGGGCCACCCGGTCGCCTGCATCAAACAGCGCCGAGAAGGCCAGGAGAAAGGCCGAAGAGGACCCGGCGGTCACGATCACCCGGTCGGGGTTGAGATCAACGCCATACCAGCGCCGGTAAAGCTCCGCGATGCCGCACCGCAACTCGGGCAGGCCAAGCGCAACGGTATAGCCAAGCGGCTGATCTAGCGCAGCCGCCACCGCTTGCCGCGCGGCCAAGGGCGCAGGCGTGCCGGGCTGGCCCACCTCCATGTGGATGATGTGCCGCCCCGCCGCCTCAAGGCTGCGGGCCTCTTCCATCACATCCATCACAATAAAGGGATCAACCTGCCCGCGTCTTGATCTTTTCATGCCCGGCCCCTTAAGCTTTTGGCCATAGACCCCATGGCGGGTTGCATGGTCAAGCCCGCTCTCTGCACCGACCCGGCTCAACAGATCCGGGCCTGCCCCAGCCGAAGGAATCCTCATGTCCCGCCTTGCCCTTGCCCTCTCTGCCTGCCTTCTGGGCACCACCGCCCTTGCCGGGGGGCTTGGCGAGATGACCGACGCTGAGCGCGAAGCCTTCCGGGCCGAGGTGCGGGCCTATCTGTTGGAGAACCCCGAGGTTCTGGTCGAGGCGATGGATATCTTGCAGGCGCAAGAAGAACAGGCCGCCGCCAATCGCGACCTTGAGATGCTGGCAGCCAACAAGGACGCGATCTTCAACGATCCCGCCTCTTGGGTGGGCGGCAATCCTGAAGGCGATATCACGCTGGTGGAATTCGTTGATTACCGCTGCGGATATTGCAAGAAAGCCCATGACGAGGTGGCCGAACTGGTGGCATCCGACGGCAACATCCGCTTTGTGCTGAAGGAATTTCCGATACTTGGCGAAGACTCGCTCAAAGCCTCGCAATTCGCCATTTCTGTGCTGCAGCTTCACGGGCCTGATGCCTACAAGTCGGTGCATGACGCGCTGATCGCCCTGCGCGGCAATCCGGATGAGGCGACCCTGTCGTCGATGGCAGCGGATCTTGGCCTGGATCCCGCCCCGATCCTCGCCCGCATGTCGACGCCCGAGGTGATGACCGTGATCGAGGCCAACCACGCGCTGGCCAGCACGATGGAGATCCAAGGCACACCCACCTTCGTGATCGACAACACGATGGTGCGGGGATATGTGCCGCTTGACGGGATGCGCCAGATCGTTGCCGGGCAGCGCGGCTAAATATTTGGTATATCTTGGTTTTCGGATCAGGCTTTTTGGGCCTGAACCACCTTTTCAGCCAAAGCCTTGGCGATGTTGAAGGCCCCCTTGATGCGGTCGGTCTCTGACTTCATCTCGCCCATCAGCACGATCTTGTTGCCCTGCACCTTGGCTGCTGGCCCCTGCTCACGCAGGAATTCCACAAGACCCGCCGGATTGGCGAACTTGTCATTGTGGAATTGCAGCGTTGCGCCCTTTGGGCCGGCATCGATGCGGCTGATCCCGGCGCGTTTGCACATCGCCTTGATCCGAACGATCAGCATCAACGTGTTGACTTCTTTCGGGATCGGGCCGAACCGGTCGATCAGCTCGGCGGCAAAGCCCTCCAGCTCCACCTTGGTCGCCAAAGACGACAGGCGGCGGTATAGCCCCAGCCGGATGTCGAGATCGGGGATATAGGCATCCGGGATCATCACCGGCACGCCGAGATTGATCTGCGGCGACCAGCCGTCATCGACCTGCGCCAACCCTTGCAACTCGCCCGACTTGATCTTGGCAATCGTCTCTTCCAGCATCTGCTGATAAAGCTCATAGCCGACTTCCTTGATATGGCCCGACTGCTCTTCGCCCAAGAGATTGCCCGCGCCGCGCAAGTCAAGATCATGCGAGGCAAGGTTGAATCCCGCGCCAAGGCTGTCCAAGGATGCCAGCAATTTCAGCCGCTTGGAAGCGCCGGGCGTCAAGGGCACGCGCGGCTTTGTGGTCAGGAAGCAATAGGCCCGGGTTTTCGCCCGGCCCACACGCCCCCGAATTTGGTACAACTGTCCAAGCCCGAACATGTCGGCGCGATGGACGATCATGGTATTAGCGGTCGGGATATCCAAGCCCGATTCCACGATCGTTGTGGCCAAGAGCACGTCATACTTGCCGTCATAGAACTGGTTCATCCGGTCGTCGAGATCACCCACCGCCAATTGCCCATGGGCGGTGATGAAACTGACCTCGGGCACGTTGGTTTTCAGCCAATCTTCAATCTCCGGCAGGTCGGAAATCCGCGGCACCACCCAGAAACTTTGCCCGCCCCGGTAATGTTCGCGCAAGAGCGCCTCGCGCAGGGTCACGCTGTCAAATTCGGACACATAAGTGCGGATCGCCAAGCGGTCGACCGGCGGCGTGGCGATGATCGACAGATCGCGCACCCCGGTCAGGGAAAGTTGCAACGTGCGCGGAATGGGCGTCGCGGTCAGCGTCAGCACATGGATATCCGACCGCAGCTCTTTCAGCCGTTCCTTGTGGGTCACGCCGAAATGCTGTTCCTCGTCGATCACCAGAAGGCCAAGGTTCTTGAACTTCACCCCCTTGGCCAAAAGTGCATGGGTGCCAACGACGATATCCACCGTCCCCGCCCCCATCATCTCGCGCGTCAGGTTCGCTTCTTTGGCGGAAACAAACCGGCTGAGCGGGCGCACGGAAATCGGGAAACCGCGGAAGCGTTCGGCAAAGCTGCGGTAATGCTGGCGGGCGAGAAGCGTCGTCGGGCAAATGACCGCCACCTGCATGCCGGAAAGTGCGGCCACAAAGGCCGCGCGCATCGCGACCTCGGTCTTGCCAAAACCCACATCACCGACGATCAGCCGGTCCATCGGGCTACCCTTTTCCAGGTCGGCCACCACATCGGCAATCGCTGTCAACTGGTCGTCAGTTTCCTGATAGGGGAAGCGGGCGGCAAAGGCTTCCCACATCGAATGGGGGGCTTCCAGAATGGGGGCGTGGCGAAGCGCCCGTTCCGCCGCAATCCGCATCAGGCGGTCGGCGATTTCCTTGATGCGTTCCTTAAGCTTGGCTTTCTTGGCCTGCCAAGCCCCGCCGCCAAGCCGGTCCAGAAGCCCTTCTTCATGGCCATAGCGCGAGAGAAGTTCAATGTTTTCAACGGGAAGGTAAAGTTTCGCCCCTTCGGCATATTCCATCGACACGCAAGCATGGGGCGCGCCCAAGGCGGTGATGGTTTCCAGCCCCAGATAGCGGCCAACCCCATGTTCAACATGCACGACCAGATCGCCCGGCGACAGGCTTTCGGCGTCGCGCAGGAAGTTTTCGGCCTTGCGCTTGCGCTTGGGTTTTGCGGCCAGACGGTCGCCCAGAACGTCCTGTTCGGAGATCACCGCCAGCCCCGGCGCAGTAAACCCCGCCTCCAAGGGCCAGACGATCAGGAACAGTTGTCCCTTTCCACCAAGCACCTCGCGGAAGTCCTTGACCGGCAAGGCCCCCTTGAGACCATGATCTTCCAAAAGCCCCGCAAGCCGTTCGCGCGCGCCGTCGGACCACGAGGCAATGACACCCTGCCCCTCTTGAAGCAGCTTCTTCACATGGTCCGACAAAGCACCGAAAAGGCTGACGTTTTCCTGCTGTCGTTCTGGCGCAAAGCTGCGCCCGATGCGCGCGCCGGCATCCAGGACCCCCGGCCCCGGCGATTGCGCCAAGGGTGACAGCTGGATCACCTTATGCGCGGCTGTTGCCGCCTCCCATGCAGGCTCGTCCAGATACAACAGCCCGGGCGCCACAGGCTTGTAGACCGTATCCAGCCGCCCCTTGGCGCGCATCGCTTCCAGACGGGCATCATATTGGTCGTCGATCCCCTCCCAGCGCGACAGGCGCATGGGCGTCACCTGATCGTCCAGCATCACCGCCGCATCGGGGAGATAGTCAAAGATCGTTTCAAGCCGGTCATGGAAGAAAGGCAGCCAATGCTCCATCCCCGCATGTTTGCGCCCGGCGCTGACCGCCTCATATAAAGGGTCATCCGACCCCGCCGCGCCGAACTCGGTCCGGTAGGTCTGGCGAAAGCGCGTAATCGCGGCATCGTCCAGAATGACCTCGGACATCGGCGCAAGATCAATGGCTTGCAGCTTTTCCGTGGTGCGCTGGGTAACCGGATCAAACCGCCGCAACCCATCCAGCGTGTCGCCAAAGAAGTCCAGCCGCACCGGCCCGGATTTGCCCGGCGGCCAGATGTCGACGATGCCGCCGCGAATGGCATAATCGCCGGGCTCGGCCACGGTCGAGACCGGGGAAAAGCCCATGCGGGCGAGAAACGCCTTCAGATGCGCCTCATCCACCCGCGTGCCAACCCGGGCGGAAAAGGACGCGCTGCGGATCACCTCGCGCGCAGGCAGGCGCTGCATCGCGCCGCCCAGCGTGGTCAACAGAACAAAGGGCCCGTCCAGCCCATGGGCCAGCGCCGCAAGCGTGGCCATCCGGCGCGCGGCAATCTCGGGGTTGGGGGAAATGCGGTCATAGGGCAGGCAATCCCAGGCCGGAAAGTCCAGCACCAAAAGCCCCGGCGCCATCACCGCCAGGGCGGCGCGCATCGCCTCCATCCGTTTGTCGTCGCGCGCCACATGCAGGACCGGGCGACCGGCGCGTGCCTCTCGGGCCAAAAGACGCGCGTCAAAGCCCTCTGGCGCGCCGCCAAGCGTGATGCGCAAAGCCGCAGCCATGGCTTACCCCAGAACCCCGATGTGCATGTTCTGATACATGCCGAAAAGCGAGGTAACAAAGATCGACACCATGCCCAGGACCTGCGTCGAAAGCCGGTGGCGGTGCAGCCTGCGATGCAGGGCCTCGCCCTGCCCCTCGCCCGCATCGATCACCAAGGAGGTGCGCAGCGTCAGCGCCATCAGGATCGAGAAGGGAAAGAACAGAAACAGCACCGCCTGCGCGAATTCGATGTCATAGACAAAGGCCAGAAGGATCAGCATCGTCAGGGTAAAGGCCCAGAACGCCACCAGCCATGAGCCTGCGGCGCGCACGATATACAGCATCCGCCCCGAATTGATCCGCACCATGGTTTCCAGATCGTCCTGCGCCTGCCCGCCCTGCCGTTCGGCCCGGCTGATCATGTCAAAGGGCACGCCCAGAACCCAGTGGCTTGCCGTTGACCACAGGACCGCCAGCACGATCCAGTACCACAGGTTCGAAAAAGACCGCATGTCGATCAGTTCGAAAATGACGTTGTACCAGTCCACCGAAGCTCTGCCCGTCTGCAAACCGCGTTGAAATCTCGCCTTGAGGCGCTGGCATTTCCATGGCAGGCAAGACGGGCAACCGCAAGCCCTTTCCGCCCGCACCCGCGCGCCCCAGCCGATCGAGACGCCCATGACACCCGTTGCCGCCCCAAGCCACCGCTTCCGCCGCCTCAAGCGCAGCCCTGCCCTGCGCGCCATGGTGCAGGAAAACACGCTATCGCTGGGCGATCTGATCTGGCCGGTGTTTCTGTGTGACGGGGTGAATACGCGCCAACCCATCGCCTCGATGCCGGGTGTGGAACGGCTGAGCCTTGATCTGGTGGTGAGGGCGGCCGAAGAGGCCGCAGGTTTGGGAATTCCGGCAATCTGCCTGTTTCCCTATACCGATCCATCCGTCAAAACCGTGGGCTGTGAAGAGGCCTGGAACCCCGAAAACCTGACCAACCGCGCCATTCGCGCGATCAAGGCGGCGGTGCCAGAGATTGCGGTGATGACCGATGTGGCGCTCGATCCCTATAACGCGCTTGGCCATGACGGATTGGTCGTGGACGGGGTGATCTTGAACGATGAAACCGTCGAGGCGCTGGTGAAGATGGCCCTGGTGCAGGCCGAGGCGGGGGCCGATATCCTTGGCCCGTCCGACATGATGGATGGTCGCATCGGTGCGATCCGGGCGGCGCTGGAATCCCATGGGCATCAGGGTGTTGCGATCCTGTCTTATGCCGCCAAATATGCCTCGGCCTTCTATGGTCCGTTCCGCGATGCGGTGGGGGCCTCGGGCGCGCTAAAGGGCGACAAGAAAACCTATCAGATGAACCCCGCCAATTCCGACGAGGCGCTGCGCCTGGTTGAGCGCGACCTGCGGGAAGGCGCCGATATGGTGATGGTAAAGCCGGGGATGCCCTATCTTGATATCTGCCGCCGGGTGAAGGACGCCTTTGGCGCGTCGACCTTTGCCTATCAGGTCTCGGGCGAATATGCGATGATCATGGCTGCGGCCGGCAATGGCTGGATTGACGGCGACAAGGCGATGGTGGAAAGCCTGATGGCCTTCAAGCGCGCGGGCTGCGATGGGGTCTTGACCTATTTTGCCCCCCGCGTTGCCCGTCTGATCCGCGCCGGTCTTTGACCCCACCGGCAAGAAGCCGCGAAGGCCGAACTGCACAGGTGACAGGCGGGCCTTTGCCCGCTAAACTGCGGCCAAAAGGGGGAAAACACCCCGACGAACGAGGCGGAGCACAGAACATGACCCAAGTTTCACGACGGACAATCCTTGCCATTGGCGGTGCCAGCGTTCTGGCGGCCTGTAACGGGGCGATCATGGGCAACGGCGTTGGCTCAAATGGGGCGGCGCAGATTGATGCCCGGGTTCAGGCCACCAAATCCTATCTGTTCCAGACCTATCCCGGCACCCGCGACCTGGAACAAAAGGCGATGGGCGTCCTTTACATGCCCCTGGTCACCGAGGCGGGCTTTGGCATCGGCGGCAGCTATGGCCGCGGCGCCCTGCAGGTGCGCGGCGCGACGGTGGATTACTATGCCGCCACACGCGCCAGCATCGGCCTGCAGATCGGCGCGCAGCAATACGCCCATGCGCTGTTTTTCATGACCGATGCCGCGCTTCAGGATTTCCGCCGCTCCAGCGGTTGGGCGGCTTCGGCCGATATCCGCTATGCCACACCGCAGGAAGGCGCCTCGATCGGCAAGGAAACCACCGAGATTGATCCAGTGGTCGGGCTGATCTTCGGCCAGCAGGGGCTGATCGCCGGGGCGTCCCTAGCGGGCGTCAAATACAGCCGGATCATTCCGTAAGGCATCCGGCACGGGACAGCGACGCGCCGGGCGAGCGAGCTGCCCCGGCTCATTCTATACGATTAGATCCAATGCCATGGGCTGCGGTCTTACCGCAGCCGCCGGATCAGGCTTGAAGTGTCGTTCCGGCCCCCGCCCATCAGCTGCACATCCTTGTAGAACTGGTCAACCAACGCGGTCACCGGCACAGCCGCGCCAATCTGATCGGCGGTGTCCAGACAGATCTTCAGATCCTTGCGCATCCAGTCCACCGCAAAGCCAAAGTCAAAGCGGTCCTCCAGCATGGTCTTGTGGCGGTTGACCATCTGCCAAGACCCGGCCGCGCCCTGAGAGATCACCTCAACCACCGCCGCGCCATCAAGCCCCGCCTTTTGCCCAAAGGCCAGCGCCTCGGACAGGCCCTGCATCAGGCCCGCGATGCAGATCTGGTTCATCATCTTGGCCAGCTGCCCCGCCCCCGTCTCGCCCAGACGGCGGCAGATGCGCGCATAGGCGGCCATCACCGGCTCGGCCGCGTCATACTGCGCTTGCGACCCGCCGCACATGATGGAAAGCGCGCCGTTCTCGGCCCCCACTTGTCCCCCTGACACCGGAGCGTCGACAAAGCCCAAACCTTGCCCCGCCGCCACTTCGGCCAATTCCCGCGTGACCTGGGCAGAGACGGTAGTGTGATCGACAAAGATCGCGTCCTTGGCCATGCCGAAAAAGGCCCCGTCAGGACCAAGACAGACCGACCGCAGATCATCGTCGTTCCCGACGCAGGCCATGACGAAATCAGCCCCTGAAGCGGCGGCGTTCGGGGTGGCGGCCGAGGTGCCGCCATGCTGGGCAACCCAGGCGGCGGCCTTGGCCGGGCTGCGGTTATAGACCGTCACCTGATGCCCCTTGGCGGCCAGATGCCCCGCCATCGGATAGCCCATGACCCCAAGACCCAGAAACGCCAGTTTTGCCATTCGCTGCCCCCGAAAGATTGCCGTTCGCCTGCCGATGCACTAGGACTGCATCCGGCGGATGCCGTCAAGGACCGCCCCTCGGACCGCGCCCCAAGGATACCTGTGATGCTGATTGCCTTTCGTTGTGCGTTGCGCCTGTTTACCGGCCTTGTGATCCTGGCGCTCGTTGCGGGCTGGATGGCCTATTACATCCTGTCGCGGTCGCTGCCCGACTATTCCGAGACCTTCACGCTGGATGGCATTTCCGCCCCGGTCGAGATCGTGCGCAACAATGCCAATGTGCCGCATATCTTTGGCGGCAACGAGGCGGATGTGTTCTACGCCTTGGGCTTTGTCCATGCTCAGGACCGCCTGTGGCAGATGACGATGCTGCGGCGCACTGCGCAAGGCAAACTGTCCGAGATCTTTGGCAGCCGAACCGTGAAGATCGACGAGCTGTTGCGGCGGCTGGACCTATACGAGCTGTCGCTGCAATCGGTCGCGGCGCAGGATGCACGGACCAAGGCCGCGCTTGAGGCCTATTCGGCCGGGGTCAATGCCTGGATCACCGAGGTGAATGCCGGGGCGCGCGGCCGCGGGGCGCCGGAATTCTTTTTCTTTTCCAACGAGATCTCGGCCTGGTCCCCAGCCGATTCCATTGCGATCATCAAGCTGATGGCGCTGCAGATGTCCTCTCACCTGCAGACCGAGGTGCAGCGTGCCCAGCTGTCGCAGATCCTTGCCCCGGCGCGTTTGGCCGATATCCTGCCAGACGATCCGACGCAGGGCGTCATCTCTCTGCCGCCCTATGCCAGCCTAGTGCCCGGCCCCTTCCCGGTTCCTGACCCCAGCGCCATGGCCTATCTGGACGACCCCCTGTCGCCCTTTGTCTCGCGCAGCTTTGCCGGTGCGTCAAACGCCTTTGCCGCCCTGCCCGGCCGCTCGGCCGCAGGTGGCACCCTTTTGGCCAATGACCCGCACCTTGGCCTGACTGCGCCGTCGATCTGGTATCTCGTGCGGTTGGAGCTGCCCACCGGCGGCGTGATTGGCGGCACCATCCCGGGCATGCCGCTGGTACTGGTCGGCCGGTCGGACAAGATGGGCTGGGGCCTGACCTCGGCCTATGTCGATGATCAGGACATCGTAATCGAAAAGATCAATCCCGCCAACCCCGAGGAATATCTGACGCCCGAAGGCCCAAAACCGTTTCGCACCGCCCAGACCATCATCACCGTCAAGGATGAGGCGCCGATCACCATTGTTCAAAGATGGAGCGAAAGCGGGCCGATCCTGCCGGGCAGCCATTACGACTTGGCCTCGGTCACCCCACCCGGCACGGTGGCGGCCCTGCAATGGACTGCCCTTTCGGGCACCGATACCTCGATGACCGCGGGGTTGCGGCTGATGACGGCGCAATCGGTCGCCGAGGCGATGGCGGCCGGGGAGCTCTTCGTGGCCCCAAGCCAGAACCTGACGCTGGCCGACCATGCGTCGATCGCGCTTCAGACCATTGGCGCGGTGCCGATGCGCGATGCGACCCACGTTACCCAAGGGCGGATGCCAGCCCCCGGATGGGAGGGCAAGAACCGTTGGAAAGGCGTGCAACCCTATGCCACCAACCCCCAGGTCTTGAACCCGGCCTCGGGCATCGTTGGCAATACCAACAACAAGACCGTGAACCGGCCCTTCCCCGACCATGTCTCGTTTGACTGGGGCGATACCCAGCGTGTGCAGCGTTGGCTGGCGCTGATGACCGCGCGCGAGGTTCATACCCGCGACAGCTTTATCGAGGCGCAGCTTGACACCGTCTCGCCGACCGCGCGCAGCATTCTGCCGTTGATCGGTGCCGATCTGTGGTTCACCGGCGAGCCCGCACCCGACGGCACACCCGAACGGTTGCGCCAGCGCGCGCTGACCCTTCTGGCCGAATGGAACGGCGAGATGAACGAACACATGCCCGAACCGCTGATTGCCGAGGCCTGGCTGCGCGCCCTGCAGGACCGGCTCGCACGCGACGAGATCGGCCCTCTCGCCGATGGATTCACCCATCCCGAGCCGTTGTTCCTTGAACGGGTCTACAAGAATATCGGCGGGGCTTCGGTCTGGTGTGACGTGATCCAGTCGGCTGCGGTCGAGACGTGCACAGACATCGCCCGCATCGCGCTGGATGAGGCCCTGCTTTCGCTGGTCGAACGCTGGGGCCCCAACCTGGAAAGCTGGCGCTGGGGTGATGCGCATCAGGCCATCCACGACCATGCGGTGCTGGGCGAGGTGCCGGGCCTGCGGTTCTTTGTGAACATTCGGCAATCGACCAGCGGCGGCGACACCACCTTGATGCGCGGCCGCACCAAAGGCACCGGCGATGAGCCCTTCCTCAACGTCCATGCCGGGGCCTATCGCGGGGTCTATGACTTTGGCGACTCCGACAGTTCGGTGTTCATCCTGTCCACCGGCCAGTCGGGCCACCCGCTCTCGCGGTTCTATGACGACCTGTCCGAGCTTTGGCGGCGCGGCGAATACATCCCGATGAGCCTCGACCCGGCGCTGGCGCGGGCTGCAGCGGTGGGGGTGACGCAACTCTTGCCAAAGGCGGCGGGATGACAGCCGACATAACGCCTGCTCTGATCTTGCGGCCTCATGGGCGGCTGGGCAATCATTTCCTGCAATGGATCACCGCCCAGACGCTGGCAGCCCAGGTTCCGGGGCTGAGCTTGCACATTTTTGCATTGCCGCCTTGGGGCCTTGCCGCGGGCAGTTATCGCCGCAGACAGCCCTTCTTGCCGGCGCTGACGGCGCAGGACAGCGATATGAACCTTGCTGCCAATCTAATGCGGTCAGGCGAGATGCCGCTTGCCCGGCTTAGCGCAATGGTCCTTCAGGCCGATGTCTGGGGCGACCCAGAGCGCTTTCGCCGCCTTTTGCCGCTGGAAGACAGGCAGGTAGAGACTGCCGGTCCAGATGAGATCCTGCTCAATGTGCGCGCCGAGGAGATCCTCAAGGCCCGACATCCGGACTATGGACCAATTCCTGTGGGCTTTTACCACGCCGTTCTGCGTGAAACGGGGTTAGGGCCGGTGTTCATGGGCCAGCTTGGAGAGGACAGCTATTCGCAACTCTTGCGCAGAAGTTTTCCCAAGGCGCGTTTTCTGCCCAGTCAGGGCGTGCGCGGCGATTTTGATGCCATGCGCCGAGCGCGCCACCTGGCGCTGTCCGTCAACACCTTTTCCTGGGCCGCCGGCTGGCTCTCGCAGGCCGAAAGCGTGCATGTTCCGGTTCTGGGCTTTTTCAATCCTGCACAGCGCCCCGATATCGCGCTTTTGCCGCGCGGGGAGACCCGGTTTCTGTGCTATGGCTTTGCCCCTCGCCTGTGGAAAGCAAGCCCCGAACAGATCGCAGAACTGGAAAGCCTGCCCCCACCACAGCTTCTGACACCGGATGGCGTCGAGGCATTGCGTCTGGGTGCCGATCAGACGCGCGCCAAAGCGCGGCAGCGCGATGGGGAAAGGCTTAAACAGACAGCGGCAAGGGTGCGCCCATTTCTTGGGATTTTGCGCCGGATATACGCCACGCGCTAGACGGGCCTTTCAAAGCCCCTGATAGCGTTTCTTCTGACGCGCAGTCCACAGCACCTGAATATCCCAGCCGTCCTCGGCCATTTCCTCGGCCTCGATCACCCCTTCAGCGTGAAGCCAGGCCCGGGCCTTGCCCGCGGCAAAAGGCAGATCCAGCCTTTCCTGGGTCTTTTCCTCACCAAAGACAGCGCTGATCGCCGTCAGAAGGCGGTCAATCCCCGCCCCGGTCAGCGCCGAGACCGGGAACACACCCGACCTGTTCTGCGCCTGTTGCAACAGCGCCTCGTGCTGGCTTGGCTCCACCAAGTCCAGCTTGTTCCATACCTCGATCACCGGGACTTTCGGGTCCACCTTCAGGCTGGTCAGAATGTCGGTGACATCGGCGGCCTGTTCGGCGGTTTCGGGGTGGCTGATGTCGCGCACATGCAAGATGAGATCGGCCTCAAGCACCTCTTCCAGCGTGGCCCGAAAGGCCGCCACCAGTTGCGTCGGCAGGTCCGAGATGAAACCAACGGTGTCCGACACAATCACCTTTCTGCCCGGCGCGCCTTTTTCGTCGGGCAGGACCACACCGCGCATGGTGGGGTCAAGCGTGGCAAACAGCATGTCCTTGGCCAAGACCTCGGCCCCGGTCATCCGGTTGAAAAGTGTGGATTTTCCGGCATTGGTATAGCCCACCAATGCCACCAGCGGAAACGGCACCTTGCGACGCGAGGCGCGGTGAAGCTCACGCGTTTTCACCACCTTGTCGAGCTGACGCTTCAGGCGGATCACCTGATCGTCGATCGCCCGGCGGTCGGCCTCGATCTGGGTTTCCCCCGGACCCCCGACAAAGCCAAAACCACCGCGCTGGCGTTCAAGGTGGGTCCAGGCCCGCACCAGACGGGTGCGTTGATAGGACAGGGCGGCCAGTTCCACCTGCAGCACCCCCTCACGGGTGCGAGCGCGGTCGGCAAAGATCTCAAGGATCAAGCCGGTCCGGTCCAAAAGCTTGACGCCCCATTCCTTTTCCAGATTGCGCTGCTGCACCGGCGTCACCGGGCCATCGACCAGCACCAGATCGACCTTCAACGCCTTGAACCTGCCGGTCAGCTCTTCAACCTTGCCCGCGCCGAACAACATGCCCGGCTGCACCTTGGGCAGACGCACCACTTCGGCGCCCAGCACATGCAGATCAGGAAGCGCCGCCGCAAGACTGACCGCCTCGGCCAGCCCATGTTCGGCAAGGCGGCGCGTGCGGGCCGATTTCAGATCGGGATGCAAAACATAGGCCCGGGTAACGGGTTTGGCCGTTTCATAGGCATGAATCCCGCCGTCCCCTGACAGCGGGTCATCCTCAAACTCTTCCTCGGGAAGATAGCCTATCAGTCTTCGCCCTCGTAAAGGTTCAAGGGTCCGCCGGGCATGATCGTGGAAATGGCGTGCTTGTAGACCAGTTGCGACTGTCCATCACGGCGCAAAAGCACACAAAAATTGTCAAACCAGGTGATGACGCCCTGAAGTTTCACACCGTTGATCAGGAAAATCGTAACCGGAACCTTGGACTTTCGAACCTGATTGAGAAACGCGTCCTGCAAATTCTGTTTATCGGCGGCCATTGGCTTTTTGTCCTTGTTTTTCGTCGCGCTACCCGCATCCGACTGTCAACACAATCAGACAGTTCAAGTATTGCCTGACACGTAAGCAGTTTCCAGCCCAAAAACGGAGAATAAACCGGCATGGTTCGCGTGTTTTTGCAGGTTTTTCGCCAGCTTGGGTTGTACGGGACCTAACGGCGCAGGTTTTCGGGCAGCAAGATTGCGAGAATCGCCAGCGCCTCCAGCCGGCCCACCACCATGGCCAGCGCGAGGGTTGCCTGCACCGCGCCCCCCTGCCCGCCATAGCTTGCCGCGATGCCGCCCGACTGTTCTACAAGCGGACCCGTGGTTGTCAGGGCCGAGAGTGCCAACACCAGGCTTTGGTCAAAATCCAGCCCGACAAAGGTCAGGGCGCCGACAAAGGCCATGATCGACAACCCGAAGATCATGAAGAACACCCAGGCCATCGAGGCGCCCTGCGCCAGGACGGCACGCGCGCTACCTGAACTGCCCCGGCTGCGCGCTACGGCCGAGGGGTGAATCACCCGGTCCAGCTCCTGCTCACCAAACCGCAAGAGCGCATAGACCCGCATCAGCTTGACGCCCCCCGCCGTGGTGGCCACCCCGCCCCCGATGATCGCCAAGGCCCACAAGAGAAGATCGGGCGTGCCAAGGCCGGACCAGGACGACCAGCCTTCCCAGTAGCCCGAGACATAGCCAGCCGAGGTCAGAAACGACAGGAAGGTGAAAAGCAAGGCCCAGGCCACGCGCAGGGCCTCGATCAGAGCATCAGGCGCGCTATCGCCAAGCGCGCCGAAAAGTCCAAGGCCAAAAAGAACCACCGCCGCGCCGCAAACGATCACCGCCGCCAGCCCCAGTTCGGGGTCGCGCAGCAAGGGCATGG
Source organism: Alphaproteobacteria bacterium (assembly GCA_016869835.1). Classification (GTDB taxonomy): domain Bacteria; phylum Pseudomonadota; class Alphaproteobacteria; order Rhodobacterales; family Rhodobacteraceae; genus Tabrizicola_A. Next base: position 35,742 of record VGDH01000008.1, read on the forward strand.
TGCCGCCCTGCCCCAAAAGCCGCAACAGCGGCCGACGGCTAAGCGCAAGCAGCAAGAGCACCGCCATGGCAACCTCGGCCAGCCACCCGCCCTCGACCACCGCACTTCCCCCCGGAAGCGGGCTGATGCCCGAGGTCGAAAGTACCCCCATCGCATGGGAAAGGGCCACAAAGCCCCCTTCGCCGGCCATGACCAAAAGGCCCCAAAGTCCAAGCGTCAGCCCGGCATAGATCGGAAAGATCCCGGTAGCAAAACGCGCCATACGCTCGGACGGGTCGGCGATACGGGTGATCTGCTGCATCGCGTGGCTGGCGCGGCCGGGGATGCGACCCGTCTCCACCTCGATGCCACCAAGGTTCAACGGGGCCAGCACCGAAAACACCATCACCAGCGCGAACAGCCCGCCCAGCCAGCCCACCACCGCCCGCCACAAATGCACCGATGGGCTAAGCGGCCCGTCCAGAACCGGTGCCCCGGTGGTGGTAAAGGCCGACAGCATCTCAAGCATCGCCGGCCCGAACTCGGCCCCACCTGCGGCACGCTGGATCAAGGGCAGGGCCTGGATCGGCGGCAGGATCGCATAGGCAAGTGCAAGCGAAATCAGATGGTTGCGCGTCACATTGCGCGGCTGGGCATTGGCCCGCGCCAGGCCCAACATGCCCGCGAAGATCAGCACCAAAAGCGCCATGTAGACAAAACTGCGCGCCAGCTCATGGTCGCGGAGCGTGAAGGCATGGGCTGCGGGCAGGAACATGGCCAAGCCCGACAGGCCGATCAGGATGACCAGAAGCGGCAACTCCAGCAGGCGGCGCAGCATCGCCCCGCGCCCTTAGAAGAAGTCGACCGAGACCTGCAACAGGCGCTCGACCTCGGGCCGATCGCCGGCCATGGTGAACAGGGCAATCACATCGCCCGCCTCGATCCGCAAATCGCCTGTCGGCTTCATCACCCGATCGCCCTTCATCACCGCGCCGACCAGCACGCCTTCGGGGAAATCCACATCCCGCACCAGCCGCCCCGCCAAGGGTGAGGTGGCCAGGACCTGCGCCTCGATCAACTCGGCCTCGGCATCGCCGATCGAATAGATCGCGCGCACCTTGCCGTGCCGGATATGCCGAAGGATCGACGACACGGTGGTCGCGCGGGGGTTGATGTAGGCGTCAATGTCCAGTGCCCCCATCAAGGGGGCAAGCGTCGGGTCATTGACCAACGCAATCGCCATCGGGCAGCCCGCCTGCTTGGCGCGCACAGCCGCAAGAAGGTTGGTCTTGTCATCATCGGTGACCGCCAGAACCGCATCGGCCCGGTCAATGGCCGCCTCGGCCAAAAGGTCCATGTCCATGCCATCGCCATTCAGCACGATGGTGCGCGTCAGGCTGTCGGCGGCAACCTCGGCGCGCGCGCGGCTCATCTCGATGATCTTGGCGCGGATCCGGTCGGTGCGCGATTCAAGCGCACGCGCCACCGCAAGCCCGACGTTGCCGCCGCCGATGATGATGACGCGTTCCTGCTTTTTGGTCCTCTTTCCAAAGACTTCCAGCGTGCGGTTCACATCCTCGATATGGGTAAAGACATAGATCCGGTCCCCCGCCATCAGTATATCCATCGGTGAGGGGGCAAACAGCTTGCCCTCATCCCGGCGCACGCCAACGACAATGGCGCGCAGGGTCGGAAACAGCTCGTTCAACTGCCGAAGTGGCGTCATCAGGACCGGACAATCTTCAGTCAGCGCAATGCCCAAAAGCTGCGCCCGACCGTTCATGAAGCTTTCGGTGTCAAAGGCGGCGGGTGCCGCCAGACGCTGCAGCGCGGCCTCGGCCACTTCGCGTTCGGGGCTGATCACCACGTCGATCGGCAGGTGATCGCGGCGGTAAAGGTCGGAATAAATGGCATCCAGATAGGACTGGCTCCGCAGACGTGCAATCTTGCGCGGAACCGAAAAGATCGAATGGGCCACCTGACAGGTGACCATGTTCACCTCGTCGGAATGGGTGGCGGCGATGATCATGTCGGCATCGCGCGCACCGGCTTTCTCAAGAATATCGGGATAGCTTGCAAAGCCCGCAACACCCTGAACATCCAGCGTTTCCGAGGCCCGGCGCACCAGATCGGCGTTCTTGTCCACCACCGTCACATCGTTCTTTTCGCCCGACAAGTGGCGGGCGATCTGCCAGCCGACCTGCCCTGCTCCGCATATGATGACTTTCATGGAACACCTCTGCTTGGGCTAAGGGATGGCTTGGCATGGGTTGTGCCGGGGGTCAAGACGCGGCTCGCCGGGGCAGAAGCGAACCGGCCAAGGCCCGCGGCCCCTGCCCCTTTGCGCAAAGGGTCAGGTGGGGGTTACTCTTCGTCCTCGCCATTGCCGCCCTTATGCCCGCCAACAACGCCAAGCGACTTCAGCTTGCGGTGCAGCGCGCTGCGCTCCATACCCACAAAGCCTGCAGTCCGGCTGATATTGCCGCCAAAACGGTTGATCTGGGTGATAAGATATTCGCGTTCAAACACCTCACGGGCCTCGCGCAGCGGCAGCGTCGCCATGGCGCCGCCCAGAACCATGCGCCCGCCGGTGTCGGGGCTGGGCTCTTGCCCCGGAAGCTCGCGCGTCTCAATGGGGCCGGTGCCATCGCCCAGAATCAGGACCCGTTCGATCACGTTGCGCAGTTGGCGCACATTGCCGGGCCATTGCATGGTTTGCAGCATCGCCTCCGCCTCGGGCGTCAATTCGCGCTGCGGGAGACCCTGTGAGCGGTGGAAAAGATCAATGAAGTGCCGGGTCAACTCGGGGATGTCCTCGCGCCGGTCCTCAAGGCTTGGCACGGCGATCGGCACGACGTTCAGCCGGTCAAACAGCTCTTGGCGAAAGCGCCCCGCCCCGATCTCGCGCCGCAGATCGCGGGTGGTTGACGAAATCACCCGCAGATCGACGCGCACCTTGTCATTGCCACCCACGCGGGTGAACTGCTGTTCGGTCAGCACACGCAAGATCTTTGACTGGGTGCCAATGGGCATGTCTGCCACCTCGTCAAAATAGACCACCCCGCCATGCGCCTGCTCCAGAAGGCCCTTTTCCACCCCGCGGTCGGATGTCTCGCGGCCAAACAGCACCTCTTCCATCCGCTCCGGCTCGATCGTCGCAGAAGAGACCGAGACGAAGGCCGCCCCGGCGCGGTTGGAATGTTGGTGAATGAACCGCGCCGCCATTTCCTTGCCCGATCCGGCAGGCCCGGCCAGCATCACCCGACCGTTTGACTTGGTGACCTTTTCCAGATTCGATTTCAACGTCTTGAAGGCCGAACTTGATCCAAGCATCTCGGTCGAGGTGACGTCGCGGCGGCGCAGGTCGGCGTTCTCGCGCCGCAGGCGCGAGGTTTCCATCGCCCGCGCCACCACCACCATCAGCTGGTCGATGTTGAAGGGCTTTTCGATGAAATCGTAAGCGCCCTGCTTGATCGCCGCTACGGCGATTTCGATATTGCCATGACCCGAGATGATAACGATCGGAATGTCGGGATTGTCGCGCTTGACGGTTTTGAGAATGTCGATCCCGTCCATCCGGCTGTCTTTCAGCCAGATATCCAGGATCATCAGCGCCGGCGGTTCGGCGTTGATCTCGGCCATGCACTCATCGGAATTCGAGGCGAGCCGCACCGAATAGCCCTCATCCTTCAGGATGTCGCCGATCAGCTCGCGGATGTCCTTTTCATCGTCGGTAATCAGAATACTGGTCATTTGTCCTCCTTGCCCGTCTGGGCCAGTCTGTTTGCCCTGCCGCCTGGGGTGCGGGGGGCGCGGGGCAGATGAATGACTGCCATCGCGCCCGCATGGGCGTTGCCGTCAAAGGGTGGCGCGTCTTGCAAGGCAAGCGTGCCGCCATGTTCCTCGATGATCTTCTTGACGATGGGCAGACCAAGGCCGGTGCCCTTTTCGCGCGTGGTCACATAGGGCTCGAACAGCCGCGCCCGGTCAGGGGGCAGGCCCGTGCCATTGTCCATTATGCGGATTTTGACCTGGGTTTCGTCGGCTGTCATCTCGACACGGATCTCGGGCCGATAGCTCTCGGGGGCGCCGCGTTCGATCAGGCCCTCGGTCGCCTCGCCCGCATTCTTGATGAGATTGGTCAGTGCCTGGCCAATCATGGTGCCGTCAAACTCCAGCACGACCGGTGTTTTCGGCAGCGCCGAGACAAAGCGCACGCCGGGCTGACCGTTTTCTTGCAACATGACGGCAGCGCGCACCAGCTCAACCAGATCACCCTCGCGCCGATCCGGTTCGGGCATGCGGGCGAACTTCGAGAACTCATCGACAATCCGGCGCAGGTCATTGGTCTGGCGCACGATCACATCGGTATATTGTTCAAGATCTTCAGGCTCTTGCACCTGGGTGCGGAACTTGCGCTTGATTCGTTCGGCCGAAAGCTGGATCGGCGTCAGTGGGTTCTTGATCTCATGCGCGATCCGGCGGGCGACATCGCCCCAGGCGGCCATACGCTGGGCCGAGACAAGCTCGGTCACATCGTCAAAGGCCACCACATACCCTTCAAGCCGCCCGCCTTCGGTGCTGCGGCGCGAAACGCGCACCAGAAGGCTTTCCAGCTTGCCCGCCCGCGTCAGCCGCACCTCTTCCTGCACCGCCGCTTGCCCGCTTTCACGCAACCGTTCCAGAAGCGGTGCAAACTCGGGCACGGCAAGGCCAAGCGGCACATCATGGGCGGTCATGCCTACATCCAAAAGCCGCTCGGCAGCACGGTTGACAAAATCCACCCGGCCCTCGGGGTCAAGACCGATCACCCCGGCGGTGACGTTTGACAGAACCGAATCGAACAGACGCCTGCGCTGTTCGGTCTGGCGATGGCTGTCGAGAAGCGCATCGCGCTGCCCTTTCAGCTGCTGGGTCATCTGGTTGAACACGCGCCCCAGAGTAATGATCTCGTCGTCACCCTCTTCCTCGATGACCTGCACATTTAGATCCCCCTCGCCCACACGGGCAGCCGCACTGGCCAGTCGGCCCACCGGGCGGCTGAGCTTTTCGGCAAACCACAGGCCAAGCCAGATGGCAGCCAGAACCAGAATCAGGGCGAAGCCCAGATACAAGAGGCCAAAGTTGAACAGCACCCGGCCGCGTTCGGCTTCAAGCTGTTGATACAGCGAGACAGTTTCTTTCGTGTCATCGAGCAGCGACAACAGCTGCCCGTCAACAGACCGGCTGATGTATAGATAGCGGTCAGGAAAGGACTCAAGACGGACAAGCACGCGGAACTCGTTGTTGATCCAATCCTCGATCACCACGGTTTCACCGGCGGCCGCGCGCTGCAAGTCGTCGGGGCTTGGAGCTTCGAAATCAAAGAGATAACTGCGCTCACCCCGGGTTTTCAGGCTGCCCGCCCCGTCGATCAGATAGACCTCGCGCAGACCGCGCTGAATGGCCTGCTGACCCTGGCTCAAGACCTGACGGATCTGCCCGTCATCCATGAAGAACTGCGCCTGCCGGGTGACATTCAAGATCCCGGCAAAGGCGGCAGCATCCTCGGTCAAGGCATCGCGCTGTTCCTTTTCATAAGCCTCGGCGGCCGAAAGCGAGGCGCCGACAACATTGCGCACGCGTTCGGAAAACCACCCTTCAAGCCCGATGTTCAGGTTCAAGACGGCAAAGACCGCGACCAGGATCGTTGGCACCAGCGCGATAAAGGCAAAGACCCCGGTCAGCCGCAAATGCAACCGCGACCCGGCCGATTGGCTGCGCCGGTCGGCGATCATGCGGATCACCCGGCTCAGGATCAGGGCCGCGACCAAAAGCACATAGACAAGATCGACAAGCAGGATCAGTCGCAACAGGCCCGAGCTTGCGCCCAGATCATAGGGACCCATGGCCAGGAAGGTGACAACCGCCAGAAGCGGGCCCAGAAACACCAGACCAAAGCTGAAGGCACCCTGCATCGCCCGCGCCCGGCGCAGGCGAGACAACCTCACCCATGTCGCGCTGCGATAGGAACTTGACGCCACAACCACCCCCAAAAGCGGGCGGGCCGTGCCATTCCCGCCACAGACTTGTGTCCGTTCCGCCTCTGGCGAAGCGAACACATGCCTGTGGCTGATTTACATCAACTTGCGGCGGCGTGTCACGCGGATATCGAAGTTCGGTGATCTTTTTTCTCAAGGTATTGCGGTTGATGCCCAGAAGATCGGCACATTTTGCCTGATTTCCCGCCGTGGCATCCAGCGCGATTTCAATGAGAGGGATCTCCATTTCGCGCAACACCCGGTCATAAACCCCCGGAGGCGGCAGTTGGCCGCCATGCAGATCGAAATAGCGCCGCAGGTGACGCGCGACCGATTGGGCAAGCTTTTCACCCTCCATCGCGCCGGGCGGCACGGCACTGGCCTGCACCTGGCCAAGCGCCGCCTCGATCTCGGCCCGCGCGATTTCAGGCTCGGACGAGGTGACCATCAACCGGCGCAGCGTGTTTTCCAGCTGCCGCACATTGCCCGGCCAGGGATGGGCGCGCACAAAGGCCTTGGCCTCGGCCGACAGCGCCCGTGCAGCACCGCCCATCTCGCGCTCGCCCCGCGCCAGCACATGTTCGGCCAGCAGGGGAATGTCATCCACGCGCTCACGCAGCGCGGGCACAGCCAACGTCACACCCGAGAGCCGGTAATAGAGATCCTTGCGGAAGCTGCCTGATTCAAGCCGCGCCGTCAGATCGGCCTGAGAGGTCGACATGATGCGCGGCCCCTGCTCGCCCATCACATCAAGCATCCGGACCAGCCGCGCCTGTGCATCGGCGTCAAAATCGGCAACCTCGTCCAGCACCAGCGAGCCGCCCTTGCTGCGCGCCAAAAGCGTCGAAATGCCCTCGACCCCGGCCAGATCGGCGGCCTGGGCGACCACAAAAGGCTGGGCGCGGCGGTCGGAAAAGTCATGAATGGCGCGGGCGATCAACGATTTTCCGGTGCCGGATTCGCCAGTAATCAAGACCGGCAGATCGGCATTCATCACCCTTGCCACCAGCCGGTAAAGTGCCTGCATAGCCGGCGTTCTGCCCACCAGCGGCAATTCCTCGACCACCGGGCGCGGCTCGGCCGGTTTGGGGGCGACGCGTTTTTGCTCCAGCGCCCGGGCCGAACGTTTCATGAGATCGGGCAGGTCAAAGGGTTTCGGCAGATAGTCAAAGGCCTCGGCCTCGGCGGCCTGAATGGCGGTCATGATGGTGTTCTGCGCCGAAATCACGATCACCGGTAGGCCGGGTCGCAGCCGGGCAATCTGCGGCAGTGCCTGAAGCCCGTTGCCATCGGGCATGATCACATCGGAAATCACCAGATCGCCCTTGCCTTCCTCGACCCAGCGCATCAGCGTCATCAGCGATGAGGTCGCATGAACCTTGCAGCCCGCCCGCGTCAATGCCTGGGTGAGAACGGTGCGGATCGTGCGGTCATCATCGGCGACAAGAACGGTGCCATCCATCGCTTAGCCCTTTTTCAGATGTGCTTGGTCCGGTCGCCCGGCGTCTTTCGGCGCCACCGGCAAGGAGACGCGAAACACCGTGCGACCCGGTGCAGAGTCGACTGAAATCCAGCCGTCGTGGTCGGAAATGATCTTCGAAATAAGCGCAAGCCCGAGGCCGGTGCCGTTTTCACGCCCCGAGACAAAGGGTTCAAAGATATCGGCCGCAATATCGGGCGGAATGCCGGGGCCGTCATCCTGCACCTCGACTGTGAGGGGAAGGCGGGCAAAGCTGCCATCGCGCCGCTTCACCCGAAGCGACTGGTCATAAAAGGTGTGCAGCCGGATCGTGCCCGGCCCGCGCGCCGCCTCGGCGGCGTTCTTGATAAGGTTCATAAACACCTGCATCAGCTGATCGCTGTCGGCAAAGGTCGACGGCAGCGAGGGGTCGTAATCCTCGACAATCGACATATGCGCGGCGAAACCCACCATGGCCGAGCGGCGCGCCCGGTCCAGCGCGTCGTGCAGATTGACCGGGCGGCGGTCTGGCGCGCGCAGATTGCCGAATTGCTCGACCTGCTTCAAAAGCTTCACGATACGGCGGGTTTCGGCCACGATCAGATCGGTCAGCTCGCGGTCCTCGGGGCTGGCGTTCATCGAGATGAGCTGGGCTGCGCCCGAGATACCCGCCAGCGGGTTCTTGATCTCATGCGCCAGCATCTCGGCCATGCCGATGGCCGACTTTGCCGCCGATTTCACCTGCATGCCGCGCCCGATCCTGTCGGCCAGATCGCGGGGCGAGATCAGCATCAAAAGGTAGTCGGCATTGTCATGCATCGGCGCTAGCTGGATGTTGCACTGCACCGGCGGGCGTTCACCCGTGGTCACATCGACGTCATTAATGAACAAGGCCGCATGGTTGGCCCGCGCCCGGTCCATCGCGCTGTCCATATCGGCATCAATCGCCAGACGGTCCAGCACCGGCTGGCCTTTCAGCAGTTTCAGCGAGGCGTTGAGGAAAATCTCGCCCGCCGGGTTCACCTCGGCGATCATCCCGGCACGGTCGATCAGCAGGGCCGGAACCGGAAGGCTCGCCCAAATGACGCCCGGAACCGGGTATGGCGGGCGATAAGCGCTCATGCCGCCTGCCTTTCGGGCGAAGCAAAACCAAGCGCAATCAGCCGCAAGACCTGGGCCGGGTCTTCGGCGGTCAGCATTTCGGCCTTGGGCGCGCCGGCGCGGTCGGCATACCAGCCCAGATGCTTCCGCGCGACCTTGCGGCCAAGATCGGTGCCGTAAAACGACAGCATTGCTTCATAATGTTCAGCCACCAGTTCGGTCAGGGCCGCGCCTTCTGGTTCCACCGGCTCGGGCGTGCCGTAAAGCGCATGGGCGATCTGGCCCAGAACCCAGGGCGCGCCCTGCGCCCCCCGCCCCACCATCACCCCATCCGCCCCAGAAAGCCGCAGCGCCGCAGCGGCCGTGGCGGCATCCACAATGTTTCCATTGGCAATGACCGGGATCGACACCGCCGCCTTGACCGCCGCAATCGCCGCCCAATCGGCGCTTCCCTTGTAGAACTGTGCCCGGGTCCGGCCGTGGATGGTGACCATGGCCACCCCTGCCCCCTCGGCGGCTTTCGCGATGTCGGGCGCGTTCATCAGCGTCTCATCCCAGCCAAGCCGGGTTTTCAGTGTGACCGGCACCGACACCGCCCCCACCACCGCTTCGATCAGCCGCAAGGCGAGATCGGGCTCCTTCATCAGCGCAGACCCGCAGGCCCCATTGCCACCCGAGGCCGTCACCCGTTTGGCCGGGCAGCCCATGTTGATATCGATCACCCGCGCGCCCTGCGCCTCAAGATGGCGCGCGGCCTCGGTCATCCAGCGCGGATCGCGGCCCGCAAGCTGAACCGAGGTGGTCGCATCGCCCACGCCCAGCTCGGCCCGGGCCCGCGCCAAGGGCTTGGCGCGCATCATGTCCTCTGAGGCCACCATTTCCGACACCACAAGCCCCGCGCCAAAGCGCGCGACGATCCGCCGGAACGGAAAATCGGTGATCCCGGCCATCGGAGCCAGAATCACAGGAGGCAAAAAGGACAGAGATCGGTTCGGCATTTCGGCTCCTCTTCGGACAGATTGCGTCGATCCGCGAGCCAGACCTAGCAAACACCGACCGACATATGCCGGAAATCCAAGCAATGCACAAATTTTGTGCAGTTATGCCGCTTTTCAAGGTCAGATTGTCATGTGGCGCGGCATGGCCTAACAGATGTTCATGACGAATTCGGATCACACGGTTGCCATCATCGTTGCTGCCGGGCGCGGCACCCGCGCCGGGGGCGATTTGCCAAAGCAATGGCAGATGCTGAATGGTCAGCCTGTGCTGGCCCATACGCTGGCCGCCTTTGCCAAGATGCCGCGTGTTCTGGTGATCCACCCCGATGACCGCGCAAGGGCCGAGGCCATTGCAGGCGATGCGCTGATCGTCGAAGGCGGTGCCACCCGCGATGCCTCGGTGATGAATGCGCTGCTGGCGCTGGAAGGTGCCGCGCCGCGCAAGGTTCTGATCCATGACGGCGCGCGTCCGCTTGTCTCGGCTGCGCTGATTGGCCGTGTGCTGGACGCGCTTGACCGCAGTCCCGCCGCTGCGCCGGCCCTTGCCGTCACCGATGCGCTTTGGACGGGCGTGCAAGGACGTGTCACCGGCACCCGCGACCGCGCGGGGCTTTATCGCGCGCAAACGCCGCAAGGCTTTCATTTTGTAGCGATCCTTGCGGCCCACCGCGCTCACCCCGGCGGGGCGGCTGATGATGTCGAGGTGGCCCGCGCGGCGGGCCTTGACGTGACCATCGTCGAGGGCGAGGAAGACAACCTGAAACTTACCTTCCCCGGCGATTTTTCGCGCGCCGCGGCAATCTTGAAAGGGCGCGGCATGGATCTGAGGCTTGGAAACGGCTTTGATGTGCATGCCTTTTGTCCGGGCGACCATGTCTGGCTTTGCGGGGTCAAGGTGCCGCATGGAAAAGGGCTTTTGGGCCATTCCGATGCCGATGTGGGCATGCACGCCTTGACCGATGCGATTTATGGCGCGCTGGCCATGGGCGATATCGGCCGCCACTTTCCGCCGTCCGACCCCCAATGGAAAGGCGCGGAAAGCCACATCTTCCTGCGCCATGCCGCTGATCTTGCTCGCTCAAACGGCTATGCGATTGCCAATTGCGACGTGACCCTGATCTGCGAGCGGCCCAAGATCGGCCCCCATGCCGAAGCGATGCGCGCCGCGCTGGCCGCGATCATGAGCACCGAGCTGGCGCGTGTCTCGGTCAAGGCCACCACCTCTGAACAGCTTGGCTTTACCGGGCGCGAAGAGGGCATCGCCGCCATCGCCACCGCCGCACTGATGAAGTCATGATCCGCGCTATTGTCACCTTTGGCGGCATCGGCCATCTGCGCCCAGCCCCCGGCACCTGGGGTTCGGCGGCAGCGGTAGTGCTTGCGGTCCTGGCCTATGAGGCTGGTGCCGCGCTTTTTGTCCCGGTTGCAGCCGTCTTGGCCACGATCCTTGGCTTTTGGGCCATCCCCCGCGCGCTGGAGGGGCAAACCGACAAGGACCCCTCGCATATCGTCATTGACGAGGTGGCGGGCCAGATGCTGGCGCTGTGCTTTACCGTGCTGCCGCTTTGGCGGCATGGGGTGGAAAGCCTGTTCCTCGGCGCCTGGCCGGGATGGGTGATGCCGTTTGTGCTTTTTCGCCTCTTCGATATCTGGAAGCCTTGGTTTGTCGGCCGGGCCGACCGTCGCGGCGACGCGGCGGGGGTGATGCTTGATGATCTTTGGGCGGGGCTGTTCGCCGGGATTTCTTCGGTTATTCTGGCGGGACTTTACCACGGGGTCCTGCAACCATGGCTGAACGGCTAGACATCGCAGAGCTTTTGCAGACCGCCCGTGTCTGGGGCTGGCGCATTGCCACCGCAGAAAGTTGCACCGGCGGCATGGTTGCGGCGGCGCTGACCGACATCGCAGGCTCATCCGATGTCTTTGACCGTGGCTT
>VGDH01000009.1 GCA_016869835.1 Alphaproteobacteria bacterium
GGGATAGCACAGCGCGCAGCCTCTGGCGATAGTGCGCAACGATACAGGGGGAAATCCCGCCAAGGAGACTGCAATGATCCATCAAGACCCCGCTTTCACCGCCAAAGGCCGCTTCTGGCGTGGCAATCTGCACACCCATTCGACGCGGTCAGATGGCGTGCTCAGCCCCGAAGAGGTCTGCCGCCGCTACAAGGCTGAAGGCTATGATTTCATCGCGCTGACCGATCACTTCATCGGGGCCTACAATTATCCCATCGTCGATACCGCGCCGATGCGCGATGCAGGCTTTACCACCATCCTTGGGGCTGAACTGCATTCGGGCGCCATGCAGAACGGCGAGCTGTGGCATATCCTGGCGGTCGGTCTTCCAGCCGATTTCGCGCCGTCGAACTCGCCCTGGTTCGTGCCGGTCGAGGGGCAGGAGAGCGGGCCAGAGATCGCCGCGCGGGCGGTGGCGGCGGGGGCGTTCGTGGCAATCGCCCATCCGCAATGGTCGGGCCTGACGCTGGCCGATGCGCGCTCCATCACCGCCGCCCATGCGGTCGAGATCTACAACCACGGTTGCGCCATGGGCTGCGACCGCGCCGACGGTGCCGCGATTGCCGATCTTTTGCTGACCGAGGGGCGGCGGCTGACCCTGATCGCCACCGATGACGCGCATTTCTCCGAGCCCGACCATTTCGGCGGCTGGGTCATGGTGAAGGCAGAGGCAAATGAGCCGGAGGCGCTTCTGGCGGCGTTGAAGGCGGGGCATTTTTATTCGACCCAAGGGCCGGAACTGCGCGATGTGCGGGTTGAGGATGGTCACCTGATCGTCGAAAGCTCGGCCGTCGTGTCGGTCGTGGCTCTGGGCCATGGCACCGGGGCCAAGGCGGTTCATGGCCATTCCATGACCCGCGCCGAGGTGCCGCTTGATCGGGTCCTGAATTCGCCATGGATCCGCGCCGCCGTGATCGACGCAGCGGGCAAGCGCGCCTGGTCGAACCCGATCTGGGTTGGCGCCCATGGCAAGAACCCGCGCGTCGCGGGTTAGACCCAATTGGCCGGCATGGCGTGCCGGGACGGCCGGGGGTCCGGGGAGTGTCCCCCCCCGGACCCCGTGGGATTTTTGGGCGAAAGGGATAGAGGCCCTTAGTTCCCAGGGATCCCCGGCAGGCGCAGGTTCATGGCCTTCGCGTGATCCTCGGCAATGTCATAGCCCGCATCGGCATGGCGCATGACGCCGGTGGCCGGGTCGTTCCACAGGACATTTTTCAGGCGGCGCGCGGCGTCCTCGGTGCCATCGGCGACGATGACCATGCCGGAATGCTGGGAAAAGCCCATGCCCACCCCGCCGCCGTGATGCAAGCTCACCCAGGTCGCGCCCGAGGCGGTGTTGAGAAGTGCGTTCAGAAGCGGCCAGTCGGAAACGGCGTCTGAGCCGTCCTTCATCGCCTCGGTTTCGCGATTGGGCGAGGCGACTGAGCCCGAATCCAGGTGGTCGCGCCCGATGACGATGGGGGCTTTCAACTCACCCGATGCCACCATCTCGTTGAACATCAACCCCGCGCGGTGGCGGTCGCCAAGGCCGATCCAGCAGATGCGGGCGGGCAGGCCCTGAAACGCAATCCGCTCGCCCGCCATATCCAGCCAGCGGTGCAGGTGGGCGTTTTCCGGGAACAGCTTTTTCATCGCCGCATCGGTCTTGCGGATATCTTCCGGGTCGCCCGACAGCGCACACCAGCGGAAGGGGCCGATGCCCTTGCAGAAGAGGGGCCGGATATAGGCGGGCACGAAACCGGGGAAGGCGAAGGCGTTTTGAAGGCCTTCGTCCTGCGCCACCTGCCGGATGTTGTTGCCGTAATCCAGCGTCGGCACGCCTGCGTTCCAGAAATCGACCATGGCGGCGACATGTGTGCGCATCGAAGTGCGGGCGGCTTTCTCGACGGCCTTCGGGTCGCTTTCCTGCTTCGCGCGCCATTCCGCGACAGTCCAGCCCTGCGGCAGATAGCCGTGCAGAGGGTCATGGGCCGAGGTCTGGTCGGTCACGATATCGGGGCGATGACCGCCCGCCTTCATGCGGCGGACCAGTTCCGGGAACACATCAGCGGCATTGCCAAGAAGGCCGACCGATTTCGCCTCGCCCTTGGCTGTCCAACCGTCGATCAATGCCAGAGCTTCATCCAAAGTCTTGGCTTTGGCATCGAGATAGCGGGTCCGGATGCGGAAATCGATCCGCGTCTCATCGCATTCCACAGCCAGACAGCAGGCCCCGGCCATCACGGCCGCCAAGGGTTGCGCGCCGCCCATGCCGCCCAGCCCCCCGGTCAGGATCCACTTGCCGTTCAGATCGCCGCCGTAATGCTGGCGGCCCGCCTCGGCAAAGGTCTCATAAGTGCCCTGCACGATGCCCTGGGTGCCGATATAGATCCACGACCCGGCGGTCATCTGGCCATACATCGCCAGACCCTTCTTATCGAGCTCGTTGAAATGCTCCCATGTCGCCCAATGCGGCACGAGGTTGGAATTGGCGATCAGTACGCGGGGGGCGTCCTTGTGGGTGCGGAACACGCCCACCGGCTTGCCCGATTGCACCAGAAGCGTCTCGTCCGCTTCCAGCGTTTTCAGCGTGGCGACGATGCGATCAAAATCCTCCCACGTCCGGGCGGCGCGGCCGATACCGCCGTAAACCACCAGCTCATGAGGGTTTTCGGCCACATCGGGATGCAGGTTGTTCATCAGCATCCGCATTGCGGCCTCGGTCAGCCAGCTTTTGGCGGTGATTTCGGGGCCGGTCGGGGGGTAAATGTCGCGGGTGTTATGGCGGCTGTTCATGGGGAACCTCGGGAAAAGGGGCCGTCAGGCGGCGAGTTTCGGCATAGGGGTGTCAGTGACGGCAACCAGATCGCCAGTGCCGATCAGGCGGGCGGCCTGCGCAATATCGTCGGCCATGTAGCGGTCATCGCCCAAGGCCGGCACATCGGCCCGCAGCCGGGCGATGGCCGCTGCAAGAGGGGCCGAGGTGGGCAGGGGCGCGCGGAATTCGATGCCTTGGGCCGCACAAAGTGCCTCGACCCCTAGTATGACGTTCAGGTTCGCCACCATCCGCCCCAGACGCCTCGCGCCATGGGCGGCCATCGAGACATGGTCCTCTTGATTGGCGCTGGTCGGTGTCGAATCGATCACCGTCGGATGGGCCATGTGCTTGTTTTCGCTCATCAAGGCCGCTGTCGTCACCTCGGCGATCATGAAGCCCGAGTTCAGCCCAGGCTTTGGCGTCAGGAAAGCGGGTAGGTCAAAAGACAAGACCGGATCAACCATCAGCGCCACGCGCCGCTGGGCAATCGCGCCGATTTCCGACAGGGCCATTGCGATCATGTCGGCGGCAAATCCCACCGGTTCGGCGTGAAAGTTCCCGCCCGAGACGATCATGCCAGCCTCGGTCAGCACCAGCGGGTTGTCGGTGGCGGCATTGGCCTCGATCTCCAGCGTGCGGGCGGCCTGACGCATGACGTCCATCGCGGCCCCCGCGACCTGCGGCTGGCAGCGGATGCAATAGGGGTCCTGCACGCGGCTGTCCCCCTCGCGGTGGCTTTCCCGGATGATCGAACCATCGAGAAGTGCACGCAGCGCGGCGGCGGCCTCGATCTGGCCGGGATGGCCGCGCAGGCTGTGGATTTCGGGTTGCAGGGGCGCGGTTGACCCCATGATCGCGTCGGTCGACAGCGCCGAGGTCACAAGCGCCCCAAGAGCAGCGCGCCAACCGTCAAAAAGCCCGGCCAGCGCATAGGCGGTGGAAAACTGGGTGCCATTGATTAGGGCAAGACCCTCTTTCGCGCCCAGGGTGATCGGAGAAAGTCCTGCCTCTGAAAGGGCTTCTGTGGCAGGTTTCATCTGATTTCTGAACTCGGCCTGACCATGGCCCAGCATCGCGGCGGTCATATGGGCCAAAGGCGCCAGATCGCCCGAGGCACCGACCGAGCCTTGTGCCGGGATCACCGGGGTGACGCCTTTTTCCAGCATGGCCTCAAGAAGGGTCACAACCTCATGCCGCACACCAGACGCCCCGCGCCCAAGCGACAAAAGCTTCAACACCATCATCAGCCGGGCCGTGGCGCGCGGCATTGCCTCACCCACGCCGCAGCAATGCGACAGGATCAGATTGCGCTGCAAGGTCGCGGTGTCTTCCGTCGCGATCTTGATCGAGGCGAGTTTGCCAAAGCCGGTGTTCACACCATAAACCGCCTCGAACCCGCTGGCGGCAGCCTCAATCATCGCCGCCGCACGGTCGATGCCGGTGCGTGCCGAAGGATGCAGCCGCGCCGGGGCTTCCGTCCGCCAGATGTGTTCCAATTGGGCAAGGGTTGTCTCGCCGGGGATCAGGATTTCAGGCGTCAATTCGGCCTCCGAAGATGCGGGCGTGAAGGGGCGTCGCCCCGATGCGATAGGACAGTTCGGCCGGGTGGGTGGCATCCCAGATGCACAGATCGGCCAGTTGGCCGGGGGCAAACGTGCCACGGTCGGTCAGACCAAGCGCGCGGGCGGCGTGGCGGGTGGTGCCTTGCAACGCCTCGAGCGGGGTCATGCGGAAAAGCGTGCAGGCCATGTTCATCGCCAAGGGCAGCGAGGCGATAGGCGAAGAGCCTGGGTTGAAATCGGTTGCAACCGCCATCGGCACGCCAGAGGCGCGGAAGGCGGTGATGGGGGGCATTTGCGTTTCGCGCAGGGTGTAGAAGGCACCGGGCAGGATGACGGCGACGGAGCCTGCGCGGGCCATTGCCTGCACGCCATCATCACCGATGTATTCGACATGGTCGCAAGAAAGCGCGCCCATCCCAGCCGCCAGAACTGCGCCCTTCAGGTCGGATAGCTGTTCGGCATGAAGCTTGATCGGCAGGTTAAGTGCCTTGGCCGCTCGGAACAGCCGCGCGACCTGATCGGGCGAAAAGGCGATGCCTTCGCAAAAGGCATCTACCGCGTCGATCAGGCCCTCTGCCTGGGCCGCCTGCAAGGAAGGGATCGCCACCTCGTCGATATAGGCATCCGCGCGGCCTTTGTATTCGGGCGGTATGGCGTGGGCCGCAAGATGTGTAGTGACAACGCGCAGGGGGCGATGGGCCGCGATCTGGCGGGCGACGCGCAGCATCTTCAACTCATCCGCCACAGTCAGGCCGTAGCCGGATTTCACCTCGATCGTGGTGGCGCCGGCAGCGATCATGAGATCGGCGCGGGTCAGGGCGGATGCGAGAAGCTCTTCTTCGCTTGCGGCGCGGGTCGCGGTGACGGTCGAGAGGATACCCCCGCCCGCCCGCCCGATCTCTTCATAGCTCGCCCCATTCAGGCGCATTTCGAATTCCACCGCCCGGTGACCGCCAAAGACGATATGGCTGTGACAATCAATCAGGCCCGGCGTCACAAGGCGACCGCCGCAATCATGCGAGGGCAGGGCGCGTTGCGCCGCGCTCAGATTGCACATCTGTCCAATCCAGCGGATGCGGCCCGCCTCGATCTCGACCGCGCCAACCTCGATCAGCCCATAACCGTCGGTCATGGTTGCAAGGGTTGCCTGGGTGAGTAGAGTCGCCATCGGGCTTGCCTTTTGTCTGCACTTGGCCATAATATGTCTGCACATAATATCCCATGTCAAGCCGAGGGCGTCAATGACAGTGATCCATGCCAAGACCGCGCTTTTGCCTGAAGGTTGGGCGCAGGATGTTCAGGTGACGCTTGAGGCAGGCAGGGTAGCCGCCATCACCAAAGGCGCGCCCCCGGCGGGGCATCGGGTGGATTGCCTCTTGCCTGCGCCGACCAACCTGCACTCCCATGCCTTTCAGCGCGCCATGGCGGGTATGACCGAATATCGCAGCGCCGGGCAGGACAGTTTCTGGACCTGGCGGACGCTGATGTATCGCTTTCTCGATCGCCTCTCGCCCGAGGATGTGCAGGCGATTGCGGCGATGGTGATGGTCGAGATGGCCGAGGCAGGTTATGCGGCGGTGGCCGAGTTTCATTATCTGCACCACGCCCCGGGCGGCGGAACCTATGACAATCTGGCCGAAATGTCGGCGCGCATCGCGGCGGCGGCGGCTGAAACCGGGCTGGGGCTGACCCATCTGCCGGTGCTTTACGAGCGCGGCGGCTGTGATGGGCGGGCGCTGACGGCGGGGCAGCTGCGCTTTGGCAGTGATCTCGATCGCTTCGCCCGGCTGTGGGAGGCAGCAGGCAAGGCGCTTGCGAACCTCCCCGCCGACACGATCTTGGGCGTCGCGCCCCATTCCTTGCGCGCCGCGAGCTCCGAAGGCATCCGCGCCGCCGCACAGCTGAACCCCAAGGCACCGATCCATATTCATGTCGCCGAGCAGGCGGCCGAGGTAACCGAGGTCAAGGCGGCAACCGGGGCGCGGCCGGTGGAATGGCTGATCGGGAACGCCGATCTTTCGCCGCGCTGGTGCCTGATCCATGCCACCCAGATGGAAGCCTTTGAAACCGAGGCCATGGCGAAATCGGGCGCGGTTGCGGGTCTGTGCCCGATCACCGAGGCCAATCTGGGCGATGGCATCTTTGATGGGGTGCGGTTTCAGGCCCATGGCGGGGTTTACGGGGTGGGATCGGACAGCAACCTGCGGATCTCGCTGTCCGAGGAACTGCGGCTTTTGGAGTATTCCCAGCGTCTGGCCGCCAAAGGGCGCGCCCTGCTGGCAGATGGGGCGCGATCCACCGGGCGGGTGCTTTATGAGACGGTTTGCAAGGGCGGCGCGCTTGCTGCCGGGCGCGAGGCCGGGCAGATTGCGGTCGGCAACTGGGCCGACCTGATGGCGCTGGATTGTTCGGGCCCGGATCTGGGGGCGCGCGCGCGGGATATGCTCTTGGATACCTATGTCTTTGCCGGGGATGACCGCATGGTGGCCGATCTGTGGTCTGCCGGTCGCCACATCGTCCGTGGCGGGCGCCATGCCCGGCGCCATGGCATCGTGGCGGATTATCGTGCCGCGATTGCGCGGCTGAGGGACGCGCTGTGACCGGCGCGGGTGGAAAGGCGTCTGGCTCCAGGGGTTGGGAGGATATCCGCGCCGAGGTGTTGCGCCGGATCCGGGCGCGCGAATGGGCGCCGGGGGCGCAGATCCCGATCGAGGAAGAGCTGGCCGCCGAATTCGGCGTCGCGCGCGCCACGGTGAACCGCGCGCTGCGCGATCTGGCCGAGGCGGGCGTGCTGGAGCGCCGTCGCAAGGCGGGCACGCGGGTGGCGGCATTGCCGGTGCGCAAGGCGACGCTGGAGATCCCGGTGATCCGTCAGGAGATCGAGGCGCGCGGGCAGGTCCACAGTTTTCAGGTCCTGAAACAGGCCTTCATGGAGCCGCCGGTGCCGGTGGCCTCGCGCCTTGGTCTGCCGCCGGGGATCAAGCTTTTGTATCTTGAGACGCTGCACCTGGCCGATGGCAAGCCCTTTGCCTTTGAAACGCGTTGGCTGAATTCCGAGATCCTGCCGCGCCCGATGCCGGACTTCCAAAGCCTGAGCGCCAATGAATGGCTGGTGTCCCATGTTGCCTATGTCACCGGCGATATCGCGCTAAGCGCCGAAGGGGCCAGCCCGCGCGAGGCGGCGGTTCTGGGGGTGACACCCGGAACGGCGCTGTTCGTGACCGAGCGGATGACCTGGACCGCCGACAGCCCCATCACTTTTGTCCGGCTGGCCCATGGTCCGGGCTACCGGGTGCAGATGCTGGTCTGAGGCCGCGCGCTGGCGTGGGCCGGGGAAGCCTCCGGCGAGGGTATTTGGGCCAAGATGAACCGGCGGGCGCGGGCGATTTGGTCTAGCGTTGGGGGGTCTAGCGTTGGGAGGTCTAGCGTTGGCCAAAGACCTTCAGCACGGTCTTGGTCAGCCGTTTGTGCATGCGCTGGGGGCGGTGGCGCTGGTGCATCACGACATAGACCGGCTGGCTGATCGGATCGACATCGGTGACGGCCATGAACTTGCCACCCTCGGTCAGGGTGGCGGCGGTGCGGTCCAGCACGAAGGCCGCGCCGCCCAAGGCTTGCAGAAGGCCGGCCACGGCCGCTTCCTGACCCGAGGCAAAGGGTGTGGCTGACATTTCCGGCAGGGCCTGGGCGTGGGCAGCGTCAAAGGCGGGGGCATAGGAGGCGCGGATGTAGCGGTCAGGCCGCAGATCGGCGCGGCGCTGTCCGGTCGAGGAGATCAGGTGATAGCTGATCTCGCCCACCGAGGCGAAATGCAGGTCGGGCTGGGGCTGGGGCGAAAACAGGATGGCAAAGTCGAGCGCGCCCCTGGCCACATCCTGACACATCTGGATCGAGTAATCGGGCTCGATATAAAAGGCGCAATCGGGCAGGGCCCTGCGAAAGGCGCCCATCCAGCCGCCGATCCGTCCGGCGGCCAGATCGTGCTGGATGCCGATGCGCAGGCTGACCGCCGCATCGCCCGAGGGCGCGACGGATCTTTGCGCTTCGGTCCAGGCATGGCGCAGGCCGCTGGCATGGGGCAGGAATTTGAGCCCCTCGGTCGTAAGCTGGGTGCCCGCGCGCGACCGTGAAAAGAGCCGCCCGCCCACCGATTGTTCCAGAACTTGCACCCGGGCCGATACGGTGGACTGGGTGATTTCAAGCCGTTCCGCAGTGCGGTGAAAGCTTCGAGTTTCGACAAGGTCAAGGAAAGTGTCGAGAAGTTCTATCTGCATCGGTCACGCCTCGTGGCATCGGCCCACAGGGGCCTGATCGGATAGACCGATCAATAGAGCGGCATTGGCCAGATTGAAAGGTTTTTTCGCGCAGGTGATAGTGGCCGCGGAATTCTTGGGAGGCGCATCATGTCGGATTTTCCATCCTCGGCCCGTGTGGTCATCATCGGGGGCGGCGCGGTGGGGGCGTCGAGCCTTTATCACCTCTGCAAGGCGGGCTGGACCGACTGCGTGTTGCTGGAAAAGAACGAGTTGACGGCGGGCAGCACCTGGCATGCGGCGGGCAACGTGCCGACCTTTTCATCAAGCTGGTCGATCATGAACATGCAGCGCTATTCGGCCGAGCTTTATCGCGGGCTGGGCGAGGCGGTCGATTACCCGATGAATTACAACGTCACCGGGTCGGTGCGTCTGGGTCATACGAAGGAGCGGTTGCAAGAGTTTAAGCGCGTTGTCGGCATGGGGCGTTATCAGGGGATGGATCTGAACATCCTGTCGCCCGACGAGATCAAGCGGGTTTATCCCTTTGTCTCGACGCACGATCTGTCGGGCGCGCTGCATGACCCCTATGACGGCGACATTGACCCGGCGCAGTTGACCCAAGCCCTGGCCAAGGGCGCCCGCCAGATGGGCGCGCGGATCGAACGGTTCTGCCCGGCAACCGGTGTGCGGCGTGAGGGCGACGAATGGGTTGTCTCCACCCCCAAGGGCGAGATTCGCTGCGAGATCGTAGTCAACGCGGCAGGTTATTATGCCCGCGAGGTCGGCAAGTGGTTTGGCCGCGATCTGCCGATGATGGTGATGAGCCATCAGTACATGCTTTTCGAGACCATCCCCGAGTTGGAAAGCTGGACAAAGGAAGTCGGCCACAAGCTGCCGCTTCTGCGCGACGTGGACAGCAGCTATTACCTGCGGCAGGAAAAGAACGGCTTCAACCTTGGCCCCTATGAGGGCAATTGCAAGGCCCATTGGGTGACGAAGGACGATCCCTTCCCCGATGATTTCAGTTTCCAGCTCTTCCCCGATGATCTGGAGCGTCTGGAATGGCACATCAATGATGCGATGGAGCGGGTGCCCTTGTTGGCCAAGGCGGGGCTTTCCAAGGTCATCAACGGGCCGATCCCCTATACGCCCGATGGCAATCCGCTGATCGGCCCGATGCCGGGGGTGCCGAATGCGTTTGAGGCCTGCGTCTTTACCTTTGGCATCTGTCAGGCCGGGGGGGCTGGCAAGGTTCTGGCCGAATGGGTGACCGAGGGCGCGACTGAATGGGATATGTGGTCTTGCGATCCGCGCCGGTTCACCGGGTTTGAGGACCCGGATTACTGCGTGAAAAAGGGGATGGAGGTTTATGGCCACGAATATGCCATCCACTTCCCACATCACGCCTGGCCCGAGGGGCGCGACAAAAAGCTGTCGGCGGTGCATGCGCAGACCAAGGCGCTGGGCGCGGTCTATGCGCCCTATAACGGTTGGGAGCGTGCGGTCTGGTATGCGCGGCCTGGCGATGACATATCCGAGGAGGCGAGCCGCACGTGGGACCGCAAAGGCCCATGGTTTGGGGCTGTAAGGGAAGAATGTCAGGCGGTGCGCGACGCGGCGGGGATTTTGGACCTGCCGGGATTTTCGCGCTTTGTGCTGACCGGGCCGAAGGTGATTGATTGGTTGACGCGTCAGATCACCGGCAAGGTGCCGTCGGTGGGCCGTCTGGGGCTTGCCTATTTCGCCGATGACAAGGGCCGGATCGTGACCGAGATGTCGGTTGCGCGCACCGGTGAGGATGAGGCGGTGCTGATCACCGCCGCCACCGCCCAGGTACATGACCGCGAATGGCTGAGCCGCCATCTGAAGCCGGGCGTGCATCTGCGCGAAGAGACCCAGCTGTGGTCGACCCAGATCCTGACCGGGCCGAAATCCCGCGCCATTCTCGCCGAGGTGTCGGATGCCGATCTGGCGAAAGGCTGGTTGACCCATCAGACCGCGCGGATTGCGGGGGCCGAGGTCTGGCTGGCCCGTGTGTCTTTCTCGGGCGAGTTGGGTTGGGAAATCCACAGCCGGGTGGAGGATACCGAGGCGGTCTGGAACGCCGTCATGCGGGCGGGCAAGGGCCATGGCTTGCGCCCCTTTGGCATGTTCGCGCTGAATTCCTTGCGGGTGGAAAAGGGCTATCGCGCGTGGAAGGGCGATCTGTCGACCGATTACACGGTGTTGCAAGGCGGGTTGGAACGCTTTGTCGATTGGTCGAAGCCCGAGTTCCGCGGCAAGGCAGCACTCGAGGCCGAAAAGCAGCGCGGGGTGACCAAGCGCTTCTGCACCCTTGTGATCGAGGCGGGCGATCAGGACCCGCCCTATATGTCGACCATCTGGCATGAGGGCAAAGTAGTGGGTGAGTTGACCAGCGGTTACTATGGCCACCGCGTTGGCGCCTGCATCGGCCTTGGCATGCTGAAGGCCGAGGTCAACGTTCCGGGCACCAAGTTGCAGGTCGAAATCTTCGGCACGCTGTATCCTGCCACCGTTCAGGAGGATGCGCCCTTGTGGGATGCCAAGAACGAGCTCATCCGCGCATGACCGAGGTCCCGGCCACCATGTGCGGCGTACAGCTGACGGGACATGGCGGGCCCGAGCGGCTTGTCTGGCGCGAGGATATCCCCGTGCCGCGTCCGGGGCCGGACGAAGTTCTGGTGCGCGTGCTGGCGGCCGGAGTCAATATGACCGACCTGAATACCCGCAAGGGCTGGTATGGCGGCGAGGGCCGGGCGGCCGGTTGGGCGGGCGAGATGGCCTTTCCGCGCGTTCAGGGGTCTGACCAGTGCGGCCGGGTGGTCGCGCTGGGTGATGGGGTCACGGGCCTCCCGCTTGGGGCGCGCGTGATCTGCCCGACGAACCAGCATGAGCCGACCAAGGGAAATCCGATCAACTTTGTCTCGATCGGGTCAGAGTTTGACGGGGCTTTTGCGCAATACTGCGTGGTCAAGGCCAAGCATCTGCATGATGTCACCGCATCGCCCCTGACCGACATCGAGATCGGTGCCATGCCTTGCGCCTATGGCACGGCGCATAACCTTCTGACCCGCGCCCAAGTCGCGGTGGGCGAACGGGTTTTGGTCACCCGGGCCTCGGGCGAGGTGGGGCTGGCAGCGGTGCAACTTGCCCTTCTTGCCGGGGCCGAGGTGACGGGGCAATGCAGCCTGTCGAAATCCGCCCCCCTGCGCGGCTTTGGGGCGCAAGTCCTGTCGCGCGAGACCACGCCGCCTTTCCAGTCCTTTGATGTGGTGATTGACGTGGTGGGCGGCGAGGGCTGGCAGGACCGGTTGGACGCGCTGCGCCCCGGCGGGCGCTATGCCACAAGCGGAGCGGTTGCAGGCCCGATGGTCAAGGGCGATTTGCGCCGCGTCTATCTGAACGATCTGACGGTCTATGGTGCCACCCACCAGCCGCGCGAAGTATTCGCCGGCCTTGTCACCATCATCAACACCGGCCGCATCCGGCCCGTGGTGTCGAACACCTACCCCTTGCGCGATATTGCCCGCGCGCAAGCCGATCTGGAGGCCGGGTGCTATCCCGGCAAACTCGTGCTTATCTCACCGGAGACTTTCCCATGACGATCCCTTCGAAAGCCCGCGCTGTCATCATCGGCGGCGGCGTCTCGGGTGCCTCGGTCGCCTATCATCTGGCCAAGATGGGCTGGACCGACATTGTGCTGTTGGAGCGCAAGCAGTTGACAAGCGGCACGACTTGGCATGCCGCCGGGCTGATCGGCCAATTGCGGGGCAGCGCCAACATGACCCGGTTGGCGAAGTATTCGGCAGATTTGTATGTGAAACTGGCCGCCGAAACCGGGGTTGAGACCGGGATGCGGCAGGTCGGCTCGATCTCGGTCGCGCTGACACCGCACCGGCATGAAGAGCTTTTGCGTCAGGCCACCGTGGCGCGGATTTTCGATGTGGATGTGCAGGAAATCTCGCCCAGCGAGGCCAAGGCCATGTATCCGCATCTGAACGTGGGCGATGTGGTGGGGGCGGTTCATCTGCCTTTGGACGGGCAATGTGACCCGGCCAATATCGCCATGGCGCTGGCCAAGGGCGCACGCATGCGCGGCGCGCAGATTTTCGAATACACCAAGGTCACCGGCGTGACCCGC
Source organism: Alphaproteobacteria bacterium (assembly GCA_016869835.1). Taxonomy (GTDB): domain Bacteria; phylum Pseudomonadota; class Alphaproteobacteria; order Rhodobacterales; family Rhodobacteraceae; genus Tabrizicola_A. Next base: position 12,817 of record VGDH01000009.1, read on the forward strand.
GCGAATGGCCGGGTGACCGGCGTCGATTACATCACCAAGGATGGCGAGCCGGGCCATATCGCCACCGATGTGGTGGTGAACTGCGGCGGCATGTGGGGGCGCGATCTGGCCGAACAGGCGGGCGTTACGCTGCCGCTGCACGCCTGTGAGCATTTCTACCTGATTACCGAGCCGGTCGAGGGGCTTGGCCATTTGCCGGTGCTGCGGGTGCCCGATGAATGCGCCTATTACAAATCGGACGCCGGCAAGATGATGATCGGGGCCTTTGAACCAAAGGCGAAACCCTGGGGCATGGGCGGCATTCGTGAGGATTTCGAGTTCGACACGCTACCCGAGGATTGGGATCATTTCATGCCCATTCTGGAAAACGCGATGAACCGGATGCCGCTGTTCCAGACGAGCGGCATTCATACCTTCTTCAACGGGCCGGAAAGCTTTACCCCCGACGACCGCTATTACCTGGGCGAAGCGCCCGAGGTGAAAGGCTATTGGGTGGCGGCGGGGTATAACTCGGTCGGCATCGCCGGGTCGGGCGGCGCGGGCATGGCGTTGGCGCATTGGATTGTGGAGGGCGAGGCGCCCTTTGACCTCTGGGAGGTGGATATTCGTCGCGCCCAGCCCTTCCAGCGCAACAAGGCCTATCTGAAAGAGCGGGTCAGCGAGACGCTTGGGCTGCTTTACGCCGATCACTTCCCTTACCGGCAGGTTGTCACCTCGCGCGGCGTCCGGCGGTCAGTGCTGCATGACCATCTGAAGGCGCGCGGCGCGGTGTTTGGTGAGGTCGCAGGCTGGGAGCGGGCGAACTGGTTCGCCAACCCCGGCCAGAAGGCGGAGTATGAGTATAGCTGGAAGCGGCAGAACTGGTTTGACAACCAGAAGGCCGAGCATCTGGCGGTCCGGAACGGGGTTGGCTTCTTTGACATGACCTCGTTCGGCAAGATCCGGGTCGAGGGGCGCGATGCCTGCTTGTTCCTGAACCGGATTTCATCGGCCGAAATGGATGTGGGCGTGGGCAAGATTGTCTATACCATGTTCCTGAATGATCGCGGCGGGATCGAGGCTGACCTGACGGTCACGCGCCTGTCGGAAACGGCGTTCCTGGCCGTGGTGCCGGGGGCGACCTTGCAGCGCAATCTGGCCTGGATGCGCAGCCAGTTGGGCGATGATTTCGCCGTGATTACCGATATGACGGCGGCGGAATCGGTCTTGTGCGTCATGGGGCCGAAGGCGCGGGACTTGATGCAACGGGTGTCGTCTGCAGACTTCAGCAATACTGCACATCCATTTGGAATAGCGAAGGAAATTGAGATTGGCATGGGTCTCGCGCGGGCGCACCGGGTGACCTATGTGGGGGAACTCGGCTGGGAGCTCTATGTCAGCAGCGACCAGACCGCCCATGTGTTCGAGGCGCTGGAAGAGGCAGGTAGCGATCTCGGGCTGAAGCTTTGCGGGCTGCACACGCTGGATTCTTGCCGGATTGAAAAAGCCTATCGCCACTGGGGCCATGACATCACCGACGAGGATCATGTGCTGGAGGCGGGGCTGGGCTTTACCGTCAGCCGCAAGAAGGCGGACTTCATTGGGCGGGATGCGGTCATGCGGAAGGAAGAAGCGGGGCTGGTGCGGAAGATGGTGCAGTTCCAGCTGAAAGACCCGGAGCCGCTCTTGTTCCACAACGAGGCCTTGGTGCGCGATGGCAAGATCATCGGGCCGGTGACATCGGGCAATTATGGCCATTTCCTCGGCGGCGCGGTGGGCATGGGCTATGTGCCTTGCGCCGGCCAGTCGGATGAGGAGATTCTGGCGAGCCGATATGAGATCGAAGTGGCCGGGGTGCGACATGGGGCGGTGGCCTCGCTGATCCCGATGCATGATCCGAAATCCGAGCGCGTGCGCGCGTAGTTTGCGGCGGACCGGGGGCCAGCCCCCGGACCCCCGGGATGTTTATGAACAGATGAAATGGGGACGAGCATGAGCGACATTGGTGAGACTTGCGAGCCGGCACGGGCGCGGGCGGGGCGGTCTGGGGGGCGGCAGGCGCGGGTGGCCTTGCGGGCCGCGCCCCTGGCCGATGACATTCGCCCGGTGCGGGGCGGGATGCCGGGGGGGCAGTACAAGCCCCTGTCTTACGATGGTGTGAAGCAGATCCATGCCGCAGCGCTGGATGCCTTGGAGCAGATCGGTCTGAGCCAGGCCCCGAAGTCGGGGGTGGAGATCATGACGGCCGCCGGGGCGATCTATGGCGACGATGGGCGGATGCGGTTTCCGCGCGCGCTGGTCGAGGATATGCTGGCGGTGGCGGCGCGGGACATCACGCTTTATGCCCGCGATCCGAAGCATGATCTGCATTTGAGTGGGACAAACGTACATTACGGCACCGCAGGGGCGGCGGTGCATATCGTGGACCCGATCACGTTGGAGTATCGCGAGTCGACGGCGCAAGATCTGTATGACGCGGCGCGCCTGGTCGATAACCTCGACAACATCCATTTCTACCAGCGCACTATGGTCTGCCGTGACGTGCTGGACAACAAGGAAATGGACCTCAACACGCTTTATGGCTGTCTGGCCGGCACGAAAAAGCACGTGGGCACCTCGTTCAGCGATCCGTCCCATGTCGCCGATTGCTTTGACATGCTCTATATGGTGGCGGGCGGGGAGGAGAAATGGCTGGAGCGGCCGTTTGTGTCGAACTCCAACTGCTTTGTCGTGCCTCCGATGAAGTTCGCCGAGGAAAGCTGCATCACCATGGAGGATTGTATCCGCCGGGGGATGCCGATGCTGCTCTTGAGCGCGGGCCAAGCCGGGGCGACGGCGCCTGCGCCGATTGCGCTGACCATTGTGCAGGCGGTGGCGGAGTGCCTCGCGGGGGTGGTTTATGTGAACGCCATCAAGAAGGGCGCACCAGCGATCTTTGGCACCTGGCCTTTCGTCAGCGATTTGCGCACCGGGGCGATGTCGGGTGGCTCGGCCGAACAGGCGCTGCTGACGGCGGGTTGCGCGCAGATGCACCGCTTCTACGGGCTGCCGGGCGGGGCGGCGAGCGGGATTTCGGATTCGAAACTGCCCGACATGCAGGCGGGTTGGGAGCAGGGGATCACCAACGCGCTGGCCGGTCTTGCCGGGCTGAACATGTGCTATGAGGCCGTGGGCATGCATGCCTCGCTTCTGGGCTTCTGTCTGGAAAGCCTTGTTCTGGGCGATGACCTTTTGGGCCAGACCATGCGGCTGGTGCGGGGGATTGATGTGACGCCGGACAGCACATCGCTGGATGCGATGAAAGAGGTCTGTCTGGGTGGGCCGGGGCATTATCTGGGGTCGGACCAGACCTTGAAGCTGATGCAGACGGAATATGTCTATCCCAAGGTCGGCAACCGGATGAGCCCGAAGGAATGGAACGAGGCGGGCAAGCCCTTGCTTCTGGACACGGCCATTGCACGCAAGAACGAGATCCTGTCCAAGGCGGGCTGTGTTGTGGATCCCGAGATCGACCGGCTGATCCGGTCGCGCTTCAACATCTACTTCAAGTGAGGCGCGCATGATACCGGAAAACACGGATAAATTCTATATCAATGGCCGGTGGGTCGCGCCTCATTCGTCGCTGCGAATGATGGTGGAGAACCCCGCGACCGAAGAGATCGTGACCGAGGTGGCGCTTGGCGATCAGGTCGATGTCGATGCGGCCATTGCTGCGGCGGGGGCGGCCTTTGAGGGGTGGGCCGTGCGGCCTGTCGCTGAGCGTATCGCGATCTTGCGGCGGGTGCTGGAGATCTACAACGAGCGCTATGAGGCCTTTGCGCAGGTGATGTCCACCGAGATGGGTGCGCCCATCGAATGGGCGCGGGGTGCGCAGGCCTGGGCGGGGCAGGTCCATATCGAGGCGACCATCAAAGCTGCGGAAGGTTTTCATTGGGAGGAGATGCGCGGCACCACGCGGATCATCCGCGAGGGGATCGGGGTCTGCGCGCTGATCACGCCCTGGAACTGGCCGATGAACCAGATTGCCTGCAAGGTGGCGCCTGCGCTGGTGGCAGGCTGCACCATGGTTCTCAAGCCTTCCGAGATCGCGCCCCTGTCGGGGGTGCTTTTTGCCCAGGTCTGCCATGATGCCGGGGTGCCGCCGGGGGTGTTCAATCTGGTGAACGGGACCGGCCCCGAGGTGGGGGCGCGGATGTCGTCGCACCCGGATGTGGATATGGTGTCGTTCACTGCCTCAACGCGTGCCGGCACGGCCGTTGCGGCCGCAGCCGCCCCGACAGTCAAGCGTGTGGCGCAGGAACTGGGCGGCAAATCGCCCAATATCATCCTGCCCTCGGCCGATCTGGAAGCGGCGGTCGGGGCCGGCGTGGCAGGCTGCTTTGGCAACACGGGGCAATCCTGCGATGCGCCGACCCGCATGTTCATTCACCGCAGCCAGCATGATCAGGCGCTGGAGTTCGCCCGCGCCGCCGCTGATGCGGTGGTGGTGGGCGATCCGCGGGACAGCGCGACCACGATGGGGCCGCTAATCTCGAAGCTACAATTCGACAAGGTGCAGCGGCTTATCCAGGCGGGTATCGACGAGGGCGCCACGCTGGTCTGTGGTGGGCTGGGCCGTCCGGCGGGCCTTAATCGCGGCTGGTTTGTGAAGCCCACGATCTTTGGCCATGTGACCAATGAGATGACCATCTCGCGTGAAGAGATCTTTGGCCCTGTCCTGTCGATCCTGCCTTATGACAACATCGACGATGCCGTGCGGATGGCCAATGACACGCCTTACGGGTTGGCCGCCTGTATCGCGGGTGCGGTTGAGGAGGCCAAGCCCGTGGCGCGGCGGTTGCGCGCGGGCACGGTCAATCTGAATTACCCCGACTGGGATACCTTCGCCCCCTTCGGCGGTTACAAGCAATCCGGCAACGGGCGCGAATATGCCGACTGGGGCATCCATGACTTCTGCGAGGTCAAGGGTGTTGTCGGCTGGGGCGCCTGAGCGCGGTCGGACAGAGTGAAAGCACAAGACCCCGTGCTGGGGGCAGGGAGACATCATGCATTACGGATATATCGGGCTTGGCAATCTGGGGGCGGCCTGCGCGGCTTGCCTCTTGAAGGCAGGCTTCAAAGTCACGGTCTATGACCTGAACCCCAAATTGGCCGAACCCTTGCTTGCCATGGGCGCAACGTTGGCAGCCAGTGCCGAGGAGCTGGCGGGATCGGTCGATCATGTCATCACCTGCCTGCCATCGCCTGCGGTGTCGGAACGGGTGCTGCGCAATATCCTGCCCAAGATGCGCAAAGGGGCGCATTGGCTGGAGATGTCGACACTCGGCCGCGACGAGGTGCTGGCGCTGGCCGCAATTGCGGCAGAGGTGGGCGTGCGGATGATGGAGCTTCCCGTCACCGGCGGCGTGCATCTGGCCTATCAGGGCAAGATCACCATGCTGGCGGGCGGTGACAAGGATCTGTTCGATACCCACCAGGGTGCTATGCAGGCGATGGGGGACAAGATTTTCCACATGGGGCCTTTGGGGTCATCGTCGATCATTAAGGTCATCACCAACATGTTGGCCTTCATCCATCTGAAGGCCACTTCCGAGGCCCTGATGCTGGCCAAGCGTGGGGGGCTGGACCTTGGGCAGGCCTGGCATGCGATCAAGGCCAGTTCGGGCAATTCCTTTGTGCATGAAACCGAAGGCGCGCTGATCCTGAACGGGTCTTATGACATTGCCTTCAACGTCGATCTGGCGCTGAAGGACCTTGGCTTTGCCTTGGGCTTTGGCAAGGAGTTCGGCGTGCCCTTGGAATTGGCCAGTGCCACGAACCAGACCTATATCGCCGCCAAGGCGGCCTATGGCGGTGAGGCGCAGTCGCCGATGATTGCCAAACTGTTGGAAGATCTGTTGAAAACCGACTTGCGCGCGCCGGGGTTCCCGGCAAGGTTGGAGTAAGCGCCGGGGGCTGACCCCGGGGCGCTGCCCCGGACCCCGGGGTATTTCTGCCAAGATGAAAGGTCGGATCATGGACGAATTGGCCCGGGCGCGGATGGCCCATGTGCTGCATCATCGCAAGGCGGGATTATCCTTGGGCGAGCCGGTGGTGCCAGTGATTTCCGTGGCGACGACCTTCCATCTGCCCGAGGCGCAGGGGGCGGCCTATTACTATGGCCGCTCGGGTCAGCCGACCTGGGATGCGGTGGAGGCGCAGCTTGCGATCCTTGAGGCGGCCGAGGTGGTGGCCTTTCCGTCGGGCATGGCGGCGATTTCGGCCGCCTTGATTGCCTGCCTGCGCGCCGGGGCACGGGTGATGATCCCTTCGGACGGCTATTATGTGACGCGGCTTCTGGGACGCGATCTGTTGGCCGTTTACGGCGTCGAGGTGGTGGAAGTGCCGACGCTGGAGATGGCGGCGGCCGATTTCACCGGCTTTGACGTGATCTATATCGAGACGCCGTCGAACCCTGGGCTGGATGTAATTGATATTGCAGCGATCTCTGTGCGCGCACATGCGGCGGGTGCCTTGGTCATTGCCGATAACACCACCATGACGCCCTTGTTGCAGCGGCCTTTGGACCTGGGAGCCGATCTGGTGGTTGCGGCGGATACCAAGGCGCCGGCGGGCCATTCGGATGCGCTATTTGGCCATGTCGCGGGGCGGGATGCCAATCTGATGGCGCGTATCCGCGAGGGGCGGCGGCAATCGGGCTCGGTTCCCGGGCCGTTTGAGGCCTATCTCGTGCATCGCGGGATCGAGACGCTGGAGTTGCGGCTTGCACGGATGTGCGAGACGGCCGCCGTGATTGCCGAACGTCTGGCGGCGCATCAGGCGGTGAAGCGCCTGCGCTATCCGGGGCTTTCGGGCGATGCCTCTTATGCCATTGCCCAAAAGCAGATGCTGAACGGCGGGTTCCTCATCGGGTTTGAGCTGGCAAGCGAGGCGGAGGCCGAGGCATTCCTGTCCGCCTGCCCGCTGATCGAACAGGCGACAAGCTTTGGCGGGGTGCATACGGCGGCCGAACGTCGGGCACGCTGGGGCGACAGCGTGTCGCCGGGCTTCATCCGCCTGTCGGTGGGCATCGAGCCTTGCGAGGTCTTGTGGTCGGCCATTGCCGCCGCGCTTCCGGGGGGAAATTGCTGATCTCCCCCGGTTCTGCCCTTGACCTTCGCCCCGTCAGCCGTCTTATTCCACCAGACTGCGAAACCCCCGAACAGGAGAAGTCAGATGGCTTTTACCCTTCCCGATCTTCCTTATGCCCATGACGCGCTGGCCTCGCTCGGCATGTCGAAGGAAACCTTCGAATATCACCACGACATCCACCACAAGGCCTATGTCGACAATGGCAACAAGCTGATTGCGGGCACCGAGTGGGAAGGCAAGTCGCTGGAAGACATCGTGCGCGGCACCTACAACGCGGGCGCCGTGGCGCAGAACGGCATTTTCAACAATGCCAGCCAGCACTGGAACCACAACCTGTTTTGGGAAGTGATGGGCCCGGGCGAGAACAAGAAGATGCCGGGGGCTTTGGAGAAGGCGCTGGTTGAAGCCTTTGGCTCGGTTGCCAAGTTCAAGGAAGATTTCGCCGCTGCGGGGGCTGGCCAGTTTGGTTCGGGCTGGTGCTGGCTGGTGAAGGACAAGGATGGCAGCCTGAAGGTCACCAAGACCGAAAACGGCGTGAACCCCCTGTGCTTTGGCCAGACCGCGCTTCTGGGCTGCGATGTGTGGGAACATTCCTATTACATCGACTTCCGCAACAAGCGCCCGGCCTATCTGACCAACTTCCTGGACAAGCTGGTCAACTGGGAAGCGGTTGCCACCAAGCTCTGACGCTTGCGGGCCGCGCGCCCTTGTGTCACGGATCAGCCGCCGTCCCCAAAAGGGGGCGGCGGTTTTCGTTTGGGGCGCGCGAAGGGAAATGACCGAGGCCGCAAAGGGCGTTCTGGCGATCGTGGGCGCCTGCATGATTTGGGGCTTTGCCACCTTGTATTACAAGTCGATGGCCCACGTGCCGCCCCTTGAGGTGCTGGCGCATCGGTCCTTGTGGACGCTGATGCTGTTTGGTGCGCTTTTGGCCCTGCAGGGGCGGCTTTCGCAGGTGGCCGGGCTGATCGCCGGCCCGATGCGCGGGCGCGTGGCGCTGGCCAGCGCGATTGTGGCGTTGAACTGGGGGCTGTTCATCTTTGCCATTCAGGCGGGCTATGCGGTTGAGGCGAGCCTTGGCTATTACATCTTTCCGCTAGTCACCGTGGTCATGGGCGTTTTGGTTCTGGGCGAGCGGCTGAGCCGGGCGCAGGGGGCGGCGGTGGTGCTGGCGGCGCTGGCAGTAGGGCTTTTGACCTGGGGGCTGGGGGTTGCACCCTGGATGGCGCTGGCGCTGGCCTTTTCCTTTGCCCCCTACATGCTGTTGAAGAAAAAGCTTGCCGCGCCGGCGGCCGTTTCTGTCACCGCCGAGGTTGCGTTCATCGCGCCCTTTGCCTTGGCGGTGCTGGTCTGGGCCGGGGCAGGGGGCACGCTGTTTGGCCGCGCCGGGGGCTGGTTTGGTGCTGATCTTCACGCCACGCTGGTGCTGCCGGTCACCGGCATCATCACCGGGGTGCCGCTTGTCCTGTTTTCCTGGGGGGCGCAGAGGGTGCGGCTTTCAACCCTCGGCCTGGTGCAATACCTGAACCCGACCTTGCAGGCTGTGACCGCAGTTTTTGTAATGGCCGAGCCCTTTACCCCCTGGCATGGGATGGCCTTTGCGCTGATCTGGTGCGCGCTTGCCGTCTATTCCTTTGAAATCTGGCGTCAGGACAGGGCGGTGCGCAAGGCGGCTTCCAGTGAGACGACATCCGGCACGCTGGTGTAAAGCCCAAGCATGGTGGCATCGGCAAAGCCCTGTGTCACGATATGGGCCAAGAGCGTCTCGAGCGGTTGCCAGTAGCCTTGGGCGTTTACCAGAAAGATCGGTTTGCGGTGCAGCCCGATTTGCGCCCAGGTCAGCACCTCGAAGAATTCGTCCAGCGAGCCCGCGCCGCCGGGCAAGACCACGATGGCATCCGAATTCATGAACATCACCTTCTTGCGTTCATGCATGTCCTCGGTGATGACGAATTGGGTCAGGTCGGTCTTGCCGCGTTCCGCCGTGATGAGATGGGTCGGAATGACGCCAAGGGTAGCCGCCCCGGCGCCTTGTGCGGCGCGCGCCACCTCGCCCATGATGCCCACATCCCCTGCGCCATAGACCAGCCGCCAGCCGTTGCGCGCGATCATCGCGCCGGTGGCGCGGCCGGTTTCGGCATGGGTTGGGTTAAGGCCCGGGCGCGCACCGCAGAACACACAGATCGAAAAGCGGGGGCCTGGCATCGTCATGATCCTGAAAAAGGTTGCTTTCAGCGGTGTATCGGGGTTCCCATGCAAAAGAAAGGCGCTGTGCAGGGAGGCACGCAATCATGAAGGCAAAGGGATCGGCCGGTTGGGTCGTGGCGGTCGGTGGTGCGGTGGTTGCGATTGTCGCGTGGATCTGGGGGTTTGGACCAGATGCACCTGGGACTGAGAAAGCCGAAACGCAGGCGACGGCGCCCGCAGGCAGCGCAGAGACTGCTGCCGCGCCAGCCGCCGCGGCGCCCGAGACTGCGGCGCCCGAGACTGCTGCACCCGAGGCTGCCGCTTCGACGGCTGAGTCTGGTGAAGCCGCCGCCGATGCCGCTGCAGCGCCGCCACGAGTCGATGTGGTGCGCGTCGATGAAGACGGGCTTGCGACAATCGCGGGGACAGCCGCGCCGGGCGCCGTGATCGCCTTGCGGCTCGATGGGGTGGACCTTACCCGGATCACCGCCGATGCGGCCGGTCAGTTTGCCACGCTGGTCACGCTGCCGCCCTCGGATGCGCCGCGACTTATGCAGCTGGTCGAGATCCTTGCCGATGGGACCGAGAATGTCGGGCCGGACAGCCTTGCGCTGGCCCCGGTTGCTGCCCCCGAAACTGCGGCCGAAGCCGCCCCAGAAACGGCTACTCTAGAAACGGCCACCCCAGAAACGGCCGATCTGGCCGATGGCGCGGCTGCGACGGGGACGGAACCGGCAGGCCTTCTGGTCTCGCCCGAAGGCGTCAGTCTCTTGCCCGATGCCTCGGCCCCGGAGACGGAATCTCTGCCGATCTCGATTGACACCATCGCTTATGGCAGCGCGGGGGAGGTCATGCTTTCGGGCCGCGCCGCTTTGGGTGGGCAGCTTCGGGTCTATCTGGACGAGGCTCTGGTGGCCGAACCCTTGACTGACGCCAAAGGCGACTGGACTGCCGAGATTGCCGAGGTCGCCGCTGGTCTGCATGTCTTGCGGGTGGATGAGGTGGATGCCACGGGGACGGTGGTTTCGCGGTTCGAAACGCCGTTCAAACGTGACCTGCCCGCCGTGGCCGAGGCGGACGCAGCCGCTGATGCGCAACTGGCCTCAAATGCCGAGACTGCCGCCGCTGCCCCGGAACCCGAAGCCGACGGAACCGCCGGGACAACGGCCGCCAGCGATGCCAGCACCGATGCCACCGCTGCAGCCGATACCGTTGCCGTCTCAGAAGAAGCGTCCTCGGCCGCGCCATCCTTGCCGGTGACGATTACCGTTCAACCGGGCTTTACGCTTTGGGCCATTGCGCGCGAAAACTATGGCGACGGGGTGATGTATGTGCAGGTCTTCGAGGCCAACCGTGACAAGATCAAGGATCCCGACCTGATCTATCCCGGACAGGTCTTTACGGTGCCCCAACCCTGAGCCGCAGCGCCGGTGGCAGACCGGGGCCTCCGGCAGGGGTATTTTTGCCAAGATGAACCCGCAAGGCCATGATGTCCACCGCGCCTGACCCTTTGGTGTGGGCGCGTTGGCTGTGTAGCGCGTTGATGCGGCATTGAACAATCCCCAGCCCGGCTCTAGGGAGGGGGCAGCACCGCGAATGATGAGTCTCCCCCATGCGCCGCCATACCGCCACCTCTGCCGATCAGCATCCCGCGCCTGCCTCGGGATGGCAGACGATTGCCCGCGTTCTGCCCTATCTCTGGCCGCAGGGTCAGGCTTGGGTGAAGCGCAGGGTGGTGGGGGCCTTGATGCTTTTGGTGATGGCCAAGCTGGTCTCGGTCACGACGCCCTATCTTTACAAGCTGGCGGTTGACGCCCTGAGCGGCGCGGCAGCGGGGGATCCGGTCTGGATCATGACGCTTGGGGCGGTTGGGTTGACCGTGGCCTATGGCATGGCGCGGCTGGGGGCAGTGGCCTTTGGCGAGGCGCGCGATGCGGTCTTTGCCCGTGTCGGACAGCGTGCCATTCGCCAACTGGCGCTGGTGACCTTTCGCCACATCCACGCGCTTTCCTTGCGCTATCACATCACCCGCAAGACCGGGGGGCTGAGCCGCATCATCGAACGGGGGGTGAAGGGCGTCGACTTTCTTCTGCGATTCATGCTGTTTTCGGTGGGCCCGTTGATCCTGGAACTGTCCATGGTCTCGGTGCTGTTTGCGGTGCTGTTCGGCTGGCAATACATGGTGGTCGTTATCATCACCATTGCGATCTATGTCGCCTTCACCTTCAAGGTGACCGAGCTGCGGGTGCGCATCCGCCGTGAGATGAACGATCAGGATGCCGACGCCAATCAAAAGGCCATCGACAGCCTGTTGAACTTTGAAACCGTCAAGTATTTCAACGCCGAAGCGCGTGAGGCGGCCCGCTATGACGTGGCAATGCAGCGCTATGAGGTGGCGGCGGTCAAGACCGGGCAGTCGTTGTCGTTCTTGAATGCGGGGCAGTCCTTCATCATCACCACCGGTCTTGTCATCGTGATGATCATGGCTGCCAGGGGGGTGCAGGCCGGGGTGCTGACGGTGGGCGATTTCGTCATGGTCAATGCCTATATGATCCAGATCACCATGCCGCTGAATTTCCTTGGCACGGTTTACCGCGAAATCCGCCAGGCCCTTGTGGACATGGGGGCGATGTTCGGTCTTCTTGGCCAACCCGCCGAGGTGGTCGACCTGCCCGGCGCCAAGCCCCTCGAGGTCAAGGGCGGAGAGATTGTCTTTGACAATGTGTCATTCGCCTATGACCCCGCCCGGCCCATCCTGAAGGGAATTTCGTTCACCGTCAGGCCTGGTCACAAGGTGGCGCTTGTTGGCCCGTCCGGTTCGGGCAAGTCGACGATCGGGCGGCTTTTGTTCCGGTTTTACGACGTGACCGGGGGCGCGATCCGCATTGACGGGCAGGATATCCGCGAGGTGCAGCAGACCTCGCTTCATGCCGCCATCGGAGTGGTGCCGCAGGATACGGTGCTGTTCAACGATACGGTCTATTACAACATCGGCTATGGCCGTGACGGGGCGGATGAGGCCGAGGTCATGGCCGCGGCCAAGGCCGCGCACATCCGTGATTTCATCATGTCCCTGCCGGAAGGCTATGACACCACGGTGGGCGAGCGGGGGCTGAAGCTGTCGGGCGGTGAAAAGCAGCGGGTGGGCATCGCGCGCACGCTTCTCAAGAACCCGCGGATCCTGATTCTGGACGAGGCGACATCCGCGCTGGACACCCAGACCGAACGGTCGATCCAGGAAAGCCTGACCGACATGGGGCAGGGGCGTTCTGTCATCACCATCGCGCACCGTCTGTCGACGATTGCGGATGCCGATTGCATCCTGGTTCTGGAGGATGGCCGCATCACGGAAGCGGGCACGCATGAAGAGCTTCTGGCGCTTGAGGGCAAATACGCCGCCATGTGGGCGCGCCAGTCTGCCGAGGAAGAGGATCAGGCAGCCGCCTGATCCTGCCTGACCCCGTCCCGGCAACCGTGGTCTTCCAATCGGGCCCCTCTTGACCGGACCCGCGCAACAGGCCAAACCCGGCGCCATGGTTCCGCAGGACAAACTCGCCCAGATCACCCAGCGTTTCGAGTATCTCGAGGCGCGCCTGAATGCAGGCGCTGCCCCGGCCGAGATCGCTCAGATCGCGCGCGAGTATTCCGAGTTGAAACCCGTGGCTGAGGAAATCGCGGCCTATACCCGCGCGTTGGCCGATCTGGCGGAGGCGGAGGCGATGCTGGCCGACCCCGACATGAAGGCGCTGGCCGAAGAAGAGATCCCCAGCCTAAAGGCGCGCATTCCGGAAATGGAAGGCCGGCTGCGGCTGGCCTTGTTGCCCAAGGATGCCGCTGATGCGCGGCCGGGCATCCTGGAAATCCGCCCCGGAACCGGGGGCGATGAGGCCGCCCTTTTCGCCGGAGACCTTGTGCGCATGTATCAGCGCCATGCCGAACGTATGGGCTGGACATGGGAGGTGCTGGAGCATCAGGCCTCAGATCTGGGCGGGATCAAGGAGTTTATCGCGCTCGTGTCCGGCGAGGGCGTCTATGCCCGGCTGAAGTATGAAAGCGGCGTTCATCGCGTGCAGCGCGTGCCCGAGACCGAGGCGCAGGGGCGGGTGCATACATCCGCCGCGACCGTTGCCGTGCTGCCCGAGGCGGAGGAGGTCGATATCGACATCCCCGCATCCGATATCCGCATCGACACCATGCGGTCCTCGGGCGCGGGCGGGCAGCATGTGAACACCACGGATTCGGCGGTGCGCATCACCCATTTGCCCACCGGCATCGTGGTGACCAGTTCGGAAAAGTCGCAGCACCGAAACCGGGAGATTGCCATGCAGGTCTTGCGCGCAAGGCTTTATGAGGCCGAACGCGAGCGGCTGCATTCCGAGCGCGCGGCAGACCGCAAGGCTCAGGTGGGCAGCGGCGACAGGTCCGAACGGATCCGCACCTATAACTTTCCGCAAGGCCGCATGACCGACCATCGCATCAACCTGACGCTTTATTCGCTGGGGCAGATCATGCAGGGCGATCTGGGCGAAGTGATCGACGCGCTGACCTCGCATGATCAGGCGGCGAAACTGGCCGAGATGGAAGGATGACTGCCGCCGAGGCGCTGCGTGCGGCCATTGCCCGGCTGCGGGCAGGAGGCATCGAGGATGCCGCTTTGGATGCGCGCTGGCTTTTGGCCCATGCCTTGGGGCTTGCCCCGGACCGCCTGACCCTGCATCTGCCCGACGAGATGAGCGCGCCGCAGGCGCGGGCCTTCGACCGGGCTGTTGTCGCCCGGCTCGCCCGCCAACCGGTGGCGCAGATCATCGGCCAGCGTCAATTCTGGAGGCTGGGCTTTCGCGTGACCCGCGATACGCTCGACCCGCGCCCTGAGACTGAAACACTTGTGGCCGAGGCGCTAAGGCTGCCGTTTCGCAAGGTCTTGGACCTGGGCACCGGCACCGGCTGCATCCTGTTGTCCTGCCTGCATGATTGCCCAACGGCCGAAGGCTTGGGCGTTGACATCTCGGCCGCAGCGCTTGAGGTAGCACGCGGCAATGCCCGCGCGCTTGGCCTTGAGGGGCGCGCAGGTTTCCAGCTTTCGGACTGGTTTTCAACCGTCGCGGGCCACTTTGACCTGATCGTGTCGAACCCGCCCTATATTGCGGCGGACGAGATGGCGGGCCTCGCCCCCGAAGTCCGCGATTGGGAACCGCAGATTGCGCTGACCCCGGGCGGTGATGGTTTGTCGCCATATCGCATCCTTGGCCGCGATGCCCCGGCCCGGCTGGAACCGGGCGGGCGGCTGATCGTCGAAATCGGCCCGACCCAGGGCAGGGCGGTTCAGGCCCTTTTTGCGGCGGCCGGGCTTGAAGATGTTCGCATCCTGCCCGATCTCGATGGCCGCGACAGGGTGGTGACCGCAAGGCAGCCCGCCTAGTCCCTTTTGCGTCGTAATGGGCGCAATCGGCCTGTTTTCTTGACAAAACGAGAGAATCCGCTTGCCAGTCGCTGCGCATGTGATAATCCCGAGTTCAGCACATCGCCTGGCCACACTGGTCGCTTTGGTGCTCAACGCCAGCCACCCCGCCATATCGAACGCGCCCTGATGGGCGACAGGCGCAGGGTCACCGCCATCAAAGGACAAGATGCGCTCTTCCAAGTCTCGCTCGCGTTCCAAGCAGAACCGCCCGCGCACGCTCGGCAATATCATCAACCGTGTCTTCGACAGCTCTGGCCCCGAAGGCAAGGTGCGCGGCACACCTCAGCAGATCATTGAAAAATATCAGCTTTTGGCGCGTGATGCCCAGTTGTCGAATGACCGCGTGGCCGCGGAAAACTTCTTGCAGCATGCCGAGCATTACACCCGGCTTCTGGCCGAGGCGATGCGCGAACAGGCAGCTGAGCAAGAGGCGCGCCAGCAACAGGGTGGCGGGCAGGGTGGCAATGGCCATCACCAGCGGGACCGTCAGGATCGCGGCGATTATCGTGGCGATCAGCCGGTTGAGGGCGGCTATGGGGCCGAATCCTTTGGGGTTCTGGGCGGCGATGATGAGGCCAATCTGGTCGATCTGCCCGAAGCGCGCCCGCACCATGGCCAGCCGCAATCGCACCCGCGCCGCGAGGATCGCAACCGGGACGACCGCCCGCGCGACCAACGCCGCGACGATCGGCGCGAGGATCGCCGTGATGACCGCCCCCGTGAAGATCGCCCTCGGGAAGATCGCCCTCGGGAAGATCGCCCGCGGGAAGATCGCCCGCGGGAAGAACGGGTTCGCGCAGACCGTCCGCGCGAGGACCGCCGCCGCGCGCCGGAAGGTCAGGCTGAACTCCCCGCGTTCATCACTGGCAACCCGGCTCCCGAAGCCTCCGCCGATTCCGCCCCGCCCTCTGCGCCCGAGGCAGCCAAGCCCGCGCGCACCCCGCGCAGCCGCAAGCCCTTGGCCGCCAAGTCGGCTGATACCGCGCCTGAGGCTCCTGAAGCGGCCGAGTGATTGGCGCCTGTAACCGGCACGGCCTGCGCACCGCGCGGGCCTTTTCGTATCACGCTTCCGGTGCCAATTCCCGCGCCAGGGCGCAGAACCCTTCCAAAGACACTTCCTCGGCCCGTTGCGTCGGCTCGATCCCGGCCGCGCGCAGCCGATCCTCGATATCCGGCGCCCAGGCCTTCAGGCTTGACCGCAGCATCTTGCGGCGCTGGTTGAAGGCCATGGCCGTCACCCGCTGCAAGATCGCCGCATCGGCCGGATAGCGCGGCTGATCAAGCCGCGTCAGATGCACCACAGCCGAATGGACCTTGGGGGCGGGGGTGAAGGCCTCGGGCGGCAGATGCAGGACGATCTTGGCATCGCAGCGCCATTGCGCCAACAGCGCCAGCCGCCCGTAATGGTCGCTGCGCGGCTTGGCCACGATCCGTTCGGCCACTTCCTTTTGAAACATCAGCGTCAAGGACTGCCAGACCGGCGGCCAGATCTTGGGCGTCAGCCAGCGGATCAAAAGCTCGGTCCCCACATTATAGGGCAGGTTGGCCACGATCTTGATCGGCGGAGTCAGATGGGCAAGCGGATCAATCTCCATCGCATCGCCATTCACCACCTCAAGCCGCCCCGGATAGCGCGCGGCGATTTCGGCGAGTGCCGCCATGCAGCGTGGATCCTTTTCCACCGCCAGCACGCGGCGCGCACCTTCAACCAAAAGCCCGCGCGTCAGTCCACCCGGTCCGGGCCCCACCTCAAGCACGTCGCAGGCCGACAGGTCGCCCGCCAAGCGGGCAATCTTGGCGGTCAGGTTCAGATCCAGTAGAAAGTTCTGCCCCAACTGCTTTTTCGCCACCAGATCATGCGCGGCAATCACCTCGCGCAGGGGCGGCAGTCCGTCAATCGTCGCCATGGTTGGCCTTTCGCGCGCGACATTTCGTCGAAACATCGTGTGGGTTGAGTTTTCGGCGAACTTTCATAGGCGCGCGCCCCGGACCTGCGCCATATCCCGCGCCATCTGCAGCGCGGCGATCAGGCTGTCAGGACGGGCGATCCCCTTGCCGGCAATATCCAGCGCCGTGCCGTGGTCGGGCGAGGTCCGGATGAAGGGCAGGCCCAGCGTGACATTGACGCCACCGTCGAAATCCAGCGTCTTGATCGGGATCAGCGCCTGGTCGTGATACATGCAGACCGCCGCATCATAGCTGGCACGGGCACGGGCGTGAAACATCGTATCCGCCGACAGTGGTCCCATCAGATCCATGCCTTCGGCGCGCAAGCGCGCCAGCACGGGGGCGATGATCTCGATCTCCTCGCGCCCCATGGCACCGCCTTCTCCCGCATGTGGGTTCAGCCCGGCGACGGCAATCCTGGGGCGGGCGAGCCCGAAATCGGCGATCAGTCCGGCGTGAGTCAGGCGCAGGGTCTCGGTCAGACGGGAAGCGGTCAGCGCGGCGGACACTTCGGCAATCGGGACATGAATCGTCACCGGCACCACCCGCAACAGCGGGCTTGCCAGCATCATCACCACCTGCTCCACCCCGGCCAGATGCGCCAGAAACTCGGTATGGCCGGGAAAGCCAAAGCCCGCCCCGTCTTTGAGGGCCTTCTTGTGCAAGGGCGCGGTGCAGACCGCCCCGGCGGCACCTGACTGCGCCAGAGACACCGCGCGCTCGATCACCTCGATGATGCCGCGGGCGTTTTCGGGAACCAGAACCCCGGGCGGGTTATCGGCGGCAAAGCGATGCTCCAGCACCGGCAGAACCCCCGGCGGCACCGCATGGGCCTGTTCGGGCGCCCCGATCAGTTGCATAGCGCTGCCCTTGGGCAGATGGCGCGGGTCGCCGATCCAGAACATCGGCA
Organism: Alphaproteobacteria bacterium; assembly: GCA_016869835.1. Classification (GTDB taxonomy): domain Bacteria; phylum Pseudomonadota; class Alphaproteobacteria; order Rhodobacterales; family Rhodobacteraceae; genus Tabrizicola_A. The sequence goes on from VGDH01000009.1 coordinate 30,432, forward strand.
GATCGGGCAGGGCGGCGCGGGCAGCCACCGCCAGTTCCGGCCCGATACCGCCGGGCTCACCACAGGTCAGGGCAATGGGCGCCGTCATTTCTCGGTGATGATGGCTTCCGAGCGCAGCTCTTCCAGATAGACATCGGCCAAGGCCGACAACCGCTGGTTCAAGAGCTGTTCGCGCACCACCTCGCGGTCGGGCTCCAGATCGGGGGCAGGCCCGCGCGAGCAGAGCATCACGAGAACCCGCCAGCCCGCACGGCTGATCCGGGTTGAGGTTTCGCCTGCATCAAGCGTTGCCAGAACCGCGCCGATGTCGCCGCCCACCGCCGATTGCGGCTGGCTTTCGCGGATCAGCCGATCGGCGGGCAGCCCTTTGGCCACGGTATAGAGATCGTCGCAGGTATCCGCCTTGGCGCGGGCGGCGGCGAGTTCGGCCTCGGAATTGGGGCCTTCGGGCACCAGGAACTGGGCGTAATCCACCGAAGTGCCGTCGGTCTTGCCCAAGGGATCCTCGCCGCGTTCCACCAGCCAATAGACAACCACGCGATCTTCCAGAAGGACCGGCCGCGACATGCCCCCCGGCGCCAGCCGCGCCAAGGCCTGACGGGCCGGCTCTGGCAAGTCTGTCAGCCGCTGCCAGCCGATGCGCCCGCCCGAACCGGCCGTGTCGCCGGCCGAGTTGGCCCGTGCCGCAGCGGCGAAATCCGCCTCGGTCTCAATCTGGGCCTGCAGGCGCCGCGCCAAGGCCTGGGCACCCGACAGATCGCCATTCACCCCCGGCAACACCAGTTCCAAAAGCTGCAACCGGCTGGCCCCGGTCGGCTGGAAATTCGCAATGGCGCGGTCAATCTCGGCCTCGGTAATGGTGACGCCAGCGCCGTATTTTGCCCGCACCACCTCGCGCCAGATCATGCCCGCTTCGACGAAATCGCGGAAGGTCTCGGCGGCAAGGCCCATCTCGCCGGTCAGTTTCAAGAACTCTTCGGTGCTGAGATTGGCGCGTCCGGCAAATTCCTCCATCCCCGCCATGACCTGATCAGGGCCAATCCTCAAACCCGCGTCTTCGGCCGCAAAAAGCCGCAGACGGTCTTCGATCAGGCTGGTGCGGGCCAGTTCGGGCAGATCGCCCTGCTGTTGCAGGATCTGCAGGAACAGGATGCGCTGGTCGAGCTCATACTGGGTGATGACCCGGTCGTTAATGGCCATCACCGGCTTGAACGGGTTGGCCATGGCAGGCGGCACGGCGGTGCCAAGCGCCAGCATCATCGCGAGGCCAAACCCCAGAAGCCGCAGCCGCGCACCGGGCTGCAAAATCCCCTTGTCGGTTGTTGCCGTCATTTGCCTTGCCATTGCTTCTTTCGCCTGCATTGCCTGTCACCCTTGACCCGCATCCCTTAGCCTCGACACTGCCGCGCCGGACCCGGCGCCATGGACCCGCCAAAGCCCAAAAGCTGAAGCGAGACCGAAAGATCGGTGGTCGGCCTTACACTAGTCGAGGATGTGAACCGACGCGAGAGAGAAACATCGACCGACAGGCATTCGTTGCGAAACACCAGTCCCAGCCCCGCGTTCGAGGCGCGGCGCGCCTCAAGGTCATAGCGGTTGGAAAGCTGCGCCTGCCATCCGCCTTGACCAAGTGCAACGCGCCCGTCGAACACGACTTCGCGGGTGTCGATCAGACGCCCTTCGGCCGGATCGGCCTTGTGATACAAAAGCCCAGCCTCAAGCCCATAGCGCGGCCGGTCATGGGCCAGAAGCATTTCCGCCTTGGTCAGGCCAAAGCCATCATCAAGAAGAAGCCTGCTGGTCAGTTGCGTGCCGTTTGCATGGGTCAATTGCCAGGCCGCAAGCCAGTTGGAATTGCGCCCGTCCAACCCCGAACCGGCGGTGAACTGGGTCAGGTCCCTTGCGCGGATCACCCGGCCAACAGTTGCCCCCAAGGTCCAGCCTGACGGATCGCGCCGCAGGTAATTCATCCCCAGATTGGCCCGCACCCCCCGTTCAACCGCATCGGCACCGGGAAAACGGTTCAGGGCAAAAAGGTTGCCCTGATCGAATTCGACCAGAACCGAATCCTCGTTGGCCAGACGCGCGGTGCGGTTGGGCGCGGCCACCACCTGAATGACGGGCTCCAGCAGATGGTTGACCCCGCCCTTGCCCGCCTTGACCAAAGGCCAGCGCAGCTCGGCGGCAAAGGCACCATGGCTTCGGCTGTGGGTGCCGCCATAGGCCGAGGCGACATCGCCGATCTGGTAAAGGTCGGTCGTCACCTCGCCCAGAACACCAAAGATCAGCCCATTGCCCATGATCCAGTCGCGCCGCCAGTCGGCCTTGATCCGGGCCCGCGCGACGTCGCGGCCATCGCTCAGCCCATCGTTATCGCCGTCGGTTGCAACCGTGGAAGAGCGCCGATGCCCGTGGGCCTGAAATTGCAACCCGCCCTGACCGCCAAGCGGCCCAAGGCTGAAACGGCGCTGCCAGGTCAGATCGCCCAGCGATGCGGCCAGCGTGCCCGACGGCTCTCCCACGCGCAGGGTCTGGATGGCAATCAACCGGCCCGCGATATGTTCGTTGCGCCGGGTGCGGGTGACGGCAAGGACGCTGTTCAGCCGGTCGGCATCGGACAGGCCGTAATCCAGAAGCACAGCCCGGTCAGACACGGTTTGCGCGTCAAAGGTCAGCTCAAACCCCCGCGGCAGATCGAACCGGCCCTCGGCCCGTGCCTGCGCCCGCGTTTTCCCGGCCTGCAAACGGTCATTGGCCAGAAACCCGCTCAGCGCGATTTCCCCGGTGCGAAACGCCTGTCGATAGCGCAGTTCCAGCGCCTGCACGTCCTTGGTGGCCAGAAACGGTGTCACCGTCAGGTCGCGGCTGGGGCCAAGGGTAATGAAATAGGGCCAGCGCAGACCGGTGCCCAAGGTGGACGACGATTTCAGGGCCGGCATCAGGAAGCCGGTGCTGCGCGTCAGCGTGGGGTCGGGCATCCGCAAGCGCGGGATGTAGAACACCGGAACCCCGCCCAGACGCAGCGAGGCATTGTCGAAATAGATCTGCCGCTCTGCCTGATCATGCACCACCCGCCGGGCCCGGATTTCCCAAAGCGGGGTCGGGTTTTCGGCGCAGACCCGGCAGGACGAGGCGACGACCCGCGTCATCGCCGTATAGCGCCCGCCCAGGCGCAAGACCTCGGCGGCGGCCAGTTGCAACTGGTCATTCATGACCACCCGCGCCGACCGCAGGATGCCTTCGGTCATGTCGGCCTTCAATTCGGCCTGGCTGGCCAGGACTTTGACCCCGCTGCCATCGGAAAGCGTGATCGGGCCGTCGATGGTCAGGCTGTCGGCGACCCGATCAAAGCTGAGCCGTGCAGCGGTCAGGCGTCGGCCTTGATAGAAGACCTCAACCGCGCCCTCGGCCACCAAAATCCGGTCGCTTTCGATGCGCAAGGCATTGGCGACCAGTGTCGCCTGCTCTTGCGCCTGCAGGGGAAGGGCAAGGCTTCCCCCCCAAAGGACAAGCGTCAGGATCAGAAGAAGGCGGCGCATGTCAGCCATCCTCCAGATGCAACAGAAGGCTAAGCGCGAGCAGCGCCGCCGCCACAGGCGGGCTCCAGGCGGCGATCAGGATGGGGATCTGGCCGTTTTCGCCAAGGACCTCGGCAAAGCTGCGCAGGAAAAAGATCACGAAGCCGCCGATCAGGGCGAAAAGCACCATCTGCCCGGTCTGGCCAAACCGCGCGTGGCGCATGGTAAAGCCCGCCGCCAGCAGCACCATGGCCGCCATTAGAAGCGGCAGCGCCAGTTCCATCTGATAGCTCAGCCGATAGGCCTTGGCCGAGAACCCCGCGCGTTCCAGCGCCTGCGCCTGCGCCGTCAGGTCCCAAAACGCCACCGCCACCGGCGAGCCCAGCTTTTCCACCAGCTGTTCAGGAGTCAGATCCGTCGTAACCGTAAGCGGGCCAGACGGGGTCATGGCGGCAGCTTCGGGGTTTCCCGCCGTCAGATCCCATTGCTTGGCCCCATCCAGCAACCATTGACCCGGCTCCAGCCGCGCCCCTTCGGCCTCGATCCGGCCCAGGATGCGGCCTTCGGGCGAAAAGAGGTGAAAGCTTACCCCGCCAAGCTCGGTCCCCTCGGGCGAGATGCGCGCGGCATGGATCACTGTCTGACCCGTGGCATCGCCCTGGCGCAGCCAAAGCCCCTCGGCCGAAAGCGACAGCACGGCAGCAGTCCCGCGTTCGGCGGCCACGCGGGCCGCAGCGCGCTGGTCATATTCCTTTGACATCGCCGCAACCAGCGGGTTCAGCACCATGACGGCGAAAAGCCCGATGGCCAGCGCCGTCACCACCGGCGAGACCAGAAACCGCAGCCCTGACCGCCCCGCTGCCCGCACCACCACCAGCTCGGACGATTTTGCAAGCCCCAGAAACAGCGCGATCCCGGCCAGGACCATGATCAGTGGCAAGATCAGATAAAGGTTCTGCGGCACATTCAGCACGGCAAGCACCAGCGCCTCGCCAAGGCCAATGCCGGACTGGCCAAACTTGCGGATCTGCTCGATCAGGTCGATCAGGGTCAGCACGCCGAAAAACACGCCGAACACCCGCAGGAAACTGCCCAGAAACCGCCGCGCGATGTAAAGATCGAGCGTCATGCGGCCGCCCTCCGGCCAAAGCCCGTTCCCACCCGCCGCGGCCGCTGCGACCACCAAAGCAACCCCACCCCGAGCGCAATGCCAAACAGGGGTGCGGCATAGGCCCAGATCCACCCCCGCTCAGACCGCAGGCCCATGCCGGTTGCGACCGACGAGACCGCCTGCACCATCACCAGAAGCACGATGACCACCACCACCTGCCGCCACAGGCCAAAGCGGCTGAACGATCCCATCAGAAGGGCGGCAAAGCCGATCATCGCGGCACCGACCGCCAGAAACGGCTGGGCAAAACGGTTGTGCCCATCATAAAGGAAGGCCGCCCGCGTGGCACCGGTTTCGGCCAGATCCTCGGGGCTTGCGGCCAGAAGCTCGGCCGTGCTCATCGCGTCGATGTTGCGCTTGCCAGGGCTGACCTCGGGGATCAGGCCCGCAAGATCATAGGTGAAATCGGCAAAGCGCGTCAAAGACAGCCGCCGCGTCTCATCGTCGATCTGCTGGACAAGGCCATTGACCATTAAGAGCTTTGGCCCGCTGTCGGTGCGGGCAAAAAGCGCCTTCTGCGCCGAATAGGTCGTCGTGCGGCCCGGGTCACGCGCATCGGTCAGAAAAAGGTCGAGCAATTCGCCCGAGGGCGCCAGTTCCCGCACATAAAGCGTGAGGCCCGGCGCGGGATGGGTGAACTGCCCATCGGTCAGAAACCGTGACGAGACATTCTGCCCGATCTCGGCATAGCGCAGGATGATCGCCTCTCGGCTGGCGGGCACCAGCACATGCGACAAGACCAGAAGGGCTCCTGCGACGATCAAGCCAAAGATCACCACGGGGCGGGCCAGGCGAAAGGCGGAAAACCCGGTCGCCTGCATCACCACCAACTCGCTGTCCTGCATCAGCCGGTTGGCAACAAAAACCGCCGCCGCAAAGGCCGCGATCGGCAAGACCACCCGGATCACATTGGGCAGCGTCAGAACCGAAAATTCCAGAAACACCAGCGCGGTCTGACCGTCGCCGATCAGCTGATCAAACAGCCCGACCGCCCGGTTGACCCAATAGACCAGCACCAGAACCAGCGCAAAAAAGCCAAAGACGGCCAAAAGCTGTGTCAGCAGATATCGGTCGAATCTCGGCAAGAGACGCTAATCCTTGTGGCGTTTGCGCGCCCGACGCTATCAACAAACCCCGACCGGGAAAACTGCTATCTGGCCAAGGCCGCCCCCCTTCGCTAGCTTTGCGCAAAAAGCCGCGCGAATGTTCGGGCGGCAAGGAAAAGGACTTCTCGATGAACCAGCCCGTCGCCCTGAGCTTTACCGCCACCGATCTTGACCGCCTTGCCACGGCCTCCGGGCTGATCGCGCTTCTGGCCGAAGGCGCGGCACCGGCAAGCCCGGCGGCGCGGCGGCTGGACCGTCTGACGCGCGGCATGGTGGCACGCGCGCTGGCCAGCGCCGATTGGGCGCGGCTCAAGACCGGCGAAAGCCTGACGCTGGCCTATCCGGCCGGGCTTGTTGCCGAGGCGCTGATGCTGGTGAAACTCCCCCGCAAGGCCAGCATGCTTGACGCGCGCAAGGCGGGCGCGGCCATTGGCCGGGCGCTGGGACCGGCAGGCGCGCATGTGCTGGCCGAAACCCATCCGCAGGCGGCCGAGCTTTCCTTTGGTATCGCGGTGCGCGCCTATGACTTCACACCCCACAAGTCGGGCGAGCCGAAGACACTTGGCCCTGTCGCACTGGCCTGCGCCCGCCCCGAGGCGGTGGCCGCCTCCGCAGCCCCCTTGGCCGCGCTAAGCGAGGGGATCTTCTTTACCCGCGATCTGGTGAACGAACCGGCCAATGTGCTGACGACCGAGGATTTCGCTGCGCGGCTTGGGGCGATGCAGGAGCTGGGGCTTGAGGTGGAGATCCTGGAAGAGCCCGAGTTGAAAAAGCTGGGCATGCGCGCGCTTCTGGGCGTGGGGCAGGGGTCGGAAAGCCCCTCGCGCGTGGTGGTCATGCAGTGGAAGGGCGGCAAGGCCGATGAGGCACCGCTCGCGCTGATCGGCAAGGGGGTCTGCTTTGACACCGGGGGCATCTCGATCAAGCCGGCGGCCGGCATGGAAGAGATGACCATGGACATGGGGGGCGCGGCGGTGGTGGCGGGCGTGATGCGCACGCTTGCCTTGCGCGGGGCAAAGGCCAATGTCGTCGGGCTGGTCGGCCTGGTTGAGAACATGCCCGACGGCCGCGCCCAACGCCCTGGCGATGTGGTGCGTTCAATGAAGGGCGACACGATCGAGGTCATCAACACCGATGCCGAAGGGCGGCTCGTGCTGGCCGATGTGCTGTGGTATGCGCAAGAACGGTTCAAGCCCACCGGCATGATTGACCTTGCCACCCTAACCGGCGCGATCATCGTCGCACTTGGCCATGAAAACACCGGCGTTTTTTCCAATGATGACGGGTTCTGCAATGCCTTCCTGGCAGCGGCTGGGGCTGAGGGCGAAGGGGCCTGGCGGATGCCGATGGGCGAAGGCTATGACGCCAAGCTGAAATCGCGGGTGGCCGATATGGTGAACTCTTGCGGTCGCGACGGCGGGGCGATCACGGCGGCCCAATTCCTGCGCCGTTTTGTCAAGGACGGCATGCCCTGGATCCATCTCGACATCGCGGGGACGGCACTTTTGAAATCGGACAGCACGCTGGCACCAAAGGGCGCGACGGGCTGGGGTGTCATGGCGCTGAACCGGCTGATCCGCGACCGCTATGAGCGGAAGGGATAAGACCCTTGGGCACCGCCATGTTCTATCACTTGACGCGCTCTGGCCCCGAAGAGGTGCTGGCCCTGATCCTGCCGCGCGCCCTTGCGGCGGGCTGGCGGGTGATGCTGCGCAGCCCCGACGCGGCGCGGCGAGACCGGCTGGATGCGCGTCTGTGGCTGGAACCGGAGGAGGGTTTCCTGCCGCATGGGGTTGAAGGCGGGCCGTTCGATGCCGAACAGCCGGTGCTGATCGGGCAGGGGGCGGCGGTGAATGGCAGTCAGGGTGTGGTGCTTTTAGACGGGGCCGAGCCATTGGACGGGGAAGAGGCGATGGAGCGGCTTTGGGTGCTTTTTGACGGCAATGATGAGACCGCCTTACAGGCTGCGCGCGGGATGTGGACACGGCTGACAGGCCTTGGCATGGCCGCGCAGTACTGGTCCGAGGAAACCGGACGCTGGGTGATGAAAACCGAGAGAAAGCCTGCCTGACAGGTTTGTCGAACACAACGCTTGATTTTGTTAACTGGTTAACCCACTACCTTAAGGGTCTTCAGTGTCAACAGAATTGGTAGGGTGTTTTTATGCCGATTATCGGATATCTTGATTTCAATTCCTACAGAATCGACTTTGTGGAAGGAACCAATCACCACGGCGTCGTAGCGCGCACGATCGATCTGCGTTACACAAGCGGTGCAAGCACCGACATGAACGCCGATGCGATCTGGGCAAGCTTTGCCGTCTCTTCCGTGTTCACAGGCAGCAGCTTCTATCCGGCGTTTTCTAGCGTCACCTACTTTGACTCGGTCTATGGCCGAAGCGGCACGAACGGCTCTGAGATCATTACCAAATCGACCGGTGGCAATGTCTTTGCCTATGGTGGCAACGACACGATGAACCTTGCCGCCACCAATGGCACAAGCCAGATTCACGTCTGGGCCGGAAATGGCGACGATATCGTCAACATGAGCTTTGCCAATATCACCTCGGCCTATTCCCATGGCCACCACACAAGGGGGGATGCCGGCAATGACACATTCAATCTGACCTCAATCGCTGCGGTGGGTGCCGGCGAGGTCGTCGTAGGCCGCATCGAGGATTTTGACGCTACACGCGACAATATCCAGATCAATGGCCTGACGGTTCTGGGTTTGGGGTGGAGCGGAAACCTTGCCGGCCTGACAGGTGTCACGGCAAAGATCGTCTTGCATAACGGCGATCTCAATGATCCCGGTGCTGCGCCGCAACAATGGCTGGTCATAAAGTCGGCAACTGGCGGCTATGTGCTTTACGCGCTGGAAGGCGCGCGGATCGACATGGATGGCAATGGCGGCGCAAACAACGGCGGACAAGAATCGCATTTCTTGAACAGCAACCAGGTTGCGTCCAACGCCATCATCGCGCTGTTCGAAGCAGGACCCGGCGCGGCCTTCAGTGATCCGCAGAACTATGTGCCAGCAAGTGCTATCGCTCAAGGCGGCCTCATCATCAACGATGATGCGAATTATGGGGATGATGACCTAGCGGGGGTGACTGCGACCATCCTTGGTGGGATCAACGGGGACCTGATCGCGGCGGGGATCAACAATGATTCTGTTAGTGCTAACGCGGGCAATGACCAAGTTTGGGGGGGTAGTGGCCACGATAGCGTGAACGGCGATGACGGCCATGATACCTTATTTGGCAATCTGGGCAATAATGTCGGGAACGGCGGAAACGGCAATGACGTTCTGAACGGTGGTATGGGCGACGACACCTTGTCTGGCGACCTTGGCAATGACCTGATCAATGGCGATGGTGGAAGCGATACGCTTATCTACACGGGGGGAAGCGACACTCTGAATGGAGGCGCCGGTCTTGACACTATTGTGTTTTTCGGGGCAACCGCGACCACGATCTCCTTGTTCCAAAACACAAATAACCGCGGGCCAACCTTCACGGGAATTGAAAACCTGACCGGGAATTCTGGCGCTGACAACATGATTGGAAACGCGCAGAACAATCGCCTCACTGGCAATGGCGGCAACGATTCCATCTCTGGCTATGGCGGCAATGACGTTCTGTTGGGTGGCAATGGTGATGACTATCTCTGGGCCAACGCAGGCAACGACACCGTCGATGGCGGCGCGGGCATTGACTACCTTGAGGGTGGCGAGGGCCTTGATCTGTTGACGGGCGGTCTTGGCAACGACACGTTCCGGTTCTCGGGGACGGGCCTTGGGGTTGACACCATAACAGATTTTGGTGCGGTCAGCGGCAACGACGATCGGTTCTTGCTGAGCGCCGCGGGCTTTGGCGGTGGCCTGACAACCGGCGCACTTTCGGCCGCGCAGTTTAGGGTCAATACGACAGGTGCGGCCCAAGACGCTGACGACCGCTTCATCTTCAACTCGGCCAACAAAGGCCTGTATTTCGATGTTTACGGTCTTGGCGGGACTGGCCCTGTCCTTCTGGCCACGTTGCAATCTACCGCTGCAAACCTGACAGCATCAGATTAAGTGTTGAACTGACTTTGATCATGTCAGCATTAAAGCCGCCCCGACTTGGGGCGGCTTTGGTTTTGGCGCTGGCGTGAGGTTTAGCCGACCAGTTCAAGGCACGAGAAGAAGAAGGCGATCTCGCGGGCCGCCGATTCCGGGCTGTCGGAGCCGTGGACCGAGTTTTCGCCTTTGGACAGGGCAAATTCCTTACGGATCGTGCCCGGCGCAGCGGCGGCCGGGTCGGTCGCGCCCATCACTTCGCGGTTCTTGGCAATGGCGCCTTCACCTTCCAGCACCTGCACCACGACCGGCTCGGACGCCATGAAGGCGCAGAGTTCGCCATAGAAGGGGCGGGCGGCATGTTCGGCATAGAAGGCACCAGCCTGCTTGTCCGACAGGTGGATGCGCTTGGACGCCACGACCCGCAGGCCCGCGTCTTCAAACTTGGCAACGATCTTGCCGGTCAGGTTGCGCTTGGTGGCGTCGGGCTTGATGATCGACAGGGTGCGTTCGATGGCCATGTGGCTCTCCGTGAGATGGGGGCCGGTATTGGCCCGCTTGTGATGGCGCGGCGCATAGCATGGCAAAATGACAAAGAAAAGCAGGGGGCGCTGCCCCCGTCGCGGCGGGGCCGCGACTCCCCCGGGATATTTTGGAACAGATGAAGAGCGGGGCGTTGACCTTCGATCAGCACTAAGGCAAGCCGCTGGCCATGCTCAAGATTGATGACATCACCTATAACGTCGAAGGCCGCCCCTTGTTTGAAGGGGCCTCTGCCACCATTCCAACGGGTCACAAGGTGGGCCTTGTTGGCCGCAAT
>VGDH01000010.1 GCA_016869835.1 Alphaproteobacteria bacterium
GAAGGCCGCAACGGCACGCCGGCATCCTGCACCACGCCGGTTGCGCCGGGGATCAGGGTCAAGACCCAGACCGCCAAGCTGAAAGACCTGCGGCGCGGCGTGATGGAGCTTTACATCTCCGACCATCCGCTGGATTGCCTGACCTGCTCGGCCAATGGTGACTGCGAATTGCAGGACATGGCGGGGGCCGTCGGCCTGCGCGATGTGCGCTATGAGGCAGTAGAAACGCATTTCCGCCCCAAGAACAATTCGGGCGAGGCCAATCCGCAGTGGATGCCCAAGGACGAAAGCAACCCCTATTTCACCTATGACCCGGCGAAATGCATCGTCTGCTCGCGCTGCGTGCGGGCCTGCGAAGAGGTGCAAGGCACCTTCGCGCTGACCATCGAAGGCCGGGGCTTTGACAGCCGCGTGTCCTTTGGCGCCAAGACCGACATTGCGCTTGCCTCCGATTGCGTGTCCTGCGGCGCTTGCGTGCAGGCCTGCCCGACCGCCACCTTGCAGGAAAAGTCGGTGATCGAGATCGGCACGCCGGAGCGGTCCGTCATCACCACCTGCGCCTATTGCGGCGTGGGCTGCAGCTTCAAGGCCGAAATGCGCGGCGACGAATTGGTGCGCATGGTCCCGTACAAGCACGGCAAGGCCAACCGGGGCCATAGCTGCGTCAAGGGCCGCTTTGCCTATGGCTATGCGTCCCACAAGGACCGCATCCTGAACCCGATGATCCGCGACAGCATCAACGATCCTTGGAAAGAGGTTTCCTGGGCCGAGGCGATGGAGTTTGCCGCGAACCGGATGAAGGGCATCATCGCCAAATACGGGCAGAAATCCGTGGGTGTGATCACCTCCAGCCGCTGCACCAATGAAGAAACCTATCTGGTGCAAAAGCTGACGCGCGGCGTCTTCCTGAACAATAACACCGACACTTGCGCGCGGGTCTGCCATTCGCCGACCGGCTATGGTCTGGGCCAGACGCTGGGCACCAGCGCCGGGACGCAAGACTTTGATTCGGTTGAGCATACCGATGTGGCGATTGTCATCGGGGCCAACCCCGCCTCGGGCCACCCGGTCTTTGCCTCGCGCCTGAAAAAGCGTCTGCGCAAAGGGGCCAAACTGATCGTCATCGACCCGCGCCGCACCGAAATGGTGGACAGCCCGCACATCAACGCGGCGCACCATCTGGCGCTGACGCCCGGCACCAACGTGGCCATCGTCACCGCGCTGGCCCATGTGATCGTGACGGAAAAGCTCTACAACGAAGAGTTCATCCGCACCCGCTGCGACTGGGACGAATTCCAGGACTATGCCGAGTTTGTCAGCCAGCCGCACAATTCTCCCGAAGCGGTGGAGATGCTGACCGGCGTCAAGGCGTCCGAAGTCCGCGCGGCGGCCCGGCTTTATGCCACGGGCGGCAATGGGTCGATCTACTATGGTCTGGGCGTGACCGAACATTCCCAAGGCTCGACCACGGTGATCGGCATTGCCAACCTTGCGATGATGACCGGCAACGTTGGCCGTCCGGGTGTGGGTGTGAACCCGCTGCGCGGGCAGAACAACGTGCAGGGATCCTGCGACATGGGGTCCTTCCCGCATGAACTGCCGGGCTATCGCCATGTGAAGAATGACGATGTGCGGGCGATCTACGAAAACCTCTGGGGCGTGAAGATCGACAATGAACCGGGCCTGCGCATCCCCAACATGCTGGATGCCGCCGTGGAAGGCACCTTCAAGGGGCTTTACTGCCAGGGTGAGGACATCCTGCAATCCGACCCGGACACCAAGCATGTCTCGGCCGGTCTGGCGGCGATGGAATGTGTCATCGTCCATGACCTCTTCCTGAATGAGACCGCGAACTACGCCCATGTGTTCTTCCCCGGCTCTTCCTTCTTGGAAAAGGACGGGACCTTCACCAACGCCGAGCGCCGCATCAACATGGTGCGCAAGGTGATGGCGCCGAAGCAGGGCTATGCCGACTGGGAAGTGACCCAGATGTTCGCCAATGCGATGGGCGCGAACTGGAATTACACCCATCCCAGCCAGATCATGGAAGAGATTGCCATGACCACGCCGTCCTTTGCCGGCGTGACCCATGACCGGATTGACGAACTCGGCTCCATCCAGTGGCCCTGCAATGACAAGGCCCCGGAAGGTACGCCCTTGATGCACGTGACAGGCTTTGTCCGTGGCAAGGGCAAGTTCATCAAGACCGAATATGTGGCGACCGACGAAAAGAGCGGTCCGCGCTTCCCGCTGTTGCTGACCACGGGACGGATCTTGTCGCAATACAACGTCGGGGCGCAGACCCGGCGCACGGCGAACAGCACCTGGCATGCCGAGGATGTCTTGGAAATCCACCCGCATGATGCCGAGGTGCGTGGCATCAAAGAAGGCCAGTGGGTGCGGCTGGCGTCGCGTGCGGGGGAAACCACCCTGCGCGCCACGATCACCGACAAGGTCAATCCGGGCGTGGTCTATACCACCTTCCACCACCCCGACACACAGGCGAACGTCATCACCACTGATTTCAGCGATTGGGCGACCAATTGCCCGGAATACAAGGTGACGGCGGTGCAGGTTGCGCCGTCGAACGGGCCGTCGGAGTGGCAGGAAGAGTATAACGCGATGGCCGCCCGCTCGCGTCGGATTGCGGCGGCTGAGTGATGAAAACACACCGCCCCCTGCCCCGTCTGGCCTTTGGCCGGGCCTTGGATCGGGTTGGGGCGGGCAACTCGCGCGAGTTGCCCGCCGAGGTGGCGGTGGCCCTTTCCTATAACGGGTCAACTCAGGCGGTGATGATGGCCACCCCCGCCGATCTAGTGGATTTCGCCTATGGCTTCAGCCTGACCGAAGGCATCGCCACGGCGGATGAGATCGACAGCGTCGAGGTGGTGGAAACGCCCTTGGGCATAGATCTGCAAATCTGGCTGAAAGAACCGGCCGAGGAACGCCAGCGCGCCCGCAGGCGCAGCATGGCCGGGCCGGTGGGCTGTGGCCTTTGCGGCATCGACAGTCTGGAAGAGGCCGCGCGCAAACCGCGCGTGGTGCCGGACAGCGGGTTTGCAATGACGCCCGCCCAGATCATGGCCGCCATGGCCGACCTGACCGCCCATCAACCGCTGCACGATACCACCCGCGCCGCCCATGCTGCCACCCTTTGGGCCGCCGCAGGCGGCATCCTTGCGGCCCGCGAGGATGTCGGCCGCCACAATGCGCTGGACAAGCTGATCGGCGCGCTGGCGCAGGCCGCCCCGGTCGAAGGTGCCTTGGTGCTCACCTGCCGCACCTCGATCGACATGGTGCAAAAGGCCGCCGCTGCTGGCTTTCCCATGATCATCGCCGCCTCTGCCCCCACCGCCACGGCGGTGGACATGGCCGACGCCGCGGGCATCACCCTTGTCGCCCTCGCCCGCCCCGACGGGTTCGAGGTGTTCACCCACCCCCATCGCATTGCCAATGAGGCCGCCCATGTCGCATGACGCCCCGCACCATTCTGGCCCGCACGCCAAGCTGATCTACATGGCCAACCAGATCGCCAAGTTCATGGAGTCAAAACCCCATGACGAAGGCGTGGCAGGTCTTTCCAGCCATATCAACAACTTCTGGGAACCCCGGATGCGCCGCCACCTGTTCGAAGTGCTGGACGCAGGTGGTCAGGGCCTGCGCCCCTTGGTGCTGGACGCGGCAGCCAAGATCAAGCGGCCCGCCGAAGCTGCCTGAGGAAACGCCGCCGCCACCCCCAGCCCCACGGGGAGGCGGCAGGTGATCTCGTCGCAGCGCATGGCCCACTCGGCCCACTGCCCCTTTGTGGGGAGGTATGGGGCGGTGGGGACCGTCGGCTCAGAAATCGAACAGATCGGACAGGAAACTTTCGCGCCGCTTGCGTGGGCGGCGGTAATCGTCGTCATCGTCATCATCGCGACGGCGGCGCGGTTCCTCGCGGCGATAGTCATCGCGGCGCGGCTCGTCACGACGGGGCGGCTCGGCATGGCTGTGCGCAGCCGGGCGGGCGGGTTCTGCCGCCGCAGTGCGCCCCGGCTCGCGCAGCGCCACGGGAGCATCGGCCCCGGTGGCGCGTTCGAGGATCTTGTCCAGCTCTCCCCGGTCCAGCCAGACCCCCCGGCATTTCGGGCAATAGTCGATCTCGACGCCATGGCGGTCGGACATCACGAGGGTTTCATTGTCTACCGGGCAACGCATGTTCGCTCCTGTTTGCATTTTCCCCGATGTGGGGGTGCGCCTACGCACAAACAAGTGCTGTCGGAACCGATTGCAGCGGCGGGGCTTGCGGCCTAGCTTTGGGCCAAAGCGCTAGAGAAAAGGAACAACTCCATGGCAGACCCCACCTATACCCCGCCGAAAGTCTGGACCTGGGATAAGGCCAATGGCGGGGCCTTTGCCTCCACCAACCGGCCCATTGCCGGCGCAACGCATGAGAAAGAGCTGCCGCGTGGCAAGCACGCCTTGCAGCTTTACTCGCTGGCCACGCCCAATGGGGTGAAAGTCACGATCATGCTGGAAGAACTGGTCGAAGCGGGCCTTTTGGCCGATTACGACGCCTGGCTGATCGAGATTTCGGGCGATCAGTTCGGGTCGGGCTTTGTGGCCGTCAACCCCAACTCCAAGATCCCGGCGATGATGGATTACTCGGGCCCCACCCCGGTGCGGGTCTTTGAAAGCGGCTCGATCCTGATCCATCTGGCCGAGAAATTCGGCGCCTTCCTGCCCGCCAAGGGGCCCGAGCGTACCGCGGTTCTCAACTGGCTGATGTGGCAGATGGGATCGGCGCCCTTCGTGGGCGGAGGATTTGGCCATTTCTACGCCTATGCCCCCGAGAAATACGAATATCCCATCAACCGATATGCCATGGAAACCAAGCGTCAGCTTGACGTGCTTGACCGTCGCCTGGCCGACGTGCCCTTTGTCGCAGGGCAGGACTATTCCATCGCCGACATGGCGATCTGGCCCTGGTATGGCGGGCTGGTTCTGGGCCGGGCTTACAATGCAGCCGAGTTTCTGGATGTGACATCCTACAAGAACGTCGTGGCCTGGGCCGAAAAGATCGACGCCCGCCCGGCGGTGAAGCAGGGCCGCATGGTCAACAAAAGCTGGGGGGACGCGGCCGAACAGGTGCCGAACCGCCACTCTGCCGCCGATTTCGCGGGCAAGACCGTTTGACCTTATTCAGGTCGGGGCCGCTCCGGCATCGGCCCCGACACTGTCTTGCGCCACAAAGACCGATTTCAGCACGGCAAAGACCGCTTTGCCGGGCTGAAGCCCCAGCGCCTCAACCGATCGGCGCGTGATGCGCGCCAAAAGCGCCTCATCGCCCAGCCGCAACCGCACCAGCGCGCCCGGACCATCGCCCAATCGGATATCCTCGACGACCGTACTCAGGATGTTCAGCGCCGAGATGCCGTCCGGCCGGGCGGTGGCCAGCATCACATCCTGCGCCAGAATCCGCAGTCGCAGCCTGTCGCCCGGCCTTGCGCCCAGACGCGGCAGCCAAAGCGGCCCGCCCGCGCTGTCAAGCCGGGTCAGCCCATCGGCCTCGTGCGCCACAACCCGCGCCGAAATCAGCGCGCCCGCCTCGCGCAGGCCCATCACGGGGGCCATGGCCGGATCGGCCATCACCTGCGTCGCAGGCCCGGCGGTCACCACCCGGCCCGCCTCCAGAAGCACGATGCTGGTGGCCAGCCGCGCCACCTCGGCCACCGAATGGCTGACATAAAGGATCGGCAGACTTAGCTCATCGCGCAGCCGTTCCAGATAAGGAAGGATCTCGGCCTTGCGCGGCTCATCCAGCGCGGCGAGGGGCTCATCCATCAGCAGCATCTGCGGGCGGGACAGGATCGCCCGGCCAATCGCCACGCGTTGCCGCTCGCCACCCGACAGCGTGCCGGGCCGCCGGTCAAGAAGCGCGCCGATACCCAAGAGATCGGCGATGCGCCCCAGATCCCCCGCATCGCCCGCCGTTCCGGCAAACCAGCGGCCATAGCTTAGGTTCTGCCGCACGTTCAGATGCCGAAAAAGTCGCGCATCTTGAAACACATAGCCCATCCGGCGGCGGTGCGGCGGCAGGTTGACACGCGCGTCACTGTCAAACAGCACCCGCCCCCCCAGCGCAATCCGCCCCTGATCGGGCCGCAAAAGCCCGGCCACCGCATTGACCACCGTGGACTTGCCCGAGCCTGACCGACCAAACAGCGCCGTTACCCCCGGCGGGGCCTCGAACGCAGCCTGAAGGGCGAAATCGCCAAACCGATGCTGAAGGGCAATCGACAGCGTCATCGGCCCGAGATCCTTTTGGCAATCGCCCGGCTGACCCATTCGGCCAGCAACAGCGCCGCCATGGCCACAACAATGGCCACCACAACCAGCCGGAATGCCTGCCCATCGCCCCCCGGCACCTGCAAAAACGCATAGATCGCCGAAGGCAGGGTCTGGGTCTGGCCGGGAATGTTCGACACGAAGGTGATCGTGGCGCCAAACTCGCCCATCGCCTTGGCAAAGGCCAGGATCGCCCCCGCCACGATGCCCGGCAAGATCAGGGGCAAGGTCACCGTGGCAAAGACCCACAGACGTGGCGCGCCCAATGTGCTGGCCGCCTCTTCCAGCTTTGGGTCAACCGCCTCGATGGCAAGCCGGATCGCACGCACCATTAAGGGAAAGGCCATGACCGCCGCCGCCAGAACCGCGCCGGTCCAGCGAAAGGCCAGCACGATGCCGAACCAGTCATCCAGAAACTGGCCAACCAGCCCTTTGCGACCAAAGGTCAGCAACAGCAGATAGCCAGTCACCACCGGCGGCAGGATCAGGGGCAGATGCACGAGGCCATTCAACAGATGCTTGCCCCAGAACTGCCACCGCGCCAGCGCATAGGCCACGAACACGCCAAGGGGCAGGCTCAGCAGCGTCGCCCAGAAGGACACGCGCAGCGACAAGGCCACAGCTTGCCATTCCTCGGGGGATAATGCGTCAAACATCTCGGGCGGCGCGTCCGGTTCAGCTTAGTTCAGGATCTTGAAGCCTTGCGCGGCGAAAATGGCATCCGCCGCATCCGCCGACAAGGCGTCGAAAAAGGCGTGGTCGGCCGCATCCACCGCACCGGTCAACAGCGCGGCGGGATAGATGATCGGCGCATGGCTTGCTGCGGGAAAGCGGCCGACAACCGTCACGTTGTCCCCCGCCGCCGCGTCAGTGGCGTAGACGATGCCATAAGGTGCCTCGCCCGCGGCCACCAGCGCAAGGGCGGCGCGGACGTTTTCCGATTGCGCCACCAGCGGCTCGACCTCCGCCCAAAGCCCCAGCCTGTTCAGCGCCTCCTTGCCATATTGCCCCGCAGGGACAGCCTCGACCATGGCCATCGACAGCCGCCCCGCGCCCAAAAGCCCGGCCAGATCCAGTTCCGGGCCGATCTCGACCGGGGCTGCATCGCGGCCATGGGCAATCAGCACCAGATCATTTCCCCAAAGATCGTGACGCTGACCTTCTGCCACCAGCCCCTCCTGCTCTACCGCCTCCATCCAGTTCACCGCCGCCGAAAGGAAAATGTCCGCCGGCGCGCCTTCGATGATCTGCTTGGCCAGTTGGTTCGACCCGGCATAGCTGATCGTCACCTTGTGGTCGGTGCTGGCCTGAAACTCGGCGGCGACCGCATCCAGTGCAGTTTTCAGCGAGGCTGCGGCAAAGACCACCACCTCTTCGGCGCGGGCCGGGCCGGTCAGGGTTGCTGCGATCAGGGCGGCAAGGGCAAGACGACGGGGCATCAAGAGTACTCCGATATATTTCAGGAAACATATCACTCACGCGACCCTTGCGGCGCAAGCGATATTTTTCTGAAACCATATCGCGGATTGCCGCGCCCTATCCCTGCCTCTGGCGCAGCCGCGCCTCCAGCGCGGCAATCGGGGCGGCGGCAGCGGTTTCAGCCCGCCGCAGCGCCTCATGATAAAGCGCCAATACCTCGGCGCCGGCCTCGGTCAGCTGCGCCCCGCCGCCGCCTTGGCCACCGCGCACGCGCGCAACCAAGGGCTCGGCAAAGGCCGCGTTCATCTCCTCGACCAAGGACCACGCGCGCTTGTAACTCATGTCCATCTGCCGCCCCGCCGCCGCGATGGACCCAGTATCACGGATGCCGGCCAGAAGGGCCGCCTTGCCCGGCCCCATCATCGCCCCATCAAACAGGATCCGCAGTTTCAGCGCCGTCATGTTCCTTGCCCTTTCGTGCGGCGACGATCTTTCCCCATCCCGCCCCCTGCGGCAAGCCGTCCGCTGCGACCTGCGGAAAAACAGTTGTCGGCCCACCGATCTTGGGGCATCTATCGGCCATGATGCGTGATGCGGTGCTTTCCCTGCGGCGGCTGGTGCTTTTGGCCGTGCTGAGCCTGGCCCTTGTGGCGACAGGCTTTTCGCATCGCATGCCCGGCACCGACGACGCCGCGCTTGCCGCCTATGCAATGGCGGGCGGCGATCTTGCCGATCTTTGCGGCGATCTGGACGGCGACGGGCTGCCCGATCATGGCGACTGCCCGGCGTGCCAGATTGCGGGCAGCGCGGACCTGCCGCCCAACGCCCTGACCCTGCGGAATGCCGATCTGGCCCTTGTAGCCAAGGTCTTCGCCCCGCGTGAAAGCCGCGCCCTGCGCATGGTGCTTGACCCCGCGCGCGGCCTGCGCGCGCCCCCTTTGGCGTGATCTCGTTTCATTTGTGAAAACCTGATCCCAATCGGTGCTGCCGCTTCGCGCGCGCACCTTTGTTCCAAAGGACATCCTCATGACCCGTCTTCTTGGCCTGATGGCCGCCCTCTGCCTCGCTTTTCCCGCGCATGCCCACAGCGTGACGGCAGGCGACATCGAAATCATCCACCCCAACATTCCACAGCCTGCCAGCTCGGCCATGGCGGCGGCGGGCTATATGGGCATTTCCAACGCAGGCGATCAGCCTGATCGCCTTATCGGCGTGGAAACCCCGGTTGCCAAAAGCGCCATGCTGCACAAGTCCGATGTCAATGCCGATGGCGTGGCCAGCATGACCCATGTCGAGGGCATCGACATTCCCGCCAATGATACGGTGGTTCTGGAATCGGGCGGATATCACATCATGCTGATGGGCCTGACCCAAGAGCTAACCGAAGGCCAGATGGTGCCGGGCGTCTTGATCTTTGAACAGGCGGGCCGGGTTGAGATGGAATTTGCCATCGACCCACCGGGCGGGGTAGATCATTCGACCATGGACCATTCGGCCGTGGGCCATGGTACCGGCACGGAAACCGCCAGCGCCGAGGGGCATGCCGAAGGCAATGGGCACGGCCATGGCCACGGGCACGGTGCCGCCGCTCCGGCCATGACGGGTGACGATCCGACCGATATCGAGGCGCTCTTGAAGGCGCAGTTCGACACGCCCGAATCCCCCCTGACCGTGGCCCCGATCACCGTGCAGGGCGATGTGGCCATCGCCGGTTGGTCGCAAGACGGGCGCGGCGGGCGGGCCTTTCTGCGCAAGGACACTGAGGGCTGGTTTGTTGAACTCTGCGCGGGTGCCGGGCTGATGCTGCCCCAAACGCAGCAGGGCCTTGGCCTGACACCGGCGGATGCCGAAACGCTGCTGGCCGCCGCACGGGCCGCCGAAGCAACCTTGGGGACCGAAGCCATCCAGCGCTTTGACAGCTTTGATGGCATGCTGATGATCGGCCGCGCGGGCCACGGCCATTCGGATTGATCCCAGACCACACGCGAGCGGGCCCTAACCCCGCCCGCGTGTCACCAAGACCCCATAGACAGTCGCCGCCCCCTTCGCTATCTTGCTGCCCGAGCCGGGACGATGGCGTCGTCCCAGGGGCACATCCCCGCTGCTTGCAAGCCCTGCTTGCCACAGTCCTGTACGCCGGGACCTTTCGGGGTCTCGGGCGACAGAAACCAGACCCCTGTGATGAGGTCTGTTATGACGGAACGTCCGCAACAATACCGTTTCCACCAAGGCGACCGGGTCCTGCCCTTTGCCACCTCGGAATATGATGCCCGCATCAAGGGTCTGCGCGAGATCATGGAGGTGCATGGCGTTGACGCCTGCGTTTTCACCTCGATGCACTCCATCGCCTATTACTCGGGCTTTCTTTACTGCTCGTTCGGCCGCCCCTATGGCCTGGTTGTCACCCGCAGCGAATGTGTGACCATCTCGGCCGGCATTGACGCCGCTCAGCCCTGGCGTCGCAGCCATGGCGACAGCATCACCTATACCGACTGGCAGCGTGACAATTACTGGCGCGCGGTCATGTCGGTGACCGGCGAAAACAAGGTCATCGGCTGCGAGGCGGATCACCTGACGCTGGTGCAGTCCGAAAAGCTGAACGCTTTCCTCAAGCCGAAAAAGGGCGTCGATATCTCGGTGGCCGTCATGCAGCAGCGCATGAACAAATCCGCCGCCGAAATCGAATTGATCCGCCACGGCGCGAATGTCGCCGACGTCGGCGGCTTTGCCCTCCGTGAGGCAGTGAAGGAAGGCGCGCGCGAGATTGATATCGCCATGGCAGGTCGCGACGCGATGGAGCTGGAAATCGCCAAGCGCTTTCCGGACGCCGAATATCGCGACACCTGGGTGTGGTTCCAGTCGGGCATCAACACCGACGGCGCGCATAACCCGGTGACGGCGCGCAAGTTGCAGCGCGGGGATATCCTTTCGCTCAACACCTTCCCGATGATCTCGGGCTATTACACCGCGCTGGAACGCACGATGTTCGTCAAGGAATGTGACGCCGCCTCGCGCCGCATCTGGGATATCAACGTCGCCGCCCATGAATACGGGATCAGCCTTTTGAAGCCCGGCGTGTCCTGCGCCGAGGTGACCCACAAGCTGAACACCTTCTTCGAAGAGCATCAGGTGCTGCAATACCGCACCTTCGGCTATGGCCACTCGTTCGGGGTCCTGTCGCACTACTATGGCCGCGAGGCCGGGCTGGAGCTGCGCGAGGATATCGACACGGTGCTGGAGCCGGGCATGGTGATCTCGATGGAGCCGATGCTGACCATTCCCGAAGGCCAGCCGGGCGCGGGCGGGTATCGTGAGCATGACATTCTGGTCATCACCGAAGACGGAAACGAGGATATCACGAAGTATCCCTTCGGGCCGGAGTTTAACATTGTGGGGTGAGCCGCGCCGCTGGCCCGGCGGGCCAGCGGGAAAACGCTCCAGTGGAGCGTTTTCAGCGGCGAACGCCCGAGCAAACTTGCGAGGGCCAGGCCAGCCCTGACCCCGGCCAAGGCCGAGGTCAAAACGCTCCAGTAAAGCGTTTTAGGGGCGAACGCCCAAGCACAGTTGCAAGGGCCGGGAGAAATCTCCCGGCCCTTTGCGTTCAGCCCAGCCGCAAACTCCCCTGAAACAGGATGATGCCGCCATAGGCAGCCCAGAACATCAATCCGAACACCAGAACCCGCATCACACGGCCCCGGATGCCTGCCACGATCAGACAGGCGATGGGATAGGCCATAAGGCTGGCCACCCCGATCAGCATCAGCCCAAAGAAAAACCCCGATGGCCTGTCCGCAAGCAATGCGGGCACCCCAAGATGCAGCCACATGCCACCCGGGATCCAGGGCAACCAGTTGAACACCCCGACCGGCGTGACAAAGCCCAGAGCCAGCGCCCCGATCACCCGGGAACGCCTGGGCCGAAGCACAGCGTGCAGCCGATGGCGACTGTCCCATGCCAGCGCGATCAGCACGGAAACCCCCAGCGCCAGCATCACCGCAAAGGGCAAGCTGGTCCAACCATTCGGCCGGATCAGCGGTTGCGCCGCCTCCACCACGCCCAGGCGCAGCCCCATCAGCGCGACCGTCAGAGGCAGCGTCAATGCGCCGATGTGGCGGATCGAAACCCCCGGCTTGCCCGATCGCTCCTCAGTCACCCTGTCTACCTCACGCCGACCCTCTGAAGCGATAGCCTGCCCCAAACCATCGCCCGGTGGCAAGCCATCCGGTCCCGCCCTTCCCGCAACGCCCCCGGCTTTTCTTTTTGCAACCTCCGCCAACCTCTTGACGCAAGGGGCAAGGGGCGGCTTCTGTGCGCCAAGTTGCCCTTTCCCGAGATCTAGTATGACCCCGATTCTTCGTTTTATGGCGCTTGGCGCTGCTCTTGGTGTTGCTGCCTGCGCCCCCACCCCGGATGTTGAAACCGCGCCCCCGCAGATCGTTGCCGGTTACGAAGCGGTCGAGGACGGCGGCTTTCTGATCGAAGCGGTCGAGGCGCGGCATCTGTCGGGCGGGCGCGAGCGAGCCGAGGTCGATTACAATGGCCCCGATGCGCCGGGAACCATCGTGGTCGATACCTTTGCACGCAAGCTTTACCATGTGCAGGAAAACGGCCGCGCGATGCGCTATTCCATCGCCGTCGGGCGCGAGGGTCTGTCGTTCCGCGGCTCGGGCGTGATGTCGCGCAAAGAGAAATGGCCCTCCTGGCAGCCCACCGCCAACATGATCCGCACAAGGCCCGATCTTTACGCCGAATTCGCGGGCGGCATGGCGGGCGGGCTCGACAACCCATTGGGCGCGCGCGCGCTGTATCTTTATCGCGATGGGCGCGACACCATGTTCCGCATCCACGGCACCATCCAGAACGCCACCATCGGCCATGCCACCAGCGCGGGCTGTATCCGGCTTTATAATCAGGACGCCATCCACCTCTTTGACAACACGCCGATGGGCACCCGCGTGAAGGTGCGGTCACAGGCCGAAAGCCTTGAACTCGAAGGGACTTACATGGACGATGCCTGGGGTCTGGCCGTGCCGGAAACCCCCGAAAACATCGAACAAAAGGAACACGATCTGATCGCGCGGGCCGAGCAGGAGGCCGCCGAGGCGCAAGCTGCCGCCGAGGCCGCCGCAAAAGAGGCAGAAGAGCGCGCCCGCTATGCCGCCATGACGCCCGAAGAGCGTGCCAAGGCCGATGAAAAGGCCGCCCGCGAAAAGGCCCGCGCCGAAGAGCTTGCCGCCCGAGAAGCCGAGAAAGCCGCCCGCGCCGCCGAACGCGCCGAAAAGCGCCGCCTTGCCGCCTGCAAGCGCAAAGGGATCGAGGAAAAGGATTGCCCCGCGCTTGAGGTCAGCGAGGGCTGATCCAGCTCGACGGCTGAAAACGCCCCCCTCCCAAGCCCTCCACGACAAAGGGGGGAGGGGTCGGGGGTGGGGTGCATCCCAGGGTGCGGGGTGCCCCCTTCCCCGCCCTATTCCACGATCACATAATCCTTCAGCGTGGTCTCAACGCAGTCCCATGTGCCATCAAACCCCGGCCGAATGATGAACCGGTCGCCTGCCTTCAGATGGGTCACCGTGCCATGCTGATCGGTCAGGATCGAATGGCCCGAGTGGATATAGATGTATTCCCACTCGCTGTAGCTGATCCGCCACTTGCCCGGCGTGGTCTGCCACATGCCGCAGTAAAGCCCATCCCGGTCCTCACGCGACCAGGTCGTATGCACCGGGTCACCCGATAGAACCTTGCCCGGATCGGGGCGCGTCACCTCGGGCGTGATGCCATCCTGGCTGATACCTTCCACAAGCTGCATGATCTCTCCAACCGCTCTTTGATCCAGAAAGGCTGTTGCGCGCGCGCAGGTCAAGCACTGGCTTTCGCCGCATCGCAGCGCAATTATGTTGCGAACCCTGCGCGGCTGTGCCTGAATAGCGGTCAGAATCTGTAGAAGGCCCGGAGCCGAAGATGAGCGCCACCTCCCCCCTCCGCCCCGTGCTGCCGCCCGACATCCGCGCCCGCAAGGGCAGCGCCCCCTTGGTGGTGCTGACCGCCTATACCACCCCCATGGCCCGGCTGGTTGATGCGCATTGCGACATCGCGCTGGTGGGCGATTCCCTTGGCATGGTGCTGCACGGTCTGCCCTCGACGCTTGGCGTCACGATGGAGATGATGATCCTGCACGGCCGCTCGGTGGTGCGCGGCTGCGGGAAAGCCATGGTCGTGATCGACATGCCCTTTGGCAGCTATGAAGAAAGCCCCGAGCAAGCCTATCGCAACGCCGCCCGGCTGATGGCCGAAACCGGCGCCCCTGCGGTCAAGCTTGAGGGTGGCGCGCATATGGCCGACACCATTGCGTTTCTCACCAAACGCGGCGTGCCGGTCATGGCCCATGTCGGCCTGACCCCGCAGGCGGTGAACACCCTTGGCGGCTACAAGGTGGTCGGTCGTGACGATGAGGCCGACCGCGTGATGCAAGACGCGCTGGCGGTGCAAGAGGCAGGTGCCTTCTCGGTGGTCCTGGAAAAGGTCCCCATGGGCCTTGCGGGCCGCATCACCAAGGCGCTTGATATCCCCACCATCGGCATCGGTGCCGGGGTGGGCTGCGACGGTCAGGTGTTGGTTATCGACGACATGCTGGGCCTCTTCACCGAGTTCCGCCCGAAATTCGTCAAGCGCTATGCCGAGTTGGGCCGCACCGCCGATGAGGCCATCGCCACCTATGCCGCCGAGGTGCGCGCTTGCACCTTCCCGGCCGATGAACATTCCTTCCCAGACCAGCTGCCGGCGAAAGGCCCGAAATCGTGACCCAAGTGATCCGGACAGTGGCAGAGCTGCGCCCCCTCGTGCGCGGCTGGCGCGCGGCGGGCGAGATCGTGGGCGTGGTGCCCACTATGGGCGCCTTGCATGACGGCCACCTGTCGCTTGCC
The DNA here is from genome assembly GCA_016869835.1 of Alphaproteobacteria bacterium. Lineage (GTDB taxonomy): Bacteria > Pseudomonadota > Alphaproteobacteria > Rhodobacterales > Rhodobacteraceae > Tabrizicola_A. Next base: position 14,667 of record VGDH01000010.1, read on the forward strand.
CGGCGCGGCAAGGTGGAATGCCACCGCGTCATCACCACGATCTTCGTGAACCCCAAACAGTTCACCAACCCCGAGGACCTGAAGAAATACCCGCGCACCGAAGAGGCGGACGTGGCGCTTTTGAACAGCGTCGGGGTGGATGCAGTGTTCATCCCTTCGCCCGAAGAGGTTTACCCCGACGGCTATATGACCACCGTTTCCGTCGGCGGCGTCTCTGAACCCTTGGAGGGGCGGATGCGGCCGGGGCATTTCGACGGGGTGGCCACCGTGGTGACCAAGCTGTTCGGCATGACCGAGGCGCATCGTGGCTTTTTCGGCCAGAAAGACTGGCAACAGTTGCAGGTCGTCCTGCGGCTGGTGCGCGATCTGAACCTGCCCGTCACCGTGGTCGGCTGCGAAACCATCCGCGAGCCGGACGGTCTGGCCATGTCCTCGCGCAATGTGCGGCTCACCGATCAGGGCCGCGCCGTGGCCCATGTGCTTTACACCGCCATCACCGCCGCCGCCGATGACATCCGCGCCGGACAGTCCGACCGCATGGCCATTCGCGAGGCGGCCGAAAAGGTGCGCGCGGCCGGGTTTGAGCGGGTGGAGTATATCGAACTCCGCGACGCCGAAACGCTGATGCCCTCGAACGACGTGCGCCGCCCGCGCCGCATGCTGGCGGCGGCCTGGCTCGATGGCGTGCGACTGATCGACAACATTCCCGTCTGATCCTCCTCGGGCGGCTGAAGCCTTCTCGTCGGGGCTGGATTGCGCATTACGGCCTGCCCGGCTTTGCGCAAGGATATCCCCCATTCAAGGTGCGGCCCGCGCTGCCCACCCCCCGTTTATTTCATTTTCCCGGCCAGACGGGGATGTATTGATGTAAAAGATCATTACATCTGCCTCTGGACCCAGTCATACGGAGAACCAGATGGCCAGTTTCGACGCCCAGATTGAGGAAAGCCAAAAGCAGATCGCCGAGGCGCAGGCCAGGATCAGCGCCGTTACCCAGGCCATAGAAGGCGCCAGATCCAAGCTGGATCAGGGCCTGTCGATCGACGTGGAAACCGCCACGCTGGACGATGTGACGCGCCACACCGATGTGATGAACGCGAATATCGCGGAACTCATCATGGTGCTTGATGATGTGACAGCAGGCTTTTCAAAGGATTTCGACGAGATGCGGTCCAAGACCGGCATGGAAAGCCTGATCGGCTTTTTCTCGCGCGCCAAGGCGGAAACCATGCGGCAAGAACGGCTACGCACCGCCTCGATCGACGACAAGCTGCAAGATCTGATCGCCAAGTCGGATGTGATTGTCAAACTGTTGCAGGGCCAGCTGGACCTGTTGAACAGCCACAAGGCGCGGGTAGAGGCAAACCTCGGCGATACGCTGAGCCAGCGCGAAGGCGCGGTGGCCGCGCTGGAAACGGTGCGGGCCGAGATCGCGGCGATGGACCCCAGGAACATCGAGTTGGAAAACAGGATTTCGGTCGAACAGGACGCAGCGGCGCGAACCAAGCTGGAAACCGATCTGGCCGAACTGAACGCGCGCCACAATGCGCTGGTGCAGGACGAACGGGTGCAGCTGGCGAAATCGCAGACGCTGGAACGCTATATCGAAAAGGGCAAGACCTGGGTTGACAGCCTCACCAATCAGGCCGCGACACAGCTTGTCCTCATCAACAAGCTACAAACCGACACCAAACAGCGCGTGGTGCTTTATGATGCGCTCACCTCATCGCTGAAAACCGCCCAGCAGCAGGACGTCGCCCACCGCATCAATGAAATCGGCGTAAAGACGCATCAAGAGGCCCAGGCCGCCATGGCCGCCATCGGCACCGCATCCTTGCGAAATTCATCCGTTTTGCCTGTGCCCATAGTTCATCTCCTTTGCTGCACATTACGTGATCAAAGGAGCGGCACCAAACCGTGACAGGTCCATTTCCGGTTTCTTTACAACGCATTCAGATTGATTTCTGAGAACCCATTGTACGCAAAACCACATCATGCACGACTTTTGCGAAGCCAACTCTCTGACCAAGAATTACAACTTCTATTCTACAACTGCCTGTCTGAACATGGCGAAAAGTTCTTGGAGTATGCGAAACAGTTCGCGCTTTTTGATAATCTGCCCCGTGAACTCCTATTTCATCCTAGCAATGCAGATCTAATGCCGATTGAGACGTGGGGGTCAAACGTTAACCAAGAAAGAGCGCCATGAAGCGCCTCATCTCCGCTGGCCTCATGTTCGGCCACCTGATCGAGGTCTCCTCCCCGGCCCTGATCGAACGCTATAACCGCGCGCTGAAACACCTCACCGGCAAGACCACCGGGCTCACCGATTTTCATATCGACCTCTCCGGCTATTCCCCCGAGATCGGAGATGAACTGGGCGATCCCGGCTATCTGAACCCCAGCGGGGCGAACCGGCAGTTCATCCTCTTGACCACCAGCCAAAAGACCGCGCCGCTTCTGAACATGAAGTTTTCCACCGCGCGCGGCATCCTCCAGCAGTTCATCGAGGCCAATGAGGCGCAGCTTTTCGCCCTCACCGCCCGCGATGCGGTCTGTGGGGAACTCCAAGGCTCGGTCTTTCAGCTCTCCACCCCGGCGCGGCTTTTGGAGATGAAGAAGATCACGGTCGAGGCCGATACCATCGGCGGCCATGTTGCCGATGCCGAAAAGCTCGCCGCCCAGATCACCCGCTTCCAGCAAGAACCCGACGGCTGGCGCGATGTGGCGCTGATCGCCGAGATGATCGCGCTTGCCCGCAAGACCGGCGATATCACGCGCGTGCCGGTGTCATTGCCCGCCATGACCTTCTCGCAGCCGAATTACTGGACCAGCCATTTCGGCGGGGTCTATGTGTTTCAGGACCTGCCCCATCCCGGCGTCATCTCGACCCTGCCGCGCGAAAGCCTTGGGGCGATGCCAATCAACCCGGTGATGGACATCACCCGGCGCAACCAGATTGGCGAATGGCTGGATCGCAACGGACTGTTGGAACCCATCGTGCAGGCGCGGGGGCTGGATGCGGCGGCGATCCTGCGCCAGAAGATGGATTTCATTCTGGTCGAGGCGGCCGAGACCTTGAAGATCGACATCGGCGATGCCCGCCGGACCGAGTTGCGCAAGCTGGCCTTTCGGCTGGGCGATGGGTTGCCGGACGAATTCCTTGGGCTGGCGGGCCTATTGCGCTGGGTCGAAGGGGCGGGGCCCTGGCCGCGCATCACCTCGGAAAATGCCTGCTATTTCTACACGCTGCGCGCCGCGCCGGGGAAAGACCGCGATCTGGTGAACATGCTGCTGTCGGAACTTGCGCCGATGGATGTGCGCCAGATGTTCATCACCCACAAGGAACTGTTCTACGCCCATTACGCCCGCTGGTCAGAGCGCAAGCGGCATTGGGTGGCCGATTTTCTGGAACGCGAATACAAGGTGGACGCCCAAGGCGCGCGTGAGGCGCTGTTCGGCCCCGAACCTGCCATGGATGCCCATGACCGGCCCACGCCCCGCCCGTCACGCCTTGTCGGACCCCGGGGGTGCTGCGGGAGGACGGCGATGATCGGATTGTTGCGCGCAGCGGTGCTGGCCTTTGCGCTGTTGACCGTGGTCTACGTCATCGTCTCGATCTATTCCCGCTCGGTCCGGCGCGAAAAGCTCGAGAAGGCATGGAACAGCGATCCCGATAAGCTTAAGCCTGAAAGTTCCGAACGCGATGCCTATATCAGGGCCGGAATGGAAGCCTATCGCAACAGCCTGCGGCGCAAGCTGATCGTGCTGGTCTATATCATTCCCATGGCGGTTGTGCTGGCAACGGCCTATGTCGTGAAGCATCAGTGAAAGGGGCTGCCATGTGGACCAAGACGAAATGGACCTTGCGGATCCTGGCGGCGCTGTTCGTGCTGGGGTTCCTGCATTACACCCTGCCGCAACATGACATCGTCAAGATCACCGGCACCTACAACCGGCTGACCACCATCGGCTCGTCCAACGCCTGGGCCTATTCCTCGCCCGATACCGGCACCGCCGAAAGCACCACCACTCGCGACATCCGCTTTATCGAGACGGCCTATCCCGATGGCTCTGTCATGGTATACCGCAACGAAGACACCGGCTGGATCTGGCCGCCCTATTTCAAATACGACAGCTCGAACCTGCAGGCCGAGGCGGGCAACCTGAAATCCGACGCGGCACACTCGAAATGGGTGGTGGTCACCCATTACGGCTGGCGCCTGCCGATCCTGTCGATCTATCCCAACGCCGTCTCGGTGCGCGAGGCGGCAGGCCCGGATGAGCGGGTCATTCCCTATGTCTCCATCGTGGTGATCGTTTTCCTGATCTTCGCCGTGGTGATGATCCGCCGGATCTGGGCGCAGTTCTGGGAACGCACCGTGGAACCTGCGGCGGCTGGGGTTGAGGAAACCTGGGACGGGGTCGAGGCCAAGGCGACCGGCGCCATGGCCCGGTTCAAGGCCTGGATCAAGTCCTGGCGGCGCAAGGCCTGACCGCCGCCCTTCGCCGGACGACGTGCCTTTTCGGGGGCCGCGCAATATCGCCGACAAGGCGCGCGGCTTAGCCGCGCAAGGTTCCGCCCGTGGCCTTGGACACCTTCTCGATGATCTTCGCCGAAACCGCTTCGATATCGGCTTCGGTCAGCGTCTTGTCGCTGGGCTGCAGCCGCACCGTCAGCGCGATGGACTTCTTGCCCGCACCCATCTGCGCCTCGGCCTTTTCGCCGGTGAACTGGTCAAAGACCCGCACGCTTTCGATCAGCGCCTTGTCAGCGCCCTGGGCGGCGTTTACCGCCGTCAAGGCCTCAACCGTCTTGTCCACCACAAAGGCGAAATCGCGCTCGACCGCTTGCAGATCGCTGATCGCCAGCGCCGGGCGGGTGGGCGTTTTCACCTTGGGATAGGGCACATTGGCGACCAGCACGGTAAAGGCCATCGCCGGACCCTTGACGCCCATTTCCGCGAGCACGCGCGGGTGAACCTCGCCAAAGCTTGCCATGACATTCGGCCCCAGACCAATCGCGCCAGACCGGCCCGGATGGAACCATGCGGCGACCTTGCGGCTGATCTGCACCTTGGCAGGCGCCCCCAGGGCGGCCAGCACCGCCTCGACATCCGCCTTGACGTCGAACACATCCACCGGGCGGCGCGAGCCGTGCGGGTCGCGCGCGGCGGCCGCGCCCACCAGAAGGCCCGCGGCCTGCAGATGCTGCTCGCCCGGCTCGCCGCCCTGAAAGGCGGGACCAATCTCGGCCAGCGCCAGATCCATGAACCCGCGCGCCTGATTGCGCGCCGCCGCGCGCAAAAGGCCCAGCAGAAGGTCAGGGCGCAGATGCGACATTTCCGAGGAAATCGGATTGTCCACCCGCACCGCATCCGACCCACCGCCGAAAAGCCGGGCGGCGGTTGCGTCGATGAAGCTGTAGGTGACACATTCGTTATAACCCAAGGCCGCAATCGTGCGCCGTGCGGCACGTTCGCGCTGCTGCAGCGGCGTCAGGATCGGGCGCGGCACGCCCGGCACCATCCGGCGCAGGGGCTTGCCCTCCAGCTTGGTCAGGCTGGCCACCCGCGCCACCTCTTCCACCAGATCCGCCTCACCCAGCACGTCAGGCCGCCACGACGGCGGGCTGGCCATATTGCCGTTCAGCGTGAACCCCAGCGCGGTCAGCGTCCGGCGCTGCTCGGCCTCGGGAATGTCCATGCCGACAAGGCTGATCACCCGCGCCGGGTTCAGCCTGTAGGCGCGCGTCGTGTCAGGGGCCGCCCCATCGACCGCCAGATCGCTGGCCTCGCCGCCGCACAGATCAAGGATCATCTGCGTCGCCAGATCCAGTCCGGCCAAGGTGAAGGCCGGATCAACGCCGCGTTCAAACCGATACCGCGCGTCCGAGTTGATCTTCAGCGCCCGGCCCGTGGCGGCAATGGTGATGGGGTCCCAGAAGGCGCTTTCCACAAAGACATCGGTCGTCGCCTCGGTGCAGCCCGAATGCTCGCCGCCCATGATCCCGGCCAGGCTTTCAACGCCATTTGCGTCCGAAATCACCATCTGACCGGCGCGCAAGGCATAGGTCTTGCCATCAAGCGCAAGGAACTCCTCCCCGCCCTTGGCCGCATGGATGCGCAAAGCCCCGCCCTGCACCAGTGCCACGTCAAAGACGTGAAGCGGGCGGTTCAGGCCAAAGGTGAAATAGTTGGTGATATCGACCAAGGCCGAGATCGGGCGCAGGCCAATCGCCTTCAGCCGCGCCTGCAGCCAGTCGGGCGAGGGGCCGTTCTTCACGCCGCGAATGGTTCGGCCCGCAAAATGCGGGCAGCCCTTGGCCTTAAGATCGGCATCAATCGCCACCGTGACCGGGCTGGCGAACCCGCCCTTGATCGACGGAATATCCAAAGGCTTCAGCTTGCCCAAGCCCCGCGCCGCCAGATCGCGGGCAATGCCGCGCACGCCCAGCGCATCAGGGCGGTTCGGGGTCACCTTCACCTCGATCACCGGATCGCAAACCGCAGGGCGGTTCGCGGCCAGCCAATCGGTGAACCGCTCACCCACCTCGCCCGATGGCAGCTCGATGATGCCGTTATGCTCGTCCGACAGCTCCAGCTCGCGCTCCGAAGCCATCATCCCCTGGCTTTCCACACCGCGGATCTTGCCCACGCCCAGCGTGACATCAATCCCCGGCACAAAATCGCCCGGCTTGCACAGAACCACCGTGATCCCCGCCCGCGCATTGGGCGCGCCGCAGACGATCTGCTTTTCGCCCTCATCCGTCATCACCCGGCAGACGCGCAGCCGGTCGGCATCGGGATGCTGGGTGGCCTCAAGCACCTTGGCAAGCGTAAAGGGGGCCAGTTTTGCGACCGGGTTCACCACGCCCTCGACCTCAAGCCCGAGATCGGTCAGCGCATAGAGGATCTCATCGAGAGACGCCGTCGTCTCCAGGTGATCTTTCAGCCAGGACAGGGTGAATTTCATCGCAAAGGCCCTTTGGGTCGGTCAGTTCCACGGTTGCAGCCGGATTAGCGCAATCTCGGGCCAAGGGGAAGCACAGCGCCACCGGTTTCCATGCGGGAAACCGGCTGTCACCGGGTTGGAGCAAGATTCGCCTCAATTCGGCGGGGAAAACCGTGTATGACAGAGGCCATGGACCCGATGCTGACCATACCCGAGAAACGCAAGCGCCTCTCTGTGCTCAGGCTATGCCTGATCATGGGCATGACAGCGCTTCTGTTTCTGACTGTCGCAAACCGCCTTGGTTCTGCGGTCGAAGCGGTCTTGATGGCTCCGCACTTCTAAGGCGGCCAAGCCTGCGGCCCACGCGCCCGCGTCCCGGTCGGGGCCAGCCCGCCCTGTCACGCCTCAGAACAGATCCAGCAGCCGTTTCAGATAGTCGCGCTCGCCCTCGGGCCGCGTCAGATCGCCCGACCGGCGGCGGATCTCTTCCAGCAATTCCTCGGCCCGGCGATAAACCTCTTCATCGCTAAGCAGGTTGTTGTCCGACCCGATCCGCATGGCGTTGCCCTGCTGGCGACCCAAGGGGTCGCGGCCCGCCGGATCGTCGCGGTTGGCCTGACGGCCAGCCTGCGCCTCGCCCTCTTGCCGGTTTTCCTGCGCCAAGGCCTCGCCCAGATCGCGGATCCCCTCGCGCAGCGCCTCAAGTGCTTCGGCCTGGCGGTCCAGCGCGCCGGGCAGATCACGGTCGCGCAGCGCCTCTTCGGCCTCGCGCATGGTGCGGCGAGCATCGTCCAGCCGCTGACGCCCGGCCTCACCCTGTGAATTGCCCGCGCCGGGCAGATTGCCCTCGCGCTCCAGCCGCTCCAACTCGCGGCGCAGCTCCTCCTGCCGCTCGGCAAGGCTTTGCCCGTTCTCCTGACCGCCCTCCTGACCCTCTCCCGGCTCACCCTCCTGGCCCTCACCGCGACGCCCGCGCTGCAAGTCGCGGAAGGCATCGTCCGACAGGCCCTGCTGGCCGCGCATCGTCTCGCCCAGATCGCGCATCGCCTGCTGGCCGCGGCTGCCCCGGCCCTGGCCCTGCCCGTCCTGCTGGACCATGCGCATGTTTTCCATCATCTCCTGGATCTGCGCCAGAAGCTCCGCCGCCTCAGCGGTCTTTCCCTCTTCCATCAGCTGCTGCAGCCGGTCGAGCATCTCTTGCAACTGATCTTCGGTCATGGTCGCCCCGCCATCGGCCGATTGCTCTTCGGGCGTGCGCTCTTCCATGTTTTCGGCCAGCTGGTCCATGTAATCATCCATGGCCTGCCGCATCTCGTCCATCAGCTCTTGAATTTCCTCAGGGCTCGCCCCGCGCCGGATCGCCTCGGCCAGCCGTTCCTGCGCGCGCTTCAGCCGCTCCTTGGCATCGTTGAGATCGCCCTCCTCAACCATCAGCGCGATCTGCCACAGCTCCTCGGCCACCTCGTCGCGCAATTCCGGCGACAGGCTGCCCGGCTCTGCCTCCAGCCGCCGCATGGCCACCCGCAGCCGCAGCCAGGCCTTCTGGTTGGTGATCACGCCCTCCGGCGCATGGGTGATGGCGCGCAAGACCTGCACCGTGCGCGGGGCATTGGCGCGCGTCCACATCAGATCGCGCCGCATCTCGATCAGGGCCGAGGCGACGGGGTCAAAGAACCGCTTGCCGGGCAGCATCACCGCAACCGGCTCGGAAACGCCTTCCTGCCCCGCCGCATCCACGGCGGCAAAGGTCAGCGTCACCGGCAGATTGGCCAGCACCGATTGCGACAGATCATCCACCAGCGTGCCGACGAACTCTTCGCGCTTGCCCTTGCGCGGCAAGGGCAGGTCCAGCATCACCGGGGCCACATCGGCCGGATCGGCGGCCAGACCAAAGCGGCGGTCGACCTTGTCCAGATCCAGCGCAATGGTCACCTGACCGCGCGTGATGCCATAGTCGTCGCTGACCTGAAACTGCTGCTTGAAGCGCCCGCCCCGCTCGCGCCCGATCTCGCCCTCGGCGCGGATGGTGGGGGCGCGGTCGGGGGTCAGCGTAATCTCCCATTCCCGCCCGCCTGGTCCTTCGATGGCCAGCCTGCCACTTTGCACCAGCACGAAATCCTGCACGGGTTCTGACGCCGGCACCGCCTCGGTCCGGCCCGAAACGGTTTCGGCCAAGATCAGACTGCCCGGCTCACCATAGAACCGCAGTTGCAACTTGGTGCCCACGGGCAATTCCAGCGCTTCGGCGGTCTGGTCGCTAAGATAAAGCGTCGGCTTGCCGGTATGGCTGGGCGGCTTCAGCCAGCCCTCCCATGTCGGGCCCTCGGCCAGAATGTCCGTGGCGCCACCGGGGGCCAGCGCCGACATCGACCCCAGCCGCCAGATCGAGCCTAAAAGCAGGGCCATGACCAAGGCCGTCAGCGCCACATAGCGCAGCGCGAAAGGGTCTCGTGCCGCCAGCTTCAGATCCGGCTCAACCGGCCTTGCGCCCTGCGCCCGTTCGGCCATCCGCGCCAGATGCGCGGCCCACACCGCCTGCGAGGCGGGGTCCTGCGCGCCGATCGCCTGGGTATCGTGCAAGGCCGCCAAGGGCTGGCCCGGCAACCGGCTGTCCAGCCGGGCCATGGCCTCTAAACGGGCCGGCCTGCGAAAGACCCGCATCCCATGCCAGGCTGCCCAGATCAGCCCCACCAGCGCAGATACCGCCCCGAACCACAGCGCCTCAAGCGGCAGATGATCCTGCACGCCAAAGGCCAATGCGGCCAGAACCGCAATCGTCAGCGTCCACAAGGGCCAGAACGCCCGCACCATCCGCTCGGCCCAAAGCCCCGCCAGCGTCAGCCGCAGCGGGGTCTCGATCCGTTTCAGCGTGGCTTTCGCGCGGTCATCCATTCGGTGCGTGAGGCCCTCCGCCGGGTTACAACCATTCCGGGATGTTATCGCGTGCAAGCATTTCGTCAAATGTCGGTCGCGCCCGAATGACGGCGAAGTGATCGCCCTGCACCAGCACTTCGGGGATCAGCGGCCGCGTGTTGTATTCGCTGGCCATGACAGCACCATAAGCACCTGCCGAGCGAAACGCCACCAGATCGCCCTCGGCCAACAGGGGCAAGCCGCGCCCCTTGGCAAAGGTATCGCCGGTCTCGCACACCGGGCCGACCACATCATAGCCCGCCGACGGCCCACCCGCCGCAGGTTCGATCACTGGCACGATGTCATGATGCGCGCCATACATCGAGGGGCGCACCAGATCATTCATCGCGGCATCCAGGATCAGGAAATCCCGCCCCTCGCCCTGTTTCACATAGATCACGCCCGCGACCAAAATCCCGGCATTGCCGGAAATCAGACGCCCCGGCTCGATCTCGATCTCGCAGCCCAGATGGCCGACGGTGCGCTTGATCAGCGCGCCATAATCGGTGGGCAAGGGCGGGGCTTCATTGGACCGCGTGTAGGGAATCCCCAAGCCACCGCCCAGATCCAGCCGATCAATCGTATGGCCTTGACCGCGCAGGGTTTCGGTCAGGCTGGCAACCTTCTTGAACGCCTCTTCAAAGGGGGCCAGATCGGTCAACTGGCTGCCGATATGCACGTCAATCCCCACGACCTTCAGGCCGGGCAGACGGGCAATTTCGCCGTAAACTTCACACGCGCGGGAAATCGGGATGCCAAACTTGTTGTCCGATTTGCCCGTGGCAATCTTTTCATGGGTCTTGGCGTCCACGTCCGGGTTCACCCGCACGGTGACAGGGGCCACCACGCCCATGGATGTGGCCACCTCGGACAAGGCCCGCATCTCGGGCTCGGATTCCAGGTTGAACTGGCGAATCCCGCCCTCCAAGGCCAACCGCATCTCCTCACGCGTCTTGCCCACGCCGGAAAACACGATCCGATCGCCCGGCACGCCTGCGGCCCGCGCCCGGCGATATTCGCCGCCCGACACCACATCCATCCCAGCGCCGAGATCACCCAAGAGCTTCAACACCGCAATGTTGGACAGCGACTTGATGGCAAAGCAAACCTGATGCGGCAGGGGCGACAGCGCCTCGGTGAACAGCCGGTAATGCCGCGTCAGGGTCGCGGCGGAATAGACATAGAACGGCGTCCCGACAGCGACGGCAATATCGGGGATCGCCACGTCCTCGGCATGAAGGATGCCGGATTTATAGATGAAATGATCCATGCGCGCGCAGCCTCAACCTTGTCACGCCCGCGTATAGCACAAGCCGCCCGCGCCGCAATCAGCAGCGATCTGGCCCCTCGGGACTGGGCGCGCCAAAACTTACCCCGGCCTTGACACAGCCCGTCACCGTGATCCCGGCCTCGGATGACGATTGCGCCGCCGGGGCCTCGGGCTTTCCGTCAGCGCCGCAGGCGGCAAGGGTGGCAAAGAGAAAAAGCGCAAGAGCGGGTTTCATGATGGTCCTTCTTGTGATCCTTGACCGGGGCAAAAGCACGGCCCCGGTCCTGAAGATCGGCCCGCACAGCCCCTGGCGCAAGCCCTTTCGCGGCTGCGCCCGGGGGCCTAAACGAAAGGCCGATCGCCCGTGGCCAAGCATGCCTTAGCCCAGCGCGGCTTTCCAGCGCGCCACCTGCTCGGCCACCCGCACCGGCGAGGTTCCGCCATAGGACAGGCGCGACCGGACCGAGTTTTCCACGCCCAGAACCTCGAACACCTCAGCCGTGATGCCCGCATGAACCGATTGCATCTGCTGAAGCGTCAGGTCCGGCAGGTCAATGCCCGCCTTTTCCGCCATGGCCACCAGCGTTCCGGTGACATGGTGGGCATCGCGGAAGGGCAGGCCCAGCCGCCGCACCAGCCAATCTGCCAAATCGGTCGCGGTGGAAAATCCGCTCGCCGCCGCCGCCCGCAGCACCTCGCGGTTGGCGGTCATATCGCTGACCATCCCGGTCATCGCGGCCAAGCCCAGCATCAGCGTGTCGGCGGCGTCAAATGTCTGCTCTTTGTCTTCCTGCATGTCCTTGGAATAGGTCAGCACCAGACCCTTCATGATGGTGAACAAGGCCACCGTCGCCCCCAGGATCCGCCCCAGCTTCGCGCGCAACAACTCCGCCGCATCGGGGTTCTTCTTCTGCGGCATGATGGAACTGCCCGTGGTCCACTTGTCCGACAGCCGCACGAACCGGAACTGGGCAGAGGACCAGATCACCAATTCCTCGGCAAAGCGGCTGAGGTGCATGGCGCAAATGCTGCTGGCCGCCAGAAACTCCAAAGCGAAATCGCGATCCGACACCGAATCAAGGCTGTTCGCCGTAGGCCGATCAAAGCCCAGCGCCTTCGCCGTGGCAAAGCGGTCAATCGGGAAAGACGTCCCCGCCAAGGCGGCCGCCCCCAAGGGGCACTCATTCATCCGTTTGCGCGCATCTTCAAAGCGCGACCGGTCGCGGGCGAACATCTCGACATAGGCCAGCATGTGATGCCCCCATGTCACCGGCTGGGCGGTCTGCAAATGGGTGAACCCCGGCATCACCCAATCTGCCCCCGCCTCGGCCTGCGCCAAGAACGCCCGCATCAATTCGGTCAGCCCGGCAATCGCCGCGTCGCATTGGTCGCGCACCCACAGCCGGAAATCCACCGCCACCTGATCGTTGCGGCTGCGCCCCGTGTGCAACCGCTTGCCCGCCTCGCCGACAATCTCGGTCAAACGGCTTTCCACGTTCAGGTGAATATCCTCGAGCGCCGTCGAAAAGGTGAACTTCCCCCCCTCGATCTCTGACAACACCGTGAGCAGCCCTTCCCCAATGGCCGCCGCATCGCTATCGCTAAGGATACCTTGCGCGGCCAACATGGCGGCATGGGCGCGCGATCCGGCAATGTCCTGCGCATAAAGCCGCTGGTCAAAGCCGATCGAGGCGTTGATCGCCGTCATGATGGCATCGGGGCCCGAGGCAAAGCGCCCACCCCACATGGTGTTCGCGGCGGTGTCTTTGGATTGGGTCATGATCTGGCCTGTTGGGGGAAGAATGCGGAACGCTCTTGCGGTGCTTTATACGGCCTTGATGCTTGGTGCAAACCCGGCCCATGCCGATCTGTCGGCCTTTGTCACCGGCGACATGGCCAAAATGGTGCTGTCCGACCCGGCCCCCCTGCCAGACGCCGCCCTGATCGACATGGCAGACGGCCCGCGCACGATGGCCGAGTTTCAGGGCAAATGGGTGGTCCTGAATTTCTGGGCCACATGGTGCCCCCCCTGCCGCGAGGAAATGCCCGCGCTGGATCGGTTGCAAGCCGCCATGCCCGAGATTGCCGTGGTCCCCCTTGCAACCGGCCGCAACGACCCCACCGCGATTGAACGGTTTTTCACCGAGGCCGCCATTGCGAACCTTGAAAACATCCGCGATCCAAAATCCGAACTCGCCCGCGCCATGGGCGTCATGGGCCTGCCGGTGACGGTGATCATCAACCCCGAAGGCCACGAAGTCGGCCGCCTGATCGGTGACGCCCATTGGGACAGCCCCGACGCCCAAGCCCTGATCAAGGCGCTGATGGCGGCCGACGGCTCATAGCCCGAGACCCGACCGCGCAAGACAGACATGCGCCCACCAGAGTCCAGTCTGGCGGACGCTTTGGTCAAGGTCCGCTCGTTCAGTGGCAGGCAGGGCGCTTGCCCGGCAACAGCACTTTGTCGATCACATGGATCACGCCATTGTCGGCCTTGATGTCGGCGATGATCACATTGGCCACCTCGCCCGTGCCATCGGCAACGGTCACCCCATCGGCCCCGGCGGTGATACACAGCCGCTGGCTGGTCAGCATCGGCTTGAAATAGTTGGACCCGGCCGGAATGCCGGCAGCGGGCAGATTGCGGTCATCGACATGGTACAGCAGAATATCGGTCAACTGCCCTTTGTTTTCCGGCTTCAACAGGATGTCAACCGTGCCCGCAGGCAGGGCCGCAAAGGCCTCATTGACCGGGGCGAACACCGTGAAATGGCCCGGACGTGCCAGGGTATCGGCCAGCCCAGCCGCGGTGACCGCCGCCACAAGGGTGAAAAAACGTTCGTCCCCCGCCGCAATGTCGGTGATGCTCTGCGCCTGCGCCGCAGTCGCCGAAAAGGCCAGCATGGCCAGGGTCAGTTTCAATTTCATGATGCAATCTCTTCTGTTGAACAACGGGCATCCTTGCCTCGTCCTGACCGAAACGACAGGCGACCCAGACCGGATGCCATTGTTTCAGGCCGGTGACAGAGACGTCAGATCGCGTGATCGCGCCCAGGCGGCCCATCGCAGCAGCGAAGGGGGGCATTCGCCCCATTGTTTCGAAAATTCCCCCAATCCACCGCAATTCCGCCGCGATTGTCCACAACCACTGCAAAGATGAACCCACAGGAGGTCATGTGACGCGTATGAGTGAACACCCCGGCCCGATTGCCCAGCCGGTTGCCCTTCCCGATGGGCTCAAGGCCTGGATCGAAACCCAAGGGCCGAAGGTCTGGCATACCTTTGCGCGCGGTGTCGAATTCGACGACCCGAACGCCACGATCGACCTTCTTCTGGCCGCCCATTGGATCGCCCACCAACCCGACATGGACCGCGCCACCGGGCTTTTGCTCTTGGCCCGGGCGCTGCGGGCCGGGCTGCACATCTATGCCCCGCCCGCCATGGATGACACCGCCGCCCGCGCCTTCTGCATCGACCTGCACCAGCGCCTCTCGCTGACCCAGTCCGAAGCCCGCCTGCCGCTGATGCCCGAAGATCACGCCGCGATCGAGGCGCTCTTCCACGCCGAAGCCCCGCTTCCCCTGCCGGCCTGCGCCTTGAAAAGGGGGATCGTCCCCACCGCCTTCAGCTTTCACCGCAATCGCCCGCATCTGATCGCCGCCAGCCTGCGCCGTAACGCCTGACCTCAGGCACACCGCGTCGCCCCCTTGCATCGGCGGGGCCTTCCCGCTAGCACGATTGCCACCCAAAGGAGGCGCGTGATGGACGGGCTTGACGATCTGAAGGCCACATATCTGACGGCGGTCGCCACCGTCCAGGACGAGGCTGCCTTGGAAGAATTGCGCGTATCCGCCCTAGGCAAGAAGGGCGAGATTTCCGCGCTGATGGCGGGTCTGGACAAGATGGAGCCCGACCAACGCAAGGCCGCCGGTGCCATGCTGAACGTCCTTAAGGATGAGATCGACGCCGCACTCCGCGCCAAAAAGGCTGGCCTCTCCGATGCCGCCCTTGACGCCCGCCTGCGCGAGGAATGGCTAGACGTCACGCTTCCCGGCCGCCCGCGCCCGCGCGGCACCATCCACCCGGTGAGCCAGGTGATGGAAGAACTCACCGCCATTTTCGCCGACATGGGCTTTGCCGTCGCCGAAGGCCCGCAGGTGGAATCCGACTGGTATAACTTCGACGCGCTGAACATCCCGCCCGAACACCCCGCGCGGCAGGAACATGACACCTTCTTCATGCACCGCGACGCAGGCGACGCCCGCCCGCCGCATGTGCTGCGCACCCACACCAGCCCGGTGCAAATCCGTGCCATGACCGAACAAGGCGCGCCCATCCGCGTCATCGCCCCGGGCCGCGTCTACCGCATGGACATGGACCAGACCCACACGCCGATGTTCCATCAGGTTGAAGGTCTGGCGATTGACCGCGACATCTCGATGGCCAATCTGAAATGGACTCTCGAGGAATTCTGCCGCGCGTTTTTCGAGGTGGACAAGGTCGAACTGCGCTTCCGCGCCTCGCATTTCCCCTTCACCGAACCCTCGGCCGAGGTCGACATCCGCTATTCCAACGTCGGAGGACAACTCCGCATCGGCGAAGGCGACAAGTGGATGGAGATCCTTGGTTCCGGCATGGTTCACCCCAAGGTGCTGGCCGCCGCAGGCGTCAACCCCGACGAATGGCAGGGCTTTGCCTTCGGCATGGGCATCGACCGTATCGCCATGCTGAAATACGGCATCCCAGACCTGCGCGCCTTCTTCGAAAGCGACCTTCGCTGGCTGCGCCACTATGGCTTCTCAGCCATCGACATGCCCGACCTTGCGGGCGGGTTGTCCAGCTAACCTAGCGCCGCCCGTAAACCCGCGCCCAAGCCGGTTGCCGGTCCCCCGGCATCGGGCTCGCCTCATAAACCGCACGCGCAATCGCGCGGGCAAGGCAACTTGCCGCCGCATGGCCCATCTGGAACGAGTCGCGCAAGGGGTCAGCCATCACCCGCTCCCCCGTCGCGGCGGCAAAGACCAGATCGCCATCCAAGGGCGTATGTGACGGCACCAAGGCCCGCGCCATCCCATCCTGCGCCGCCGTGGCCATGCGCTGGCATTCGGCCTGGGTCAACCACGCATCGGTGGCGACAATCGCAATCGTCGTGGCCTCGCCCATCCGCTTCATCGGCTCTGGTTCCGCCGCCGCATCATAACGGCCCTGCGCCCCCAATCCGCCAAACTCACCCCCCAACTCAAACGGATGCGCCCAAAACCCCGGCCCCTCGCCGATGGTGGCCGAGCCCAGCGCATTGACGGCAACCAAAGCCCCGACCGTAATCCCACTGTCCAGAACGGCCGAGGCGCTGCCCAGCCCGCCCTTCCACCGCCCCGTCAGCGCGCCATAGCCCGCCCCCGCGCTGCCAAGCGCAAACTCTGGCCCCGCCGCCTGCAAGGCCGCCAAACCCAGATCGGCATAGGGATTGCGCTGCCAACTTTTGTCGCCGCCGTTCAAGAGATCAAACAGAATGGCCCCCGGCACGATCGGCACCCGCTGATCACCCACCGCAAAGCCGCGCCCCATCGCGCGCAACCAATCTGCCACCCCCGAACAGGCATCCAGCCCAAAGGCCGACCCACCCGACAGCACCAAGGCATCCACCTCTTGCACCAGCCGATCAGGCGCCAAAAGATCCGTCTCCCGCGTGCCGGGCGCCCCGCCCATCACATGCACCGCCGCCGTGAATGGCCGATCCCCGACCAGAACCGTGCAGCCCGACCGCAGGGCCGCATCCACCGCATGGCCCACCCGCAGCCCCGCGACATCGGTGATCAGGTTGCGCGGGCCGGGTTTCATGGCGGTCTCCTCCTTGCGGGGCCCGCGCCTGCGTGCCACCTTTCGGCCAGCAAAACACCAAGGGGGCGGAAATGCAAAAGGTTGCGGTCATCACGGCGGGCGGCTCGGGCATGGGGGCGGCGGCGGCGCGGCGGCTGGCAGCCGATGGCTTTGCCGTGGCCATCCTGTCCTCCTCAGGCAAGGGCGAGGCGCTCAAGGCCTGGCGCCTGCGCGGCAAGCCACGCAGCTTCAGTTAACCCAATCCGGGCATCTGCCTGCATGACGAAAAACAGCGGTCGACTTCGGGGGACCGCCGCAAGCTGCGCCCCCTTTGCCGTTCGGGTGGCCCTTACAGGAAGCGCGGAAAACGACCGTTCATCGCCATTGGGCCACTGCCCCCCACAGAACGGCCGCGCTCCGTTTAACACGCGCCCGCCACACGGTTGACCCAAAGACAGAAAGGCGGCATGATTTTGGGGCTGGCAAAGGCACTCGCTTGTCGCGCTCATACCGCGAAGACGCCCCGGACGTGGGAGGGGGATTTGCCAGCACCGCGCGGTGTACCCCGATGGGTAAGGGGGGCCGGTTATCCGGCTTGATGCCGGTTCAAGTCCGGCCCCGCGCCTCTGTTTCCCACGATCCAGCCAACCCCCCCAAGCCTGAACACCACGCGCCTCCCCTCCCCCTCGTAAGGAGGGGCTGGGGGTGGGGGGCTATCCCCCGCCAAAGGGGAAATCCCCGAAAACCCTCAGCCCTTTTTCTTGGCCTCAGCCGCCGCCTTCATCCGCGCCAAAAGCTCCTCTTTCGAAGCCTTGCCCCCGCGCGGGCTTTTCTCGGCGCCCAAACCCTTCTTGCCGACCTTGTGCTTGGGGTGCTTGCCCAACGAAATCAAATTGCCTGCCGCTGCGTAATCCATGCCGTTTTTCCTTACAAAAGCCCCTGCGCCCGAAAAAGCGCCTTCAAGTTGGCCTCGGGCCGTGCACCGTAATGGCTGATGACCTCGGCCGCCGCCGCACAACCCATACGGCCCGCCAGTTCCAGCCCCTGCCCCGTCGCCATGCCATAGATGAAACCGGCGGCAAACTGATCGCCCGCGCCGGTGGCATCCACCGGCACCACCCGACGCACCGGCACCACGGCGCGCTCGGCCCCGCGCGCCAAGATCACCTCATCGCCCGACCGCGTGCAAACCACAAGCCCCGCATCCTGCACGGCTTGGGCCAAAGCGGCCTCCAGATCGGTTTGATACAGGCTCGACCACTCATGCTCGTTGCCGATCACATAATCCAGATCCTTCACCAACCGGCGAAAGTCGTCGCGATGCCGGTCGACGCAGAACGGGTCCGAAAGCGCAATCCCCGCGCGGCCCCCGGCCTTCTGGCACAGCTTCGCCGCCCGCTCGAAGGCCGCCTTGCCCTTGGGCTTGTCGTAAAGATAGCCCTCAAGGAACAGATAATCCGTATCCCCCGCCACCGCATCCGACACGTCCTGAGGGCCAAGCTCGGACGAGATGCCCAGATAGGTGTTCATCGACCGCTCACCATCCTTGGACACAAAGATCATCGACCGCGAGGTCGGCAATTCCCCCCCAGGCACCGGAGGGTTGACGAAATCGGTGCCATCCTCGGCCATGCCCTGGGCATAGAACCGGCCCAGGGTGTCATCATGCACCCGACCAATGAAGGCGGTTTTCAGACCCAGATTGCCAAGCCCGGCCAGCGTATTGGCCACAGACCCACCCGGCGCCTGCACCCGGTCTTTCATCGCGGCATACAAAAGCTCGCCCCGCTCGCGCTCGACCAGTTGCATGATGCCCTTTTCGATGCCCATCATCTCAATGAAGGACTCATCGGCCTGCGTGATCACATCGACAATCGCATTGCCGATGCCCACAACCTGATACTTCTTCATGCGGTCTTGTCCTCGAACTGGCAGTCATCGCGAATGGGGCAGATGCCGCATTTGGGTTTGCGCGCCACGCAGATATAGCGGCCATGCAGGATCAGCCAGTGATGCGCGTGTTGCTGATACTCGGCAGGCACGTTGTCTTCAATGGCGCGCTCCACCGCCGCCTCGTCGCGGCCCGGTGCAATGCCGCTGCGGTTGCCGACGCGGAAGATATGGGTATCCACCGCCTGCGCAGGCTGGTGGAACCACATGTTCAAGACGACATTGGCCGTCTTGCGCCCCACACCGGGCAAGGATTGCAAGGCCGCGCGGGACGAAGGCACCTGCCCGCCATACTCATCAATCAGCATCTGGCTCAAGCGGATGACGTTCTTGGCCTTGTTGCGGAACAGGCCAATCGTCTTGATATGCTCGATCAGGCCCTCTTCGCCCAAGGCCAGCATCTTTTCGGGCGTGTCGGCAATGTGAAACAGCCGCGCGGTGGCCTTGTTCACAGCCGCATCGGTGGCCTGCGCCGAAAGCGCGACCGCGACCACCAGGGTAAAGGCGTTGACATGGTGCAACTCGCCCTTCGGCTCGGGCTCCAATTCCTGGAACCGGGCAAAGATGCGCTGCATCGCGGGATAGGAAAGCTGCTTGGCCATGGCCGATCTATGCACCATCGGGCGGTGCGGCTGCAACGCTCTTCCCGCAAGATCCGGGTCGCCTACGCCCGCAGCTTCCCCTAAGCTTGCCCCGCAGGAGAGCGCCATGACCGACCAAAGCCCCAGCTACCACTACGCCACCATCGCGCGGGCCCTGCGCGAGATGGACCAGGCCGGCCCCGGCATGACGCTTGAAACCCTTGCTGCCCGCATCGGCCTGTCGCCTGCCCATTTCCAACGCCTGTTCAGCCAATGGGTCGGGGTCAGCCCGAAACGCTATCTGCAATACCTGGCCCTTGACCACGCCCGCGACCTTCTCGCCCAGCGCTTCACCACGCTTGCCACTGCCCATGAAACCGGCCTGTCCAGCCCCGGGCGCCTGCATGATCTTTTCGTGACATGGGAGGCGATGACCCCCGGCACTTATGCCAAGGGCGGTGCCGGGCTGACCATCCGCTGGGGGCTTGCCCCCTCGCCCTTTGGCGAAACCGTCGTCATGGCCACCCCGCGCGGCATCTGCGGCATGGGCTTTGCCACCGAAATGGGGCAGACGGCGGCGACCGATGACCTGATGCGGCGCTGGCCCGCCGCCGATTTTCTACGCGACGATGCCGCCATCGCCCCCCTTGCCGCCGCCGCCTTCGGCGCAGGCGAGACGCGGCTTCACCTCATCGGCGCCCCCTTCCAGATCAAGGTCTGGGAGGCGCTCTTGTCCATCCCTTCGGGCCATGTCACCAGCTACGGCGAACTGGCCCGCGCCATCGGCCATGACAAGGCGGTGCGCGCGGTCGGTACCGCCGTCGGGCGCAACCCGATCAGCTATCTCATCCCCTGCCACCGCGCGCTGCGCCAATCGGGGGCGCTTGGCGGCTATCACTGGGGCCTGCCGGTGAAACGCGCGCTTCTCGCCTGGGAAAGCGCCCGCGAAGACAGCCGCTCAGACCGCCCAGCCCCGACCAACACGCAGCCGTGATGGGCAAGAACCCGCGTTTGCCCGGCGCTGCTATGGGATAGCAGGGCCAAGCCTGCTATATGGGGCCCAAGGCGGGAAACGCCGAACCCCAAGGCGGAAAACGCCGACCCCAAGTAACGAGGCACGACCATGACCCTTAAGACCCCGATGATTCTCGCCGCCCTTGGCGCGCTGACCCTTTCGGCCTGCGTTGATCCCAACGCCTATCCCGAAGACCCGAACGCCCGCGCCAAAAGCGGCGCAATCATCGGCGGGATGCTGGGCGCCATGGCCGGTGTCGCGGTGTCGGGCGACGGGGATGAACTGAAGGGCGCGATCCTGGGCGGCGCGGTCGGTGCCGCCACCGGCGCGGCCATCGGTTCGGACCTTGACCGTCAGGCGGCCGAACTGCGCAGTTCGTTGAACTCCAACATCTCGGTCACCAACATGGGCGGCTATCTGGTCGTCAACATGCCGCAAGACCTTTTGTTCGCCACCGACAGCGCCGCGCTTTCGGGCAATCTGGTCGGCGACCTGCGCGCGGTGGGCTCCAGCCTGATCCGCTATCCCAACTCCACCATCGAGGTGATCGGCCATACCGACAACGTCGGCGAGGCCGCCTATAACCAGGACCTGTCGCAACGCCGCGCCGTCGCCGTGGCCGAGGTGCTGCGCAGCTCGGGCGTGCCGGCGGGCCGCATCGCCACCATCGGGCGCGGCGAAGATGCGCCAATCGCCGCCAACCAGACCGAAGCGGGCCGCGCGATGAACCGCCGGGTGGAAATCATCATCCGCCCGACGCGCTGAACCCCGCGTCACCTGTCAGGAAAATTTTGGGCCGGAGGGGAAACCTCCGGCCCTTCTTCATTGATGTTTCCCCGAAATTGGTCATATGTTTGAACCAATCGCCGGAGGAGACGATGCCGTTCCAGAAGATCGAAGCGGAAAAGCTCTCGCAGAGCGTGGTCCATCAGGTGGAACTCCTGATCCTGCGCGGCATCCTGCGCCCCGGCGAACGCCTGCCCTCGGAACGCGAACTCTCTGACCGGCTGGGCGTCTCGCGCCCCTCGCTGCGCGAAGCCATCGCCGATCTGCAAGACCGGGGCCTGCTCATGGCCAAACCCAATGCCGGGGTCTTTGTCGCCGATGTGCTGGGCTCGGCCTTTTCACCCGCGCTGATCGAGCTTTTCTCAACCTATGAAGACGCGGTTTTCGACTATGTCGCCTTCCGCCGCGACATGGAGGGGCTGGCCGCCGAACGCGCGGCGCATTTCGGCTCGAACACCGATCTTGAGGTGATCGACACCATCTTCCGCAAGATGGAAGCGGCACATCAGAAACGCGACCCGACCGATGAGGCCGACCTCGACGCCAATTTCCACATGGCCATTATCGAGGCCAGCCATAACGTCGTCATGCTGCACATGATGCGCACGATGTATGACCTTTTACGCCAGGGCGTGTTCTACAACCGGCAAGTGATGTTCAAGAACCGCCTGACCCGCGACATGCTTCTGGACCAGCACCGCGCCATCAACACCGGCATCCAGGCGCGCGACCCGAAGGCCGCCCGCGCGGCGGTCGAGGCGCATATGGATTATGTCACCCGATCCATGTCCGACCAGATCAAGGCCGCCCGGAACGAGGCCATCGCCCGCCAGCGCCTGCAACACGAAAAAAGCCGCCACTAACGAAAAAACCCCAGGGCCAGCCCGGGGTTTTCCTGTTTCTTGTCAGGCAAGGCTTAGTGCAGCTTCGCTTCAACCTGTGCAATCGCCTCGTCGATCGAGGCCGCCGCCGCTTCGGCCGAGCTTTGCTTGGCCAGCACATCGGCCGCCGCAGCAACCGCCACGGTCACCGCCCGCTCACGCACCTGACGCAGGGCCGAAGCCTCGGCGCTGGCGATCTGATCTTCGGCCGCACCCAGACGGCGCGCGATCGACAGCTTCAGATCTTCCTTGGCCTGCTTGGCCGCGGCCAAAGCCTCATCCTTGGCAGCCGCCACGATGCGTTCGGACTGTTCCTGCACGTCCTTCTGCTTCTTCTCGTAAGACGACAGCAGCGCACGTGCCTCTTCGCGCAGCGCCCGGGCCTCGGCCAGCTCGGCCTTGATCTGGTTGGCACGCGCATCCAGCATGCCGCCCAGCTTGCCCGGAACCTTGGCCCACAGCAGAATCCCGATAAACACCAGGAAGGCCAGCAGAACCACAAAGTTCGAATTCCACAGCGAGAAGAATGGGCCACCGGCCGCAAAGGCGGGGCTGGCGCTCAACAGGGCAAAGGGAAGGATCAGATGTTTCATGGCCTTACCCTTTCAACGCGGCAGTCACGGCGGCGGTGACAGCCTTGGCATCGGCCTTGCCACCCAGGGCCGCCACCAATTCCTTGGCGGTGTCCTTGGCGACCTCGGTCACGGCTTCCATGGCCCCGGCGCGAATGTCGCCAATCCGCTTTTCGGATTCGGCCGCCTTGGCGGCAATCTCGGCATCGGCCTTGGCCAGCGCCTTGTCCAGATCCTTCTGGATATCGGCCTTGGCCGCAGCCACGATCTTGGCCGCCTCGGCACGGGCCGCAACCAGCGCGTCGTTATAGGCCTTCTCGGCGCCCACGGCCTTCTGCTTCAGCTCTTCGGCTGCGGCAAGGTCATTGGTGATCGTGCCCTTGCGCTCGGCCAGAACCGCGCCAATGCGCGGCAGCGCGACGCGCGACAACACGAAGTAGATCACGGCCAGCGTGATCAAAAGCCAGAAAATCTGGTTGGGGAAGGTCGAGAAGTCCAGCTGAGGCATCCCTGCCTCGGCCATCCCTGTGCCCCCATGCGCCACATCCGTGGCCGTCGTTTCGGTCGCCATGTCTCTTGTCCTCCGTCGGACCCTTTGGGAATTTCAGGGATGCAAGGCCCGATACCCGATATCGGCTGGCCCTGCATCCCTGACCGTAAGGATGCGAAGGTCAGATCAGACGGCGAACATCAGCAGAAGCGCGACGAGGAACGAGAAGATCCCCAGAGCTTCGGCGAAGGCCAGACCGATGAAGAGAGTGGCAGTCTGCGAACCGGCAGCCGACGGATTGCGCAGAGCGCCCGCGAGGAAGTTGCCGGCCACATTGCCAACACCGATGGCAGCGGCGCCCGAACCGATGGCGGCCAGACCGGCACCGATGAATTTGCCCATATCGGCGAGAACTGCGAGATCCATGTGTCTTCTCCTTACGATGGAATAGTCAGTTTGATTGTCCAGCTTGCAGATCAGTGCGACGGATGCAGCGCATCGCGCAGGTAGACGCAGGCCAGAATGGTGAACACATAGGCCTGGATGGCAGACACCAGAACCTCAAGTGCATAAATGGCGGTGATGGCAAGGATCGACACTGGCGTCACCACCAGACCGATCCCGCTCGAGATCAGCACCAAGGGCGCAAAGGCGGCAAACACCTTGATCACCGCGTGACCGGCCATGATGTTGCCGGCCAGACGGATCGAATGGCTCACCGGGCGCACGAAATACGAGATCACCTCGATCACGGCGATGATGGGGCGCAGCACCAAAGGCGCATCCTTCATCCAGAACAGGCCCAGAAACGCCATGCCGTTCTTGGCAAAGCCCAGAATGGTCACAAAGATGAAAAAGCCAAAGCCCATGACCGCCGTCACCGCGATATGGCTTGTCGGCGTGAACGAACCGGGGATCAGCCCCAGGAAGTTGGCCGTCAGGATGAAGATGAACAGCGTCATGATCATCGGGAAATACTTGGCCCCGTCATGGCCGACGACATCTTCCACCATCTTGTAGATGAAGCCATAAGCCAGCTCACCCACCGACTGCATCCGCGTCGGGATCAGCGCCCGGCCCTTCGAGCCCAGAACGAAGATCACGGTGATGGTGATGATGGCCAGCGCCATCCAAAGCGTGGCATTGGTGGGCGTATACCACTCGATCGGGCCTTCGCCGAACAAACGGGTAATCTTGAACTGGTCCAGCGGGTGGAAAACCAGGCTTTCGCCATGTGCTGCGTTCTCAGTTGCCACGTCCGTCTTCCCCTTTTTCGGCCGCCTTGGCGACCCGTCGCATCTCTACTTCCTTCGCCGAGCGCAGCATGGTCTGGATACCCGCCGCCAGCCCCGCGAAGATGAACAGCACCAGAAAGATCGGCATGGTCCCGAAAAGATGGTCCAGCCCGTATCCGATGCCAAAGCCGATCCCAAGACCGGCCACCAGCTCAATCACCATCCGCCATGCCAGTTGGGCCTGCGAATACTGATCTCCCTTCGTGCTGCTGGCGGGGTTCACCGCCTGCTTCGCCTCGGCAATCCGCTTTTCCAGCGCCTCAAGTCGTGCGCGGTCAGCCTCTGACACCATGGCAAATCGCCTCAAGAGAAGTCGCAGGACACCTAAGCGAAGCCCCCGCCCCGAGTCAAGATGCCAAAGCGCCCAAGAACTACCCAATATCCATCTGAAAAGACTAGGTTTTCCATTCTGCCGCAACCCCGCGATCCGCCCTGACCACCCGTCCGAGGCCAGATCCCGGCCCCGCGCCTCATTCAACCATCCGGTTGACGATTGCCGCGCAACGCCGCAATAGTCCGCCATGCCCGCCACACTCGACACCACCTTCGCCGCCCTCGCCGACCCGACCCGCCGGGCGATCCTGGCCATGCTCCTCGAAGATGACATGGCCGTCACCGATGTGGCCGAACCCTTCGACATCAGCCTCGCGGCGATCTCCAAACACCTCGGCATCCTCGCCGAGGCCGGGCTCATCAGCCGCGAAAAGCGCGGCCGGGTGATCTGGTGCAAGCTGGAACCCGACGCCATGCGCGACGCCTCGGTCTGGATGCAGGGCTTTGGGCAGTTCGACCCGATCGACCTCGACGCCTTCGAGAAATTCCTCGAAACCGAACTCGGCCCCACCGACACGCCCGCAGCCTGAACCCCCGCGCGCCCTGTCTCGGCTTTAGGGGTTCATCTTGGCCGAAATACCCTCGGGGGGTGAGCGCGGCACGCGCGAGGGGGGCAGACAGCCCCATTTTTTGTTAAAAAAAATCACTTTAAATTAGATATTTATGTAAAATCTGTTGATTTCCAGTGAGAAGTGACCCGTGTAGGCGCATAATTTCCATTGAGATTTGACCCATGTGACCCTCCCCCGAGCGAAGAGCGAGGGGGTCAAA
>VGDH01000011.1 GCA_016869835.1 Alphaproteobacteria bacterium
GGGCCGGATAGGGCCGGACATTCCATCGGCATGACGTCGGTCGGCACCTCGATATGCACCGGGCCGGGGCGGCCTGTGGCCATGGTGGCAAAGGCCCAGTCCAGGGTGTCGCCCACCTGCGAGGGGTCGGTGATGCGGCGGGTGGGGCATAACGTGGCGATCATCGCCTGCTGGTCGGGCAGTTCGTGCAACAGGCCCCAGCCCTTGCCCAAAGACCGGCGCCGATTGACGCCCGAGATCACCAGCATGGGGATCGAATCCTCGCGCGCCTGTGCCATGGCGGTGATGGCGTTGGTCAGGCCGGGGCCGGTGATGACCAGCGCCACGCCGGGTTTGCCGGTGGCGCGGGCATAGCCATCGGCCATGAAGGCGCAGCCCTGTTCGTGCCGGGCCGTCACATGGCGCACGGGGCTGCCGGACAATCCGCGATACATCTCAACCGTATGCACGCCGGGGATGCCAAAGACCACCTCAACGCCGCGGGCGTGCAGCCCCTCGACCAATCTCATGCCGACGGTGTTCATTCAGGGTCTCCCATGGTCTTGGCAGCAAAGGCGGCGATGCGGTCGCAGGCGGTTTCCATCACGCCATCGGGTTGAGTAAGCGAAAGCCTGAGCCAGCCTGGAAGCCCGCTTCCGAAACTTTCCCCCGGCATGGTGGCGACGCCGGTGCGTTCCAGCAGCGCGTGGGCAAAGGCGATGCCGGACAGGCCGGAGGCGCGGATGTCAAGAAGCGCGAACATTCCCGCCTCGGGCCGGTGAACCCGAAGGCCCGACTGACCGTGCAGGCGGGCATGAATCCTGTCGGCGCGGGTGGCAAAGCGGCCGGCCATGCCCCGCGCCACGGGCGAGCCTTGGGTCACGGCCAGCGCGGTCATGTCGGCGATGAAGGGCTGGCTGCCGAAGAGCATGGTTTCCGACAGGGGCAGCATCCGGGCGCAGAATTCGGCCGGGCCGACGCACCAGCCCGACCGAAAGCCGGGCGCGGCGTGCGATTTGGAGATCGAACCCGTGACGACCGTGCGGTCGGCCAGATCGGACAGATCGAGGGGCGAGGCAAAGGCGATGCCGTCGAACACCAGATCCTCATAGACCTCGTCCGAGACGATCCAAAGATCATGGGCAAGCGCCAGCGCGCCCAAGGCGGCGATCTCATCGGCACGCAGCACCGCACCCGTGGGATTATGGGGCGTGTTCAGGAACAAGACGCGGGTGCGCGGCGTGATCCTTTCGGCCACATCGGCGGCTTGCAGGCGAAAGCCCTGTTCCGGGCGCATGGCCACGGGAACCGCCGTTGCGCCGGTGGCGGCGATCAGCCCGTCATAGGTGGCATACATCGGGTCGGCCACGATCACCTCGTCGCCCGGACCGGCAAGCGTGCAAAGAACGGCGAAGAGCGCGGTCTGGGTGCCGGGCAGGGTGATGACATTCTCAGGCCCCAAGGTGCGGCCCCGCCGGGCGCTGTAGCGCTGGGCAATGGCCGCCAGGGTCGCGGGCTCGACATGGCCATTGCAATAGCCGGTGCGACCGGCCTGCATGGCCGCCGTAGCGGCCTCGATCAGGCCCGGCGGGCAGGGCACGTCTGGCTCGCCAATGGTCAATTCGATCACCGCGCGGCCCGCGCGCTTCATGTCGCGGGCAAGCGCATGGATCTCCCATTTCGCACCGCCAAGCCCCTGCAGCCGGTCGGTTAGGGTGGAATATCTCATCTGCCGGGCGCCTTCAGATCAACCTTCAGAATGGCCGAAACGGCGGCAAGACCAATCGCCTGCAATTCGCCCGACGCAAAACCCTGCGGCAAGGCCTAGCTTTCCAGCCACAGCCCGTCGATCACCGCATTGCAGGCGATGGCGTCGTGGCGGCATTGCTCGGGGCCGGCATCGCGTGGCAGGGCGGCGATCAGCCCTTCCAGAAGGTCGCGATAGCTGTGATAGCCCTGTTCATGGATCTGGCGCATTTCGGGGTCGCTGCGCAGGGTGTTGAGCAAGCCCGCCCAAAGCCCAAGCCGCATCGGGTCCACCACCGGGGGCGAAAGCGAGGCGGCAACAAAGCTGGCCAGCCGGTCGGTCGGGCTGGCAGGTGCAGCGCGCAAGGCGCGCGCGCTGTCGTCGGTCAGGATCTGCACCAGCCGGCGATAGGCTGCGCGGGTCAGTTCCTCTTTGCTGGCAAAGTAATGCCGGATCAGCCCCGGCGTGACGCCCGCTCGGGTGGCAATGGCGCGCACGGTGGCCGCCTGCGGCCCGCCTTCGGCCACCAGATCAAGCGCAGCCTCGATCAGCGCCTCGCGGCGGCTTTCTTCGGTTTCGCGGCGATAGGGGCGGCGGTCGGTGGACATGGTGCGTTGTCATACGGGTGGATAATTCGTGCAAGACTGCGGCCAGTCGCGCTGCGATGCAAGGGAGCAGCGAGAATTTTCCAAAGAATTTGCCAAAGGCGCGAGGAACTCAGGTCTCGCCCACCACATCCTTGTGGATGATGACATCGGCCTGCGGATAGGCTTGCAGGATGGCGCGGCGCAGGCCAGCCCCGATGTCATGGGCCTGGCGCAGCGATTGGCTGCCGTCCAACTCGATATGGATGTTGACGAAGATCCGGCTTCCGGCGGTGCGGGTTTTTAGATCGTGATAGCCATGCACTCCGGGCCAGTTGGCGGCAATCTTGCCGATGCCGGCAATGATTGCCGGATCGGCGCGGCGGTCCATCAGCGCATCAAACGCCCCCTTGCCGATGCGCAGGGCACCAAGGGCCAGCATCACCGCCGCGCCGATGGCCACCACCGAATCGATCTGGCCCATGCCAAAGGCCGAGGAGGCCCAAAGCGACGCGATTGCCCCGATATTGGGCAGAAGATCGCCCAGATAATGCAAGCGGTCAGCCGCCACCACCCGGCTGCCCGTGGCCCGCGCCACCCGGCCCTGCCACCAGACAAGCCCCAAGGTCAGCACGACTGACAGCGCCATGGCCACCATGCCGCGCCCTTCGGCCTGCAAGTGCGGCGACTGCGGATCAAGAAGGCGCTGGGCGGCGGCAAAGGCGATGACGCCCGCCGCAACAAGGATAAAGATCCCTTGCCCCAGGGCGGCCAGATCCTCAGCGCTGGTATGGCCGAAGGCATGATCTTCATCGGCGGGTTTGGCCGCGTAGATCAGCGCCGCCATGGCCGCGAGCGAGATCATCAGGTCCATCGCACTGTCGGCCAGCGAGGCAGCCACCGACAGCGCGCCCGTTTCGCCCAAGGCCCAAAGCTTTAGCGCAACCAGAACCGCCGCCACCACAACCGAGGCGGCACCGGCAGTCAGGTTCAGGCGGACGGGCTTTTGGACGGTCATCGGGCGCGGGTCCTGTGCAAAAGGGGGGACCATGGAATCTGAGCCGCGCTTTAGGCGGCAGCGGCTTGCAGATCAAGCCTCATGCGCCTGCGCCCGGACAGTCTACTCGAGAATCTCGCCCGGCATGACACCCCAAAGTGCTGATTTCTGCACCCAGCCACGCTCGCCCTGCACATTCATCCGACACCAGTCGGGCTCGCAGGCCAAAAGCCGCCCGATCACCCCGCGTTCTGCCTTGAACATGACCGGGGCGCCCTCGGTGGGTTTCATGCGGAATTCGGCCATGTCGGCGGTCACCATGGCCGAGCGCACACCCGAAAGCAGCGCATAATGCACCCAGCCGCCCAAGCCTTCGGCGTCTTCAACCCGCCGCCAGTTTTCATGTTCGGCGGTGACGCGCAGCGGCATGCCCGAGGTGGTAAAGACCCAGTCGATGCGATGGGTCAGGCTGGGGCCACGGCGGGCATTGCCCTCATTGCCCTTGAGGCTGACAAAGCGCGGGATCGGCAGGTTGGTGACCGCGCCCTTCGAGGGATCGCGCGGGGCGCGCGCGGGCTTGGCTGCGGGCGTTTGGGGTGATGTCGTTTGGCTTGCAGGGGCCTCGATCGCCGCAGGCTGCGCGGCGGCGGGTTCGGCCGGCTGCGCCTGATCCACCAAAGCTTCGGGCGCTGGAACCAGCGGATTGGCCCTTGGGCGGGGCGACGAGGCAAGGCCGCTCTCGGCCGAGGCGGAGAGCGTCACCGTGCCATCGGCGCTGGCCTGGGCCGCAGCCGGACCCGCCGTCAAGACAAGCCCCAGACCGATGCTCAGCATCACCCCGATGCCCGCCGTCCGAAAACCGCAAAACCCTGTCATCGCCCGTGCCTTTCGCAGCATTTCCTGCCGGATTGTCGCCCTGCGCGCCGCCGTTACCGCTCACCGGGGCTTGTGCCTCGCCCCGCTTCTCGTCACTTTGCCATTCTGGGATGCGATTTGGAAGTGCAGGGAGGCCCGAATGCCCGCAGGACGTCTGAGTGTTGTCGTGACGCGACGCTTGCCCGAACCCGTGGAGACGCGGATGAAGGAGTTGTTCGACGTCGACCTGCGCGACGATGACCGCCCGATGACCCGCGAGGAACTGGCCGCCGCCATGGCGCGGGCCGATGTTCTGGTGCCCACGATCACCGATCAGATCGACGCGGGCCTGATCGCCAAGGCGGGCGAGCGGCTGCGGCTGATCGCTTCGTTCGGAGCGGGGGTGGACCATATCGATGTGGCCACGGCCCGCAGCCGGGGCATCTTGGTGTCGAACACGCCGGGCGTGGTGACCGAGGACACCGCTGACATGACCATGGCCTTGATGCTGGCGGTGACGCGGCGCATCCCCGAGGGGCTGGCCGTGATGCAGGCCGGCAAGTGGGAGGGTTGGGCCCCCACGGCCTTTCTTGGCGGGCGCTTGGGCGGGCGGCGTCTGGGCATCCTTGGCATGGGCCGCATCGGGCAGGCGGTGGCGCGGCGCGCACGGGCCTTTGGCCTTCAGGTGCATTACCACAACCGCAAACGCCTGCGCCCGGACGTCGAGCAAGAGCTGGACGCGACCTGGTGGGAAAGTCTTGACCAGATGGTCAGCCGCATGGACATCCTGTCGATCAACTGCCCGCATACACCATCGACATTCCATCTGATGAACGCCCGGCGGCTGAAGCTGATGAAGCCTTCGGCCATCATCATCAACACCTCGCGCGGCGAAGTGATCGACGAAAACGCGCTGACGCGGATGCTGGCCGCCCGTGAGCTGGGGGGTGCCGGGCTTGATGTCTATGAGCACGGCACCGAGGTCTCGCCCACGCTGCGCGCCCTGCCCAATGTGGTCTTGCTGCCGCATATGGGCTCGGCCACGCTGGAGGGCCGGATCGAGCAGGGCGAGAAGGTCATCATCAATATCAAGACCTTCGCCGACGGCCACCGCCCGCCCGATCAGGTGGTGCCGGGGATGCTGTAAAGGGTGGCGCGGCCCTTCGACCCTGAGGACGTTCTGTCGCGGCCGCTGATGGCCAATCTTGCGACGATGGAGGCGGAAGGCCCGCGCAATGCGCCGGTCTGGTTTATCTGGGAAGAAGGCGCCTTGTGGATGCTCGGGCATCGCGAAGGGTCATCGGTGCGGCGTTTGCAGGCGGATCCGCGCTGTGCGGTCGAGATCGTGAATCTGGACGTGGCGGCCGGGGTGCTGTTGCACCTTGGCTTGCGCGGCAGGGCAGAGGTCTTGCCGATGGAGCCCGCGCGGTTCAGGCGGCTCTTGGCGCTCTATCTTGGGCTGGAGCCGGACAGCTGGAACCCGTGGTTCATTCAGGAAATCGCCGCGATTGACGACCCGAAGGCCGATGGATCCGGCTGGAGCCGGACACAACATTTACCAACAATGTCTAATACTTCCGGACGGGGCCTGATCTGGCCTTTCCCTGATCGGCGCAGGTGCCTTAGGCAAACCGGCTGGGCAGATAGGGGGCCAGATCCACCGGCGGTGCCTTTCCTGCCACCAAGGCCGCGACGATCTCGGCCGTGATGGGGGCCAGCGTCAGGCCGATATGGCCGTGGCCATAGGCATGGATGACATCCGCCCCGTCGCGCGAGGGGCCGATCACGGGCACCGAATCGGGCATCGAAGGGCGAAAACCCATCCAGTCGCGATCGGGCTCGGGGAGATCGGGGAAAATCGCCTGTGCGCCCTCGACCAGCTTGGCGATGCGGTGGGGCGACGGCGGCAGGGTCAGCCCGCCCAGTTCCACCGTTCCCGCGACCCGCAAGCGGCCCGACATCGGGCAGAGGTAGAACCCGCGCGAGGTGGGGCAGGTCGGCCGCGTCAGGCGCGGCTGGGCCATGTCCCATTCGACGTGATAGCCGCGTTCAGTGTCCAAGGGCACGCGGTCACCCACCTGCGCCGCAAGGCCGCGTGAATGGGCTCCTGCGGCGATCACCACCCGACGGGCGCGCAGGCGCAGGTCGGGACCTTCCACCACGATCCCGTCAATCTGGCGGATCAGCCGGTCGGCCCGGCATTGCTGAAACCCCGCCTGTTGCAAGACCTTCAGCGCCAGACGCTGCACCATCTGGCCGGGGTCGGACAGGAACACCGCCTTTGGAAAGAACGCCGCCCCACCGTCGACGGCAGGCAGGCCCGGCTCCATCCGCGCAAGGTCGGTCGGTCCGATCAGATCAACGCTGATGCCATGGGTCCGGCGATAGGCCATGTCCTTCTTGGCCGCGCGATAGGCCGCAGCGGTTTCGTACAGATAAAGGCAACCGCGATGCTGCAGGATTTCTGCCCCGCCGATCCGCTCGGCCAAGGCTTGCCACAGCGGCGCGGCACCGGTGAGAAGCCCGGCAATGGCGGCGGCATTGCGCGCGGTGGGGCCCGGCAGCGACTGACGGGCAAAACGCAAGAGCCACGGCATGAGCGAGGGCAGGGCCGCGCGGCGAATGGCCAGGGGAGAGGTCTTGTCGAACAGAAGCGAAGGCAGGTTCTTCAGCACATCCGGCGTGCCAACCGGCATGACCGCATAATCGGCGATGGTGCCGGCATTGCCATAGCTTGCGCCCATGCCGGGGGTGTTCGGGTCAACCAGAACGACCTCATGGCCTTGGGCTAGAAGCCGCTCGGCCACGGCAAGGCCGACGACACCCGCGCCCAGAACGGCGATTTCGGTGGTGATATGTTCGGTCATGATTGCGCGCTGTCGCCCTTGCTGGTCACGCGCCGTCTCGGCGCTCCTCGCTTTGACTTGGCGGGCGAAGAGTGCCGGAACGGCTCGATGAGCCTCTTGTTAGAGGCAAGCCTTGAACAAGGCGAGGGTGTTTTCCCGCGTCATCGCCACCGGGTTGCCGCCACAAGACGGGTCTTCCAGCGCCATTTCGGTCAACTCGTCCAGATTGGGGTTGGTGACGCCCAAGGCAGTGAGGTTTTCCGGAATGTTCAAGGTCTTGCGCAACTCCATGATCGCGGCGCGGAAGCCATCGAACCCGCCCTTGATGCCAAGGTAAGCGGCGGCTTTTTCGATGCGGTCCTCGATCGCGGGGCGGTTCATGTCCAAGACCATGGGCATGACGACGGCGTTGGTGGTGCCGTGGTGCGTGCCGTAAACCGCGCCGATGGGGTGGGAAAGCGAGTGGATCGCGCCAAGGCCCTTTTGGAAGGCCACCGCGCCCATGGCGGCCGCGCTCATCATATGCGCCCGCGCGTCTAGGTCGTTGGGGTTGGCGTAGACCTTGGGCAGGTTTTCGAAGACCAGCCGCATGCCTTCCAGCGCGATGCCTTGGGACATCGGGTGGTAGAAGGGCGACGAATAGGCCTCAAGGCAGTGCGCCAGCGCATCCATGCCGGTGCCTGCGGTGATGAATTTCGGCATGCCGACGGTCAGCGCTGGGTCGCAGATGGTGACCACGGGCAGAAGTTTCGGGTGGAAGATGATCTTCTTCTTGTGGGTAACGGAATTGGTCAGAACCCCCGCCCGGCCCACCTCGGACCCCGTGCCAGCAGTGGTGGGCACGGCGATGATGGGGGCGATTTTCGAGGCGTCCGCCCGGGTATACCAGTCGTCGATATCCTCCAGATCCCAGACGCTCAGCTCCTTGCGCTGATGCGCCATGAGGGCGATCATCTTGCCAAGGTCCAAGGCCGAGCCACCGCCAAAGCAGATCACCCCGTCATGGCCCCCCGCGAGGTAGACGGCGATGCCGTCGGCCATGTTTTTCTCATTCGGGTTCGGGTCGACTTCCGAAAACACCGCCGTGCCAAGGCCCGCGTTTTTCAAAATCGCCACGGCCTCCGCTGTGATCGGCAGCGATGCCAGTGCCTTGTCGGTGACGAACAGCGGCTTTTTCACGCCAGCAGCAGTGCAATGTTCGGCAAGTTCGGCGATACGCCCCACCCCGAATTTGATGGCGGTGGGGTAGGACCAGTTCCGGTTGGGAACGTTGTGGGTCATGGGATCAGACTTTCTTCAGGTGATAGGATTTCGGGCGGGTCACGGAAAGGAACCCGAGATAGGAGAGAGAGCCGCCGCGGCCGGTGTCCTTGCAGCCGGTCCAGCACAGCGCGGGGTCCAGATAATCGGCGCGGTTCATGAAGATGGTGCCGGTTTCAATCCGCGCGCCGATGGCGGCGGCCGTGTCGCAATCTTCGGTCCAGATCGAGGCCGTCAGGCCATAGGGGCTGTCGTTCATCAGGCGGATGGCTTCTTCGTCATCCTTGACCTTCATGATGCCGACCACGGGGCCGAAGGATTCCTCCATCATCACCCGCATGGAATGATAAACATTCACAAGGATTTGCGGGGCAAGGTAGGCGCCGCCGTCATCGGCGGGGAAGTTTTTGGGGTCGATCAGGGGTTTGGCGCCTGCCGCCACGGCCTCGGCTATCTGGTCGCGGACGACCTTGGCGAACCGCTTGTTCGCCATCGGGCCAAGGGTGGTTTCAGGGTCCAGGGGGCTGCCGAGTTTCATCCCGTTCACCCAAGCCACGGATTTCTCGACAAAGGCGTCGAACAGGCTTTCGTGGACATAGATGCGCTCAATCCCGCAGCAGCACTGGCCCGAGTTGAACATGGCGCCGTCCATCAGCGTATCGACAGCGGCGTCCAGATTGGCATCTGCGCGGACATAGCCGGGGTCTTTGCCGCCCAGTTCCAGCCCCAAGGGGGTGAAGGTGCCTGCCGCTGCACGCTCAATCGCAGCCCCCCCGGCGACCGATCCGGTGAAGTTCACGAAGTTGAAGGCGCGTCCCGCGATCAGGCTTTCGGTGGTGGCGTGATCCAGCACCACATTCTGGAACACATCCGCGGGAACGCCTGCCTCTTGAAAGGCCTGGGCCAGACGTTCGCCGACCAGAAGGGTCTGCGAGGCGTGTTTCAACACAACTGTATTCCCGGCGATCAGGGCCGGGGCAAGGGTGTTGATGGTGGTCAGGTAGGGGTAATTCCAGGGCGCGATGATGAACACCACGCCAAGCGCCTCCCGTCCCAGATAGCGGCGGAACTTGTCGCTGTCTTCGATCACGTGCGGCGCGAGCGTTTCGGCGGCGATGTCGGACATATAGTCGGTCCGGGCATTCACCCCGCCCATTTCGCCCTGACCATAGCGGATCGGGCGGCCCATCTGATGGGCAAGCTCCAGCGCCACGGTTTCCTTCATGGCGGTCAGGCGGGCAACCCCGGCCTTGACCAGAGCGATGCGTTCAGCCAGCGGGCGCGCGGCCCAAGGCCCTTGCGCCGCATGGGCGCGGGCGACGGCGGCCTTGGCGGCCTCGGGCGAAAGCGGAATGCGTTCGGCATAGACGCTGCCATCGACGGGGGAGATGAGTTGAATGGGTTTCATGGGGGTCACCTTGTAGGGTGGGTTTCCAACCCACCGTTCTTGAGATGGGTGGGGTCAAACCCCACCCTATGATGTCAGGCGCGTTCCAGCAGCCTTTGCAGTTCAAAATCGGTCACCACACGGTCGGTTTCCGAGATTTCCCACTGCGCGGCGTGGTGGTAGTGGTCCACCACATCATCGCCAAAGGCGGCGCGCAGCATGGCGGATTGATTCAGCAAATCGGCGGCTTCGCGCAGGTTGTGCGGGATTTCGCGGATGCCTTTGGCCGAATACATGTCGCCCTTCAACTCCGGCTCCAGCGCCTTTTTCTTGTCGATCCCGTCCAGACCGGCAGCCAGAAGGGCGGCGCAGGCAAGGTAGGGGTTCACGTCGGACCCGGGGATGCGGCATTCGACGCGCACGGCCTTGGTATGTTCACCGCACACACGGAAACCGGCGGTGCGGTTGTCGGCACTCCAGACCGCCTTGGTGGGCGCGAACATGCCGATGGTGAAGCGTTTGTAGCTGTTCACATAGGGCGCCAGGAACGCGGTAATGTCGCGGGCATGGGCCAGTTGGCCGGCAACGAAGTGCTTCATCACGGCGGACATGCCGTGTTCGTCCTTGTCATCGGCAAAGCTGGGCTTACCGTCCAGCGACCAGAGCGACTGGTGGATGTGCGAGGAGGACCCGGCCTTGCGGTGGTCATACTTGGCCATGAAGGTCACGGATTTCCCAGCCGCATGGGCAATTTCCTTGACCGCCTGTTTGACGATCACATGGTTGTCGGCGGTGTCCAGCGCGTTGGAGTATTTGTAATTCACCTCATGCTGGCCAGAGTCGGCCTCGCCCTTGGTGTTTTCCACCGGGATGCCCGCGCCATAAAGCCCGTTGCGCACCGCGCGCATCAGGCCCTCTTCCTTGGTGGTCTGGAAGAGGTGGTAATCCTCGTTGTATCCGCTGATCGGGCGCAGGTCCTTCAACCCGCCATCGCGCAGGTTTTCATAGGCGTTTTCAAAGATGTAGAATTCCAGTTCCGTCGCCATCATGGGTTCAAACCCCATGGCGCGGGCGCGGGCCACCTGACGTTTCAGGATCGCGCGGGGCGAGATGTCCACTTCTTCATGGGTGTGGTGATCGAGAAGATCGCCCAACACCAGCGCGGTTGCAGGGAGCCATGGCACCAGCCGCAGGGTGGACATGTCGGGGCGCAGGACATAGTCGCCATAGCCCTTTTCCCAGCTTGAGGATTTGTAGCCGGGAACCGTGTTCATCTCCATGTCCACGGCGAGTAGATAGTTGCAGCAATGGGTTTCCTTGTGGCCGCCCTCGCAGAAGAAGGCGGCGTGAAAGCGTTTGCCCATCAGGCGGCCCTGCATGTCGATGCAGGCCACAAGGACAGTGTCAACTTCGCCCTTGCTTACATGGGTTTTCAGGGCGTCGAGGGTCAAGGTTCCGGGCATGTCAGCCTCATGATTTCGGGTTTCGGGAAGCGCCATGGGCGCGCAGACGCGAGGTCAGCCGCGTCCGCCTCCGAATTCGGGTTTTCTGGGCCAGCAGTCTTGATGCCAGCATTCGCGGGCGTCGGTCATTGGTGTCCTTTCGAGGGCTCCTCCCCCACCCCAGCCCTCCCCCACGCGGGGGGAGGGAGGTGCTTTGCGTCGTAGGGTGGGGTTTTACCCCACCCTGATCGAAGATCAGCCGTAGCGGTAGGGCGGGCCGGCCTTCTTCATCACCTCGTTATACTGCTTGAAGATCGCCACGACCTTGGCCTTGATCTCGCTTTCTGCGGCGATTTCGTCCCAGAAGGTCATAGCGGCGGCTTCGACCTGGGCCCATTCCTCGGCCGGGATAGTGGTCAGCTGCAGCTTGCCGCCGTTCAGGCGCAGATCGGCTTCGCCCGCCCAATACCAATGCTGGCGGTAGTAATGCGACTGTTCAAAGCAGGTGGCGAGCATCTCTTGCAGATGCGGCGGCAGGGCATTCCAGCGGTCCATATTGGCGAAGAAATGGCCAATCCAGGCGCCCGAGATGTTGTTCGTGAGGAAGTAGTTGGTCACGTTGGACCAGCCCACGGTGTAGACCTCGGTGATGCCCGACCAGGCAATGCCGTCAAGCTCGCCGGTCTGCACCGCGACCTCGATGTCTTCCCATGGTAGGGTCACCGGAACGACGCCGAACTGGGTCAGGAAGCGGCCCGCGGTCGGGAAGGTGAAGACGCGCTTGCCCTGCAGGTCGGCAAGCGAATTGATCGGGTCCTTGGTGGCAAAGTGGCAGGGGTCCCAGGCACCGGCCGAGATGTGCTTGACGCCGACCTTGGCGTATTCCTCTTCCCAGATCTGCTTGAGCCCGTATTTGTTGAACAGAGCCGGTACATCCAGTGAATAGCGCAAGGCCAGCGGGAAATAGCCGCCGAACACGGTCACTTCGGTGGGCGAGGCCATGGAGTCATCATCCGACTGCACGCAGTCGATGGTGCCGTTCTGCATGGCCTGAAACAGCTCGCCCGTCGGCACCAGCTGATCGGCATAGGCCAGTTCAATCTCCATCTGCCCCGCCGCCATGCGGTTGAAGGCATCGACGGCGGGCTTGACCACCTGTTCGCCCAAGGCCGCCCCGGCATAGGTCTGCATGCGCCATTTGATGACCTCTTGCGCGCGCACCATGGTGGGGGCTGCAAGGGCCGCAGCACCCGCAAGGGCGCCTTTGGTCAGGAAGGAACGTCTGGTTGTCATCGGGTAACCTCCTTGGTTGGGTGGGTGGTCCGGGTTTGCCCGGCCTTCTGGTTATTCAGGGTAGATGGTATTGGGCAGCCAAAGTGCCAAGTCCGGCACCGCCATGATCAGCGCCAGCGTGGCGATCATGACCAGAACAAAGGGCGTGACCGACTTGTAGATATCGCCCATGGTGATTTCCGGCGGCGCAAAGGCGCGCATGAGGAACAGGTTATAGCCAAAGGGCGGGGTCAGATAGGCGATCTGGCAGGTCATGGTGTAAAGGACGCCATACCAGATCAGCACCTGATCGGGCGGGATGCCCAGATCCAGCCGCGCCACCAAGGGCACATAGAGGGGTGCGACGATGACAAGCATGGCGGTGTCGTCAAGGAACATGCCCATGACAAGGAACGACAGCTGCATCAGGATCAGGATGGTCCAGGGGCTGAGGCCCATCTTTTCCGTGAACAGGCTGTCAATCGCCTTGACCGCGCCCAGCCCGTCGAACACCGCGCCAAAGGCCAGCGCGGCCAAGATCACCCACATGAACATGCAGGAAATGCCCAGCGTGTTGCGGGTGGCGGTTTCAAAGACGGTCCAGGTGAAGCGACCTTTCAGGACCGCGGCGGCCACGGTCGTCGCCACGCCGATGACCGAGCTTTCGACAATGCTTGTCCAGCCGTTGACGAAGGGGATCATCATGGCGGCAAAGATGGCAAAGGGCAAAAGCCCCGCCTTCAGGGTGGATAGCTTTTCCGCCCAGGTGATCTGGGCGCGCTCCTCGGCCGAGAGCGCAGGCGCAAGATGGGGCTGGAAGGCCCCTCGGACGGCGATATAGGCGATGAAGAAAGCCGCCATCAAGAGGCCAGGGACAACGCCCGCAAGCCAAAGCTCGGATACCGGGGTGCGGGCGATCATGGCGTAAAGCACCAAGACCACCGAAGGCGGGATCAGGATGCCCAGCGACGACCCGGCCTGAATGACGCCCGTCACCATCCTTTTGTCATAGCCGCGCCGCAAAAGCTCGGGCAGCGCTATTGTCGACCCAATCGCCATGCCCGCCACCGACAGCCCGTTCATGGCCGAAATCAGCACCATCAGAAGGATCGTGCCAATGGCCAACCCGCCGGGGATGCGGCCGAACCAGACGTGGAACATGCGGTACAGATCGTCGGCCAGACGGCTTTCGCTCATCACATAGCCCATGTAGACGAACATCGGCAGGGATAGCAGCGGATACCATTTCATCAGCTTCATCGCTGCGGAAAAGCCCATGGTATGCCCACCCGTGCCCCAAAGCGCGATCGAGGCCACCACGGCGACAAAACCGATCAGCCCGAACACCCGCTGCCCTGTCATCATCAACAGGAGCATGGTGGAGAACATCAAAAGGGCGATCATTTCCTGCGGCATTCAGATATGCGCCCCCCGCAAGGTGGCAATGTCACGGATCAAGGCCGACAGCGCCTGCAACAGCATAAGCGTGAAGCCGACAAGCGTCACAAGCTTGATCGGCCACAGATAGGGACGCCAGGCCGTCGCGCTGCGCTCAAGCCGCCCGATCTCGGGCAACAGCCCCTCGTTCCAACTGAGCCCGAGCGAATAGCCAAAGCTGTCGGCCGCGCCCCAGATCATCACGCCAAGGTAGAAGATCAGCGCAAAGACGGTAAAGCCATCCCATGCCGCGCGGGTGCGCGGTGACTGCTTGGCATAAAAGAGGTCCATCCGCACATGCGCGCCCATTTGCATCGCATAGGGCCCGCCGAGGATGTAATAGGCCACCATGACGAATTGGGCCATCTCAAGCGTCCAGAGCGAGGGGTTGAAGAAGGTCTTGGAAATCGACGACCACATCAACACCGCCATCAGAACAAACAGCAGATACATGGCAAAACGGCCAACGCCATAGTTCATCCGGTCCACCAGACGGACAAAGCCGATCAGCGGCTGGGGGAAGGAGACGGCTGTCATGCGGCACGCTCCTGTGCGCGCAGGGCGGCGGTCAGCACCGGGACCAGCCGGTCGGCCATCGCGGCCTCGGCGGTGGGGGTGGCGATCAGGTCGTTGCGCACCTCCAGCATGGCATTGGCCAACCCGTAGGGCGTGGCGTGCAGCCGCAGCGTATGGGTCACGTCGTCGGCGGCGGAATAGGGCTCGTTCAGGCGCGCGTTCAGGCCCGATGCACCCGAGGCGGCAAGGATGGCATGGGCGAGCGTCGGATTGGCGTCATGGATGATGCCGAACTCTACGCTGCGGGGTTTGCCGTGATAGACGGGCGTGAATGAATGGATGGTGATTATCGTTGGGCGGCGGCCGGCTGCGATGCGGGCGGCAATCAGGTTGTGCAGCCCATTGGCCCAAGGCAGATAGACCGCCTGCGTGCGGGCCAGTCGCTCGGCCAGCGAGATGGCGGCATTTCCGGGGATGTCATACACCTCGGACCGTGTCGGCATGGCGCCGGGCATGTCGGGCGCGCGGTTCAGGTCATAGATCAGGCGGCTGACGGGCGCGTGGATCAGGGTCGCATCCAGCCGCGCGGCCAACCCCCGCGCCAGCCCCAGCGCGCCGGGGTCCCAGGCGATATGGGCGCGGGTCTGTTCGTGCGTCAGCCCCAGATTGCCCCAAGCCGAGGGCAGGGCGTTCGAGGCATGCTCGCACACCAGAAGGACCGGGCTTTGCCCGGCTTCATTCTCGATCACCGGCAGGAACGGGCCTGCCTTCTCTAATCCGACCTTTGCCCGCATTTGCGCGAGTCATCTCCCTGTTATGGCAAAAAGCGTCCTTCACGCCGCCCCCACCTGTCAAGAATGTTTCTTTTGAAATTCTCCTGTTACAATCGTTTCAGAATCCGGGCTGAACAGGAAGCGCCACCATGCCTTTGACCGCACCGATGGATGAAGAATTGCGCCTGGCCCTGCCCGATCTGACGCGGGCCGAACGGCAGTTGGCCAGCCATATCCTGACGCATTACCCGGTGGCGGCGCTTGGGTCGATCACCGCTTTGGCGCGGGCCGGGGGGGTGTCCTCGCCCACGGTGGTGCGGCTGGTGCAGAAGCTGGGATACAAGGGCTACTCCGATTTCCAACGCGCGCTGCGCGCCCAGGTCGAGGCGATGCTTGTCTCGCCCTTGGTCAAGCAGGCCCATAGCGGCGCGGCGCCCGAAGGCCATGTGCTGACCCGCTTTGCCGGTGCGGTTGCCGAAA
This sequence comes from Alphaproteobacteria bacterium, assembly GCA_016869835.1. Taxonomy (GTDB): domain Bacteria; phylum Pseudomonadota; class Alphaproteobacteria; order Rhodobacterales; family Rhodobacteraceae; genus Tabrizicola_A. The sequence continues at coordinate 15,576 of VGDH01000011.1, forward strand.
ACCTGCAGGCCACGCTGGCGCAGATTGACCCGACCGAGTTTGATGCGGCGGCCGCGCTTCTGGCTGATCCGACACGGCGAATCTTCGCAATGGGCGGGCGCATCACCCATGCGATTGCCGATTATTTCGTCACCTTGATGAAGGTGATCCGCCCCGAGGTCTTGCTGATGTCGGATATGTCGAACGCCTGGCCGCCTGCGCTTTTGGACATGAAGCCGGGCGATGTGCTTTTGGTGTTCGATATCCGCCGCTATGAAAACGCCGTCTTGCAGGTGGCCGAGGTGGCGCGCGAGCGGGGGGCCGAGATCGTGCTGATCACCGATCGCTGGGTCTCTCCGGCTGCGGCCCATGCGCGCCATGTGCTGCCCTGCCATATCGAGGCGCCCTCGGCCTGGGACAGCAATGCCACCCTGCTGGTTCTGGTCGAGACGCTGCTTGCGGCGGTGCAGGGGCTGACATGGGAGGTGACCGAGCCGCGGATGAAGCGGCTGGAGGACCTTTACACCCGCACCCGGCTCTTCCGGCGCTATCGCTAGCGGCGTCTCGTCGGGCGCCTGCGGCTTCTCCTCGAGGCGTCCCTCGACGAGCGGCGCAGCCGACGAGGAGAGGTCAGGCCATGGCCTGCCGCCGTGCGCCCATCACCGCATTGCCCATGACGGCAATCAGCACCATGGCCCCGCCGATCAGCGTCGACTGGCTAGCAGTTTCCCCCAAGAGCAGCCAGACCCAGATCGGCGCGAGGATGTTTTCGATCGAGGACATCAGCGTCAGTTCCGCCGTGGGCAGGGCCCGCGACCCGAAGGTGTAAAGCACCATGCCGCCGGTCAGCACCACCGCCCCCAGCGCCATGGACACCGCGATGTCATGGGAATTGGCGGCGACCGTCTGGCCCATCATGGGCGCCAATCCAAAGGCCGCGATCATCGACAGGATGCCGCCCAGAAGTACCGTCGGCAGGCTGTCCTCGACATGGCCCCAGCGCAAGCTGACGGAAAACACCGCAAAGCCTGCGGCGGAAACAAGTGCTGCGATATTGCCGTCCATCCGGCCGCCTTCGATACCGCCGCCGATCATCACGAAAATGCCAAGCCCGGCCAGTGCCATCGCCACCCATGTGGTCAGCGCGACCCGTTCGCCAAGGACGATCCAGCCGAGAAGGGCGGCAAAGAAGGGCGCGGCAGAGTATAGAAAGACGGCATTTGCCACGGTCGTCGCCTGCAGCGCATAGATTGCCCCGGCATAGGCCGCGACCAGACCAAGCGCACCGATGAAGCCCGGCAGACCTTGCGCCCGCAGGCCCTGCCAGACCTTGCCGCCGGTTCTCCAGTACAGAAAGGCATAAAGCACCGGCAAAAGCCCGGCTGAGCGCCAGAACATCACAGACGCTGCCCCGGCCTCATCAATCTGGCGCACGACAAGGCCGATGGTGGACCACAGCACGCCTGCGCCCAAAACCAGTGCCACGCCTTTACCATAGGTCATGCCCGTTCCCCTTTTTTGCAGAAGGCAGGGAAGGGGTGGGCGGGTCTGTCCTGATTGCGACGCTATAGGGCGGGGATGGGCGACGGGGCCAGAACCTCGCCCGCCTGCAACAGAAGATCCTCGCGGAACTGGTCGGCCACCAGCTGCACGCCAAGGGGGGCGGTGCCATGCATGCCCGTGGTGACGGCAAGGCCGGGCAGGCCCATGAAGGGCGTAGCGATCAGCGGGGTCTGCGCATGCAGGACCGCGTCGAAGTCGGCTGGAGAGGCCACGTCACGGTGGTCGGTGAAGGGCAGCTCGCCCGAAACCGGGCAGAGGACCAAGGGCCATTCGGCAAGGAAGGACCGCCACAGCCGCGTTAGCCGCGCGCGGGATTTGAGCGTCTCCATCAGCGCGGTCATGTCGATCTCGGGGCAATGGCGCGTCATCTGTGCATAAACGACATTCGCGTCGGGGTCGTTTTCGGCGCGCAGGTTTGTGAGGCCGGAATGGCGAAACTCGGCCATCCAGAGGCGCAGTTGCAGGGCCATCGCCTCGGCCCAGGGTGGGGTTTCAACGGCCTCCACCGTATAGCCCGCCGCGCGAAGCGTCTCGGCCGCGGCGCGGAGCGCGGCGCGGATGGGGGCGGCGACCGTCATGCCGTCAGGGGCCTCGACATAGGCCACGCGGCGCGGAGCGGGCGGGCCAGAGAGCGGCATCGGCTGATACCACGGGTCGCGGGGATCGGGCGCGGCTATGGCGGCGAGCGACAGCCGCAGGTCGGGGATCGACCGGGCCAAGGGGCCAGAGACGGCCATGAGTTGCGCCCCTATCAGCCGATCCCCGCCGGTTGCGTTGAAGGCGGGCACCCGCCCTAAGGACGGGCGCAGGCCATGCACACCGCAGGCAAAAGCCGGATAGCGGATGGAGCCTGCGATATCGGTGCCATGGGCGATGGACCCCATGCCGATTGCCACAGCCGCCCCCGCGCCGCCCGAAGAACCGCCGGGCGTCAAGCCTGCGTCATGGGGGTTCCGTGTCGCCCCATGCAGCCCGTTGCGGGTGAACCAGCGCAAGGAAAAGGCAGGCGTGTTGGTGCGCCCGACGATCACCGCGCCTGCGCGGCGCAGGTTCGCCACCACGGGGTTATCTTCTGTGGCGATCAGGTCTTTCTGGGTCAGCAGACCATTGGTCGTGGCATGGCCCGCCTGATCGACGATCACCTTGACCGTCACCGGCACGCCCGCCAAGGGGCCGGGGTTCTCGCCTCGGGCAAGGGCCGCATCCACCGCATCGGCGGCAGCCCGCGCCTCGTCAGGCATGTGCTGCACGATAGCGTTCAGCACGGGGTTTTTCGCGTCGATCCGGGCCAGCGTGGCAAGAGCAACCTCACGCGCCGAAACCTCGCGCCGGGCGATCAGGGCGGCGGTTTCCGTCGCGGTCAGTTGGGCCAGATCGGTCATTCAATAGCCCCGCTTGCGGTCGACAAGGTTGATAAACGGCTCGCTCGCCTCGCCGCGGCGGATGTTTTCGGCAATCACCTCGGCCGATGTATCGGGACGGGTATCGGCGGCGATATGGGGGGTGACGGTGACGCGGGGATGGGCCCAGAACGGATGGTCCCGGGGCAGGGGCTCAACCCGGAATACGTCCAGCGTCGCATGGCCGATCTGGCCACTGTCCAGCGCGGCCAAGAGCGCCTCATCGTCGATCAGCGCCCCGCGACCGGGGTTCAGGATGACCGCGCCGGGCTTCATCCAGCCAAGGGTTTCGGCGTTCAGCGTGTTTTCGGTTTCCGGCGTGCGGGGCAGCAGCGTGACGACGATATCCGCGCCCCGAAGCGCGGCTTTCAGCCCGTCGCGGCCATGATGGGTGACGAGGCCGGGAAGGGATTTCGGGCTGCGCGACCAGCCCTCGACATGGAACTGCAGCGACTGAAGCGCGCGGGCCGAAGCCTCGCCCAAGGCGCCGGTGCCCAGCATGGCGACCTTGCGGTCGCGCGCGAGGGGCGGGCAATCGGGGTTCCAGATGCGGTTCGGGTTGACGATATAGGCGTCCAGCCCAAGGTGGTGGCGCAGGGCATGGCCCAGCACCCATTCCACCATGCCCATGGTGAGCGCCGGGTCCACCATGCGGCAGAGGGGCTGGGTGAGCGTTGCATTGCCCACAATCCGCTCAACGCCGGCCCAGAGGCTGAGCACGGCCTTGCAGCGCGTATAGGGCGTGAAATCCTGAAGCGCGGCCGAAGGGGCATAGACGATATAGTCTACGCTTTCCGGCGCGGCCTCTTGCACCAGATCGGCGGCAACGCCCGCCGTGGCCAGCGCTGCCATCAGCGGGTCGCGATAGCGCTCCCAATTGCCGGGGCCTGCGGCCATGAGAATGGTAAGGGTCATGCGGCGCCTCCGTTCGTCCTGGCGGGACGCTAGGCGAGAGCGCGACGATAGGAAAGCCCGGAACGACTTACCTCAACCTGTGCACAATCGCGCTTTGCACCAGACCGAAGGCCAACATGATGACGAGCGTGGCCGAGCCGCCATAGCTGAGCAGCGGCAAGGGCACCCCGACGACCGGGGCCATGCCCATGACCATGGCCAGGTTGATGACTAGATACAGGAAGAAGTTCACGGCCACCCCGATGATCAGCAACTGGCTGAACCGGTCCCGGTTCTGGATGACGGCGACGATCAGGAAGATCAGGATCAGCGCGTAAAGCACCAAAAGCGAGAAGGCCCCGACAAAGCCGAACTCTTCGGCCAGGGTGGTGAAGATGAAGTCGGTGTGCTTTTCGGGCAGGAAGTTCAGCCGGCTTTGCGTGCCCTGCATGAAGCCTTTGCCGGCCCAGCCGCCAGACCCCAGCGCGATCTTGGCCTGAATGATGTTATAGCCCGCGCCCAAGGGGTCAGCCGAGGGGTTCAGGAAGGTGTCGATCCGGGTATATTGGTAATTGTGCAGCAATTGCCATGGCGTGCCGCGCGTCAGGAACACGGCCGCCACGGCCGCAATCACCATGGCCAGCACTGCCCCGAAATACCACAGGCTGACGCCGGCCGCGAACATCACCGCCGCCCCCACCACCAGAAGCATGATCGAGGTGCCAAGGTTCGGCTGCATCAGAACCAGAATGGTCGGCGCGACGATCAGCGCCACCGGGATCAAGACCCAAAGCGGGCGCGAGATCTTCTTGTCGTCCAGCATGTCGTAATAGCTGGCCAGTGCCATGACCAGCGTGACCTTCATCAACTCGGACGGTTGCAACCGCATGAAGCCCAGATCGATCCAGCGCTGCGCCCCCATGCCGACCGAGCCGAAGAATTCGACGGCCAGCAGCAATAGCATCGACACGCCATAGGCAAAGCCCGACATGGACCGCCAGAACCAGATCGGCGTGAAGGCGACGATGAACATCACCACAAGCCCAAGCACATAGCGTTTCATCTGCGGCTCGGCCCAGACCTCCAGCCGACCGCCGGAAATGGAATAGAGCATCAGCCAGCCGATGGCCGCCACCGCCGTAACCACCAGAAGCAGCGCCCAGTTGAGCGCAAAGACCTTGGAAAATCCGGTCGGGGCGGTCTTGACGCGATATTCCAGAAAGCTCATGCCCGCAGCCCCCTCAGGTTTCCGAGGGGCCGGGATAGCGGCCGTCATCGTCGCGCAGCAGAAGCGAGCTGAGCAGGCTGTCCATCCGGCCGCGCTGATCGGCCGGATAGGCGTCAAGCGGCGGCACGGCACCGTAAAGGGCGCGCAAAAGCGCGTCGCGCGCAATAGGGGCGGCCGCCGTTGACCCGCCGCCGCCATGTTCCACCACCACCGACACCGCATAGCGCGGATTGTCATAGGGGGCATAGCCGACGAACAGCGCATGGTCGCGCCGGTTCCACGGCAGTTGATCGTTCGACATCACACCGCTGGCCCGTTCGGCGGCCGAGATGTTGCGTACCTGAGATGTGCCGCTCTTGCCCGCCATGCGCAACCCATCCGCCACGATGCGCGAGGACCGCGCGGTGCCGCCGGCCTCGTTCATCACCGCATCCATGCCGTGCAGGACCGCAGTCAGGTTCGAGGTGGACAGACCCAGCGGCTCGGCCGGTTCGACCGGGATTTCGCGGCCATCAATGGCGCGCACCAGCCGAGGCTTGACCGCGCGCCCCGAGGCCAGCCGCGCCGTCATCACCGCCAGTTGCAGGGGCGAGGACAAGACATAGCCTTGACCGATCGAGGCGTTGATCGTATCGCCGATGCGCCATTCGGCCTGATGACGCTCCATCTTCCAGCCCTTGTCGGGCATGTTGCCTTCGGTAATGGCCGACATTGGCAGATCATGGCGGATGCCAAGGCCCAGTCGGCGACCCATTTCGGCGATCTTGTCGATGCCGACCTTCAGCGCCACCTCGTAGTAATAAACGTCACAGCTTTCCGACAGGCTGCGCTCAAGATCCACCGCGCCATGACCGCCGCGCCGCCAGCAGTGGAACCTGCGCCCGCCCGATTCAAAATGCCCGGGGCAGCGGACGGTGGTCTCGGGGGTGATCACGCCTTCTTCCAGGGCCGCCAGCGCCGTGACCATCTTGAAGGTCGATCCGGGCGGATAGGCGCCCTGCACCGCCTTGTTGGCCAAGGGGCGGTGGTCATGGTCCATCAGATAGCGGAAATCGGTGTTGGAAATCCCGCGCACGAAAAGGTTGGGGTCGAACGAGGGCGAGGAGACGGCCGCGATAATGTCACCGTTGGTCACATCCATGACGATGCAAGAGGCGCTTTCCTCACCCAACCGGGCCTGGATGAAGTTCTGAACCCCTGCATCAATGGTCAGATGCACGTCGCTGCCCGCCTGGCCTTCGATCCGGTCCAGCTCGCGCATGACGCGGCCGATGTGGTTGACCTCGATCCGCTTGGTGCCAGCCGTGCCGCGCAGCGTATCTTCAAGCCAGCGTTCCACCCCGACCTTGCCGATCTGGAATTTCGGGATCTGAAGCACCGGATCGGGGTTTTCGACCCCTTCAAGGACCTTTTCCGATACCGGCCCGACATAGCCCAGAACATGGGCAAAATCGGCATCGCGCGGATAGACTCTGGACATGCCGGTTTCGGGCGTGACACCGGGCAGGGCCGGGGCGTTCAGCGCCACGCGCGAAAACTCTTCCCAGTTGAGCCGGTCCTTGACGGTGATCGGCACGAAAGAGCTGTTCTTCTTCAAGGCCTCCAGCGCATCGTCAAGATCGGACCGGGTCAGGGGAATGACATGGCTAAGCCGGTTCAGCACCGCCTCGACGTCGCCGGCATCCTCGCGCGTCATCACCACGCGGTAGTTCTGTTCATTCTCGGCCAGCACCTTGCCGTGACGGTCATGGATCACACCACGGATCGGCGGCAGGAGACGGATCGAGATGCGGTTTTCCTCGGCCAGCAGGCGGAACTGGTCGGCCTGCTCGATGCCGAGATAGCGCATGCGCGCGCCCAGGGCGACAAACATCGCCGCCATCCCCCCGCTAAGCAAAAGCGCCCGGCGGGTGACGCGGCGCGCGCTGGCCTCATTGTCGCGCGCAACCCGTTTCACAGCCGCCTCCCATATGCGTCCACCTCGCCCATGGCGGGTTTGTAAAGGTGCAGCACCGCGCGGGAAAGGAACACCACCAGCGGGTAACACAGGATTGACCAGATCACCTGCACCAGCGCAAAGCCGAAGGGCGGCTGCGGCAGAAGGACAAGGCCAAAGCCGATGCGATACAGGATCAGCATCGCCACCATCATCGCCGAAACCAAAAGCCATTCGACGCCGAAGTTCAGCTCGCGCGTCAAGGCCACCCGGCTGCGGATGAACTCCGAGGCGATGACGACAAGCGCGGTCCAAAGCCCCGGCGGACGCAAGAGCACGATATCCTCCAACAGGACCACGCCTGCAATCAGCAGGCTCGGCAGGTAATCGGGCCGCCGCATGGTCCAGGCGAAGATGATGCACAGCAACAGATCCGGGCCGGGCATATGGGCCAGCCAGTCCATCGCGCGACACCAGCCGTCCTGAGGGGCGCAGCTTGCCGTTTCAGGCAGCCCCATCGGCAAGAGACGCAGGAACAGGAACAAGAGCGCCAGCGCCACGAACAGCACCCGGTGCAGCCAGATGTCGCGGTTGGCAGGGTCAATCATTGGCCGCCCCTGCCGTCGAGGACGTGGCGCCGGGCCGCAGATTGGGCGGGGCAGGGGGGCCCTGCACTTCGGCCGGGTCAGGCGCTAGGAGCGCGCCCTGATCGGTGATCGTCTCAAGCGCGTGGCTGCGCAAGACGCGCAGGAATTCCAGCCGCTGATAATCGGCCGCCAAGGCGACGCGCAGCCGTTTGTCGGTGCCAAGCACCACCGATCCCACAAGAAGCCCGGCCGGGAAAACCCCGCCATCGCCCGACGAAAACACCTGATCGCCCGGCCGCACCTCGGAAAGGTCTTCAAGGAAATCAAGCGGGGGCAGATCGCCATTGTCCCCCGACAGAATGGAGCGCTGCCCCGAAGGTTGCACCACCACCGGCACGCGGCTGTTGGCATCGGTCAACAGGATCACCCGGCTGGTTTTTTCGCCCACCCCCGAGATACGGCCGACAAGGCCCAGCCCGTCCATGGTTGCCCAACCGTCGACGATGCCGTCGCGCGCGCCGACATTCAGCAGCACCGACTGACGGAACGGGCTGCCACTGTCTGCCATCACGACGCCGGTGACATGGGTCAGCCGCGGATCAAGCCGCACCTGATTGAGGTCAAGAAGCCGCGCGTTCTTCTGTTCGAGCTGCAGCGCCGCCTCTTTCCACTGCTTCATCTGCTTCAGCTCTTCGCGCAGCTGCTGGTTCTGGGCCAGAAGCCGTTGGTAGGACTGAAAATTGTCCATTACATCTGCCGCCCAGGTGACCGGCGCCATCGCCCATTGCATCGAGGGCACAAAGCGGTCGATGAGCGCCGCGCGGAACCGTTCGACGCGCGGGCTGTCGATGCGCCAGAGCGCAAAGGCCCCGATCAGCGCTAACACCAGAAGGCCCACAAGCACCCGGCGCAGCGGGCGGTGGAATTCTTCGGGATCGGTCGTGTTGCGGGCCATGGGTGCCTGATCTGCTACGGGATCCTAGCGGAAGCCGCCGGGGGTTTTGCACCCCCGGACCCCCGCAGGGTATTTAGGCCAAGATGAAACACAATTGAAATCAAATCATGCGGCCCAAGACGCGGCCAGGGGGCTTGGACGCTGCCTTTTGGCAGATCAGCTGTCGTAATCGATGACGTGGCTGAGCTGCTTTTCGTATTCGAGCGCCTTGCCGGTGCCGACCGCGACACAGTTCAAGGGCTCATTGGCGACCGAGATGGACAGCCCGGTCTGTTCGCGAAGCGAAAGATCCAGATCACCCAGAAGCGCGCCACCGCCCGTCAGCATGACGCCGCGGTCGACGATATCGGCGGCCAGATCGGGGGGCGTGGTTTCCAAGGCCTGCATCACCGCGTCGCAGATCTGCTGCACGGGTTCGGAAAGCGCCTCGGCGACCTGGGCCTGGTTGATCTCGGTTTCCTTCGGTACGCCGTTCAACAGGTCGCGGCCGCGGATTGTCATGGAAAGCCCGCGCCCGTCATCGGGCATGCGCGCCGTGCCGATCGAGGTCTTGATGCGTTCGGCGGTGCTTTCGCCGATGAGCAGGTTCTGGTGGCGGCGCAGGTAGCTGATGATCGCCTCATCCATGCGGTCGCCGCCGACGCGGACCGAGCGGGCGTAGACGATGTCGCCCAGCGACAGGACAGCGACTTCGGTGGTACCGCCGCCGATATCCACGACCATGTTGCCGGTAGGGTCGGTGATCGGCATGCCGGCGCCGATGGCCGCGGCAATCGGTTCGGCAATCAGGCCCGCGCGGCGAGCGCCTGCGGACAGCACCGACTGGCGGATGGCGCGCTTTTCAACCGGAGTCGCGCCGTGCGGCACGCAGACGATGATCTTCGGCTTGGCGAAGGTGGTGCGTTTGTGGACCTTGCGGATGAAGTGCTTGATCATCTGCTCGGCACTGTCGAAGTCCGCAATCACCCCGTCGCGCAACGGGCGGATCGCCTCGATCGTGCCGGGGGTGCGGCCCAGCATCAGCTTGGCATCCTCGCCCACCGCCAGAACCTGCTTCTTGCCGTCCTTGACGTGATAGGCCACGACCGAGGGTTCGTTCAGCACGATCCCCTTGCCGCGCATGTAGACCAGTGTGTTGGCCGTGCCGAGGTCGATGGCCATGTCGGACGAAAAGAGGCCGTTGAGAAGAGACATGCAGGTCTGGTCCTTGATCCGCGAACAAAATAAATGGCCCGCGACTCATGCGCAAGAGGCAGGATCTTTGGTATAGGCTGTGAGGCAGGAAAGGGGAAGGGCCGCAAGGGCGGCTGGCGCTAATCCGCCCGAATGACCACTGCTTTATGAAAAGCTACATTTTTCTGCCATCTGATGCCGAAAATCGCGTCCATGCTTGTCTTTTTCCAACAATAGCCGGTCTTGCCCAAGCGCGTGGTCAGTCCGAAATTTCGGGTTCGACCAAAGCCGCAAGTTTGGTCAGAGAGTCCTGCCAGCCAAGAATGCAGGCTGCCAGCGGGATCATGTCGGGGATGCCTTCCTGCGTGATTTGCACATCGGTGCCGCAGATGACCTCGGCCAGATCGATGGTCATCTGCATCTCGCCGGGCATGGCCGGATCGTCGAAGCGGTTGGTGCGGCGGATCCGGCGACCTGGCTCCAGCTCCAGATAGCTGCCGCCAAAGCTGTGCGAATGACCGGTGGTGAAGTTGCGAAAGGACATGTGAAAGCCACCGCCCAGCGTGGCCTCCATCTGGTGCACCGTGGCGATGAAACCACGCGGTGGCAGCCAGGCGGCATAGGCGTCTGGCTCGGTGAAGGCGCGGTAGATCTTGCCCGGCGCGCAGGTGAAGACACGGTGCAGGCGGACGGTTCCGGGCATGGTCTGTCTCCGAAGGCGGCCGCGCCCCCCGCAAGGTGGCGCGGCCATGGGGGTTATTCCCCGTGATAGGTGATGGTCTTTACATCATCACCCGGCGCGGTTTTCTGCCGCCGTACGATCAGCTTGTTCAGCGCGTTGATATAGGCCTTGGTCGAGGCCACGATGGTATCGGTATCGGCAGACGAGCCGTTGACGATCCGCCCATCTTCTTGGAGGCGCACGGATACGGTGGCCTGCGCGTCGGTGCCCTCAGTGACGGCATGGACCTGATAGATCTCAAGCCGCGCCTTGTGCGGGAACAGCATCTTGACGCAGTTGAAGGCGGCATCGACCGGGCCGTCGCCCGTGGCGTCGATGTGGTGGTCCACCCCGTCGACCGACAGCACCATATCCGCCTCTTGCGGGCCTTCGGTGCCGCAGATCACCCGCAGCTTTTTCAGCTGCAGGAATTCATGCGCGTCATTGGTCTGCTCATCGGCGACCAGTGCGATCAGGTCGTCGTCATAGACTTCCTTCTTGCGGTCAGCCAGCGCCTTGAAGCGCACGAAGACATCGTTCAGCTGGTTGTCGGCCAGCTCATAGCCGAGTTCCTTCAGCTTGGCGCGCAGCGCCGCCCGGCCCGAATGCTTGCCCATGGCGATGTTCTTGGCCATCAGGCCAATGTCCGAGGGCTTCATGATCTCGAAGGTCTCGACGTTCTTCAAGACGCCGTCCTGATGGATGCCGCTTTCATGCAGGAAGGCGTTCTTGCCGACGATGGCCTTGTTGAACTGAACCGGAAAACCGGAAACCGACGAGACCCGGCGCGACAGGTTCATGATCTTGGTGGTATCAATGCCGGTCCGGTAAGGCATGATGTCATTGCGCACCTTCATCGCCATGACCACCTCTTCCAGCGCGGTGTTGCCCGCCCGTTCGCCCAACCCGTTGATCGTGCATTCGATCTGGCGCGCGCCCGCATCCACGGCGGCCAGCGCGTTGGCGGTGGCCATGCCAAGGTCATTGTGGCAATGGGTGGCAAAGATCACGCTGTCGGCGCCGGGAACCCGCTCCAACAGCATGGCAATCAGATCGGCACTTTCGCGCGGCGCGGTGTAGCCCACGGTATCGGGGATGTTGATCGTGGTGGCGCCGGCCTTGATGGCGATTTCCACCACCCGGCAGAGATAATCATGCTCGGTCCGCGTCGCATCCATCGCCGACCATTGCACGTTGTCACAGAGGTTGCGCGCATGGGTCACCGTTTCATGGATGCGCTCGGCCATTTCATCCATGGTCAGGTTCGGAATGGCACGGTGCAGGGGTGAGGTGCCAATGAAGGTGTGGATGCGCGGGGATTTCGCGTGTTTCACCGCTTCCCAGCAGCGGTCGATATCTTTCAAATTCGCGCGGGAAAGCCCGCAGATGGTCGAGTTTTTCGACCGCTTGGCAATCTCGCTCACCGCCGCGAAATCACCCTCTGATGCAATCGGGAACCCTGCCTCGATCACATCGACGCCCATTTCATCCAGCAGGCTGGCGATCTCCAGCTTTTCCTCATGGGTCATGGTGGCGCCGGGGGATTGTTCCCCATCGCGCAGGGTGGTGTCGAAAATGATGACTTGGGGCTGGTCGGTCTTGGTCATGGGGGAAATCCTTGCTTCGTGGCCTTTGTCCTTCGGGCGCTGGTCACCTCCGAGCGGTCGCGCCCAAGGGCACGCTCAGAGGCTGCTAAGAAGGAGAAGCCCACGCGGAAGCCCATTGGGACGCCGTGCCGTAAAAGCGGTCGGGGTCATGCCTGCAATGATGCGCTTCCGTGCCATGGCGCTGAACTATAGCCAGCCCACCCGTGAAGAAAAGAGGGCAAATCAAAAAACACCCAAAGTATTTGCCCTTCTTCAAATACTCGCGGCGGCGGCCCCGGCCTACCACGCCCCCCCGTCAGAAGGCCATTCCCGCAGCGAAGAGCGGGCGTCAGCCCGACGATGAGCGCCGCTTCCTCTTGACTTCACGCCGCCGCCCATGTGTATCGGCTGGAAACCACGCCAAGCCTCCTTAAGGGGACCGATGATGCACGCCTACCGCAGCCATACCTGCGCCGCCCTGAACACCGCCCATGTGGGCCAAGAGGTCCGCCTGTCGGGTTGGGTCCACCGGGTCCGCGACCATGGGGGTGTTCTCTTCATCGACCTGCGCGACCATTACGGCATCACGCAAGTCTTGGCCGACAGCGACAGCCCGGTCTTTGCGGCGATTGAAAAGATCCGCGCCGAATGGGTCATCTGCATCGACGGCAAGGTGAAGGCGCGCGACGCATCTTTGGTGAACCCCAAGCTCGCGACGGGCGAGATTGAGGTTTATGCCACCGGCCTAACGGTTCTGGGCGCGGTGGACGGCGATCTGCCGATGCCGGTCTTTGGTGACGTGGATTACCCCGAAGAAACCCGCCTGACCTACCGCTTCCTCGACCTGCGCCGCGACAAGCTGCACAACAACATGATGCTGCGGTCAAACGTGGTGCGGTCGATCCGCAACCGCATGTGGGCCCAAGGGTTCAACGAATTCCAGACCCCGATCATCACCGCATCTTCTCCCGAAGGCGCGCGCGATTTCCTCGTGCCGTCGCGTCTGCATCCGGGCAAGTTCTATGCCCTGCCGCAGGCCCCGCAGCAGTTCAAGCAGCTGATCATGGTGTCGGGCTTTGACCGCTATTTCCAGATCGCGCCCTGCTTCCGCGACGAAGACCCGCGCGCCGACCGCAGCCCGACCGACTTCTATCAGCTTGATATCGAGATGTCCTTTGTCACCCAGGACGATGTCTTTGCCGCCGTCCAGCCGGTGATCCAAGGCATTTTCAAGGAATTTGCCCCGGGCAAGAAGGTTTATTCCGACTGGGTGAAAATCCCCTATCGCGACAGCCTGAAATGGTATGGCTCTGACAAGCCCGACCTGAGGAACCCGATCAAGATGGCCGATGTGTCGGACCATTTCCGGGGTTCCGGCTTTGCGATTTTCGCGAAACTTCTGGAAACCGAAGGCAACGAGGTCCGCGCGATCCCTGCGCCCACCGGCGGCATCCGCAAGTTCGCCGACCGCATGAACGCCTTCGCCCAGAAAGAGGGCCTGCCGGGCATGGGCTATATCTTCTGGCGCAAGGCCGAGGATGGCACGACCGAGGCCGCAGGCCCGATTGCCAAGGCGCTGGGCGACGAGAAAACCGAAGCGATCCGCGTTGAACTGGGTCTGGCCGAGGGCGATGCGGTGTTCTTCCTGGGCGGCAAGCCCGAGGTTTTTGAATCCATCGCCGGCAAGGCCCGCAACGAGATTGGCCGCGAGTTGGGGCTGACTGAGCAAAACTGCTTCAAATTCGCCTGGATCGTCGATTTCCCGATGTATGAGAAAACCGATGAGGGCGGGATTGATTTCAGCCACAACCCATTCTCGATGCCGCAGGGGGGATTGGAGGCGCTGCAGGGCGATCCCTTGAAGGTCTATGCCTATCAGTATGACCTTGCCTGCAACGGCTATGAGCTGATCTCGGGCGGCATCCGCAACCATAAGCCCGAGATCATGTACAAAGCTTTTGAACTGGCCGGATACCCGAATTCCGAAGTGGACAAGCGTTTCGGCGGCATGGTCAAGGCCTTCAAATACGGCGCGCCCCCCCACGGCGGCTGTGCGGCGGGGATCGACCGGATCGTGATGCTTCTGGCCGATGAGGCCAATATCCGCGAAGTCATCATGTTCCCGATGAACCAGCGCGCCGAGGATCTGTTGATGGGTGCGCCGTCCGAGCCGATGCTGAAACAGCTGCGCGAACTCAACCTGCGGGTCGTTCCGAAAGAATAAGCGCGATTTTCCGCGCAAACATTGATGGGCAGGCTTTCCAGAACCGGAAAGCCTGCCCATATCTTTTCAAACGCATTGTTCCAAAGCCCTTTTGCACCCCGAGACCCGCATGACCCCCAGTGCCAGCCTTGCTGCGTTTCGTTTCGGCTATGGCCTGCCCTTGCCGGAGGGGGCCCCCGTCACCCCCGATGCCATGCTGGCCGCGCTTGCCGGACCGGATGAGGCGGCGCAGCGCTTTGCCATTCCGGGCTATGACTGGGTGCATCGCCATGTGGCCGATGTGGCGCGCCACAAACAGGCGGCGCGCGAAGACGCCGTGTTGCAGGCCCGGCTTGACGGGGTGGTGCAGGGGATTCAGGCGGCCGGGCTGATGGCGATGCGCGCCACGCTGGCTCGCGCCATCGCTGCGCCGGACGGCATGCGTGAAAGGCTGGTAGCCTTCTGGGCCGACCATTTCACCGTGGGCGCGGGCGGGCGCGAGGATGCGATCACGCCCTATGCCTTTGTCGAGGATGCCATTCGCCCGCACCTGACGGGGCGTTTTGCCGATATGCTGGTGGCGGTGGTGCGCCATCCGGGCATGCTGCGCTATCTCGATCAGACGCGCTCGGTCGGGCCGAAATCGCGCCGGGCCAAGCGGCGCGGTGGGGGGCTGAATGAAAACCTCGCGCGGGAACTTCTCGAACTGCACACGATGGGGGTCGGTGTGGCCTATACCCAGACCGACGTGCGCCAATTGGCGTTGTTGCTCACGGGCCTGACCTATGACGACCGGCGTGGCTTTTCCTATGATGACCGCATGGCCGAGCCGGGGCCGAAAACCGTTCTGGGCCACACCTATGATGGAAGGGGTGAGGCCCCCAATACGGGCATTCCTCGAAGATCTGGCGGTCCGCCCCGATACAGCGCGCCATATCGCGGGCAAACTTGCGGTGCATTTTCTGTCTGACACCCCCGCTCCGGCGGTGGTTGAGGCGATGGCTACGGCGTGGACAGCCTCGGGCGGTGATCTGATGCAGGTCTACACGGCACTTCTGCGCCATCCGGCGGCGCTTTCGGGGCCAGCGGCCAAGGCGCGCCAACCGTGGGACTTTCTGGCCGCCGCGCTGCGTGGTCTGGGATTTCGGGGCGAAGATGTGATGGGCTGGCCCGATGAGCGGCTGCGTGACGTGATGATCCTGCCGCTGCGCGCCATGGGGCAGGCGTGGAAATCGCCGCCCGGTCCCGACGGCTGGGGCGAGGCGATTGAAACTTGGATCACGCCGCAGGGTCTGGCCGAGCGGATCAGCTGGGCCATGCGCTGGCCGGCCGAACTTGCCGCGCCCTTGCCCGACCCGCAAGAGTTTGCGCAGCGCGTTCTGGGCGACCGGGCGGCCCCGGCCACGCTTTGGGCCTGCCTGCGTGCCGAAAACCGTGCCGAGGGGGTGGGCATCGTGCTGGCCAGCCCTGAATTCAACCGGAGGTGAACCGATGCTGGATCGCAGAAGCCTGCTTCGCGGATTGGGGGTCTTGGGCTGTTCGGCCGCCGCCCATCCGTTCCTGACAACCGTCACGCTGGCCGGGGCGGATGGCGGCGCGCCCTTGGGCGATCACCGGCTGGTCGTCATCATCCTGCGCGGGGCGATGGATGGGCTGGAGGTGCTGCGCCCCTGGGGCGAGCGCGGCTTTGCCGCCTATCGGCCAACCCTGGCTGCGACGGAAAGGCTTGATCTGGATGGGTTCTTTGGCCTGCATCTGGGGCTTTCGGGCCTGCATCCCTTTTGGCAATCGGGCGAATTGGCCTTCGTGCAAGCCACATCCACCCCCTACCGCGACAAGCGCAGCCATTTCGACGGCCAGGACCTGCTGGAGGCCGGGACCAGCCCCGACCTGCCAAGCGCCCATCTGCGCGACGGCTGGCTGAACCGTATCCTGCAATTGGTGCCGGGGCTGACATCGGAAACCGCCTTTGCAGTGGGCCGCCAAGAGATGCGCATCCTGCGCGGGCCCGCCCCGGTGATGGATTGGTCGCCCGATACGGCGGTGAACCTGTCGCCCCAGGCGCAGCTTTTGCTGGAACAGGTCTACCAAGACGACTCCTTGTTCATGGCCGCCGCCGGCGAGGCGATGATGCTCAGCCGGCTTGACCTAGGTGATGAGATGGGCGGCTTGGCCATGGGCGGGGACGAGATGGGGTCCATGATGATGGCCCAGACCCCCACCCCCGCCTTGCGCGGCGCGCGGCTGGGCGAGGCGGACCGGGTGGCCGACTATGCCGCCGAACGGCTGCGCGGGTCCACGCGGATTGCCGCCTTTTCGCTGACGGGTTGGGACACGCACAAAGGGCAGGGCAAGGGCTTTGGCCGGGCGCTGGCGCGGTTGGAACGGTCGATCCTGCGGCTGAAATCGGGTCTGGGGCCCGATGTCTGGGGCAAGACCAAGGTTCTGGCCATGACCGAGTTCGGCCGCACGGTGGCCGAAAATGGCACCGGTGGCACCGATCATGGTACGGCGGGGGCGATGTTAGTGGCAGGTGGGGCCATTCGTGGCGGCAAGGTCTATGGCCGCTGGCCGGGGCTTGCAGAGGTTGATCTTTTCGAACGGCGCGATTTGATGCCCAACTCGGATGTGCGGGCCTGGGCCGCCCATGCCATCCGCGGGCTGTACGGCTTTGACCGGGGGCTTTTGCAGGACAAGGTGTTTCCGGGCCTTGATATGGGTGATGACCCGGGGCTGATCCTTTAGCGCCGGCCATTGCCAACGGCACCCGGCGGTCCCATAATGGGGCCAAAGGATGCCTACCATGACCCAAGATCCGCTTGGTCAGCCGCTTCCCGGCTGGACCCCGCCCCCCGCCCCCGATGGCGCGCCGATGGAGGGGCAGTTCGTCCGGCTGGAGCGGATGGACCCCGATACCCACGCCGCCGATCTGCATCGCGCCTATACCGGCCATGACCGGCTGTGGGACTATATGCCCTATGGTCCGTTTTCATCGTTTTCCGGGTATCACCGCTGGGCCAAGGAAACCGCCAGTGGCCAGGACCCGTTGTTTTATGTGCTGCGCGGCAAGGCGACGGGGCATTGCGGCGGCGTGGCAAGCTATTTGCGCATCACGCCTGCGTCGGGGTCGATCGAGGTGGGCCATATCTGCCTTGCCCCCGAAATCGCCCGCGGCCGGGTCTGGACCGAGGCGATGTTTCTGATGATGGAGTGGGCCTTTCGCGCCGGCTATCGGCGCTATGAGTGGAAGTGCAATGCGCTGAACATGGCCTCGCGCCGGGCAGCGCAGCGGCTGGGCTTCAGCTATGAAGGCATTTTCCGGCAGGCGACGGTGGTCAAGGGGCGCAACCGCGATACCGCCTGGTTTGCGGTGATCGACGCCGAATGGCCCGCCCTGAGCGAGGCCTATGCCGCCTGGCTCTCGCCACGCAATTTCGATGCGGCTGGGCGCCAGAAGGAACGGCTGTCCGATCTGACGCGCCTTGTGCGGGTGGCCGAGGACCCCGGCCTGCGCTGAGGCATCCCGCGCGGGCCCGTCTCATCGTCGGCTTCGCCGCTCTTCGACGGGTTCCGGCCGGCTTGTCTGCTGCGAGAGGCCGAAGGCGTTCGGGGCGGGGCCCCAAAGGCCCAAGCCGTCAAGGCTGCGCCGGGCCGCGCGTTTCATCGTCAGCCTTGTCGCGCCTCAATGGGCTTGGTCCGGGCATCCCGACGAGACGCCAGAGGCGTCCGAGGAGGGGGCTTACCTTGCCCCCGCGACCGGGCTTGCGGGCCTGAGGCGCGCCGCAAGCAGGTGGCGCAGCCGGTCAAGCCCCGGTCCTTCGCCGCTAAGCCGGGCCGCTTCAGCCAGTGTTGGATCATTGGCATGCGCCGCGATCCCGGCAAGGAAGGCGCTGACATAGCGCTGCCGCTCTGGCCCCGGTTCCCCTTTCAGCGCATCGGCGGCAAAGGCCAGATTGTCGCGCAAGGCCAGTGGGTCGGGCATCAGGTTTTGACCGCCGACGATGGGGGGCGGGTGAATGTCCAGCTCGGGCAAGAGGGGGCGCAGAACCCGGCACAGCTGCGCCATGTTTTCCAGCGGTTTGTCCAGAAACCCATCCGCCCCCGCCGCCAGCGCCAGCCCCCGCCCCTCTGGCGTGCCCGAGGTGCCCATGACCACGGCCGGACGGCGCGGGCCCCGCACCAGATCGCGGATCAGCGTATCACCCCGCCCATCCTGCAGGCCCAGATCGACCAGCACCACATCGGGGCGATAGACGCGCAGGTGATCGCGCGCCGCCGCCATGATTTCGGCCGGTCTGAGCCGCGCGCCTGCGCGCCGCGCGATCAGGCGCAGCGCCTCACAGGCAAAGCGGCTGTCTTCGACGGCCAGAATGGTGACGCCCTGCAAGGGCAATTCGCGCAGCCAGCCGTCTTTTGCCCGCTGCTCGGCCCCCGTTAGTTGGCCGGAAAAGGGCCCGGCCGACAGCGAAAGTCGGGGCGGGCTGCGATCGGGTGGGGGGGGTGACTGGGGCGGCATGGCAAACCTTGGCAAAGGGCGGGTCAGGCAGGCCTCCAGTCAAGCACGGCTTCCCTAACGTGGGGTAAACCCGCATGGCCCGCCGGCCTGCGGCACGGCTTTTTTGTCACCTGCGACCACCCGGCCTCTTGCCCCAGGGCTGCGGCATGCCCATAACCCCTGCAACCGCCGGCCAAGGAGCCCAAGAGATGATCGGACGTCTGAACCATGTTGCCATCGCCGTGCCCGATCTCGAGGCCGCCGCGGCGCAGTATCGCACCACGCTTGGCGCCAAGGTGAACCCGCCCCGGGACGAGCCTGACCATGGCGTGACGGTCGTTTTCATCGAGCTGCCCAACACCAAGATCGAGCTTCTCTATCCCTTGGGCGAGAACAGCCCGATCCAGGGCTTTCTGGAAAAGAACCCGTCGGGCGGCATCCATCACATCTGCTATGAGGTCGAGGATATCCTGGCCGCGCGCGACCATCTGAAAGCCTCGGGCGCGCGGGTTCTGGGCAGTGGAGAGCCCAAGATCGGTGCGCATGGCAAGCCGGTCCTCTTCCTGCACCCCAAGGATTTCAACGGCTGCCTTGTCGAATTGGAGCAGGTATGAGCATTACAACCACCGCCGTTCTTTTTGCCGTCACCTGGTTCATGGTGTTCTTCTGCGTCTTGCCCTTGCGCTTCAAAAGCCAAGCAGATCATGGTGCGGTGACACCCGGCACCCCAGCTTCGGCCCCTGAAGAGGCTATGGTTGGAAAGAAAGCCAAGATCACCACCGTGGTTGCCGCTGTGGTCTTCGCCGGGCTTTACTGGACCATTACATCGGAGCTGATCACGCGGCACAATATGGATGTTTTTGGCATCCTGAACTAACCCCGCGCCATCATGCGATGGACAAGGTGGGTAAAGGTCGCTACCCCCAGAACCGGGATCACGAGATTGAGCAAGGGCACCGAAAGCGGCGCGGCCATCAGGATGCCCGCCAGCCAGATCCGCCCCGAATGACGCTGACGCAGCGCCTTGGCCGCCTCGCGCCCCAGTCGCCGCGAGGCGACCAGGGTGAAGTATTCCCGCCCTAAAAGCCAGCCGTTCACCGCCCAGAACACCACCGGCACGAAGGGGCCGGCAAAGACATACAGCACCAGCGCCAGCGCATTGGCCGAAATCACCAGGCCAAGGAAGTTCAAGGATTGCACCAGGCTATCGCCCAGCCTGACCGGGGTCACCGGCGGCAGGCCGGGGTAATGGCGGTCCTCGACCGCATCGGCGATGTCTTCCAGAAAGAGCCCCGAAAAAGCTGAGGCGACCGGCACCATCAGAAAGACCGACAGGCCCAATATCAGCAGAAGCGATCCCCAGCCCAGAAGCGTGTCGATCCCGGTGCTAGGGCCGATGAAGGGGATCTCAAGGCTGCCGGGCGCAAAGCTGTCGATCAGCACCAGAAATCCCGCATAGACCGCGGCCAGAAGCCCCAGCGCCAGAAGGATGCCCAAGCCCATCACCCGGCGGAAACGCGCGTCCCCGATCTGGCCAAGTGCCATGAAAAAGCTGGAAAAGATCACGCAAGCCCCCATTGCACCACGCGCGCAAGGTCCGGGCGTGGGCGTTCGGGGGCAGGGGCGCCGGGCGTGCCGATGTGGATGATGCCTGCAACCGTTTCAGCCGGTGTGCAGCCAAAGGCCTCGGCGCAGAAGGGGGGGTCATGCGACACCCAGCCGGTCAGCCAATTGGCCCCCCATCCGGCGGCACTGGCGGCATTGACCAGCCCCAGACACAGCGCGCCTGCCGACAAAAGCTGTTCGGCGCGCGGGATCTTCGGCACCTCTTGCGGCGACGAGATCACCACCACTGCAAGCCCGCCACGATCAAACTGGCCGCGCCCCTTGTCGATCTTCTCGGCATCCCCCCCCAGCGCGCGCGCCCGCGCCTCGGCCAGATCGGCCAGCCGCGCCATGTCGGGCCGCGTCAGAACGATCAGCCGCCACGGCTCCAGCTTGCCATGGTCGGGCACCCGCAGCGCGGCTGTCAGAATCGGCTCCAGCTCGGCCCGGCTTGGCACGGGTCCGGCAAAGAGCTTGGCCGGTTGCGACTGGCGGCGGGCAAGGAAATCAAGGGCGGCAGGGTTGGGCTGGGGCATGGGTATCTCCGGTTTGCCCAAGGTGTCCGGCAAAGGGCGGGGCGGGTCAAGCCTGCGCCGCGTGGCAAGGCTTGCATTCGCCGCCCGGTCGGGGGAAACATGGTGCCATGGACAAGGGGGCTTGGGCAGATCTGGCGGTGGCGGGGGCAGAATTTGCCCTGAGCGTGACCCCACGCGCCCGGCGTGAGGCGATCAGCCGCGACGAAACCGGCATCCGGGTGACGGTGCTTGCCCCACCCGAAGAGGGCCGCGCCAATGCCGCCGTGCAGGCGCTTCTGGCCCATGCGCTGGGCGTTGCCAAGTCGCGTCTTGTCTTGGTGCATGGGGCCACATCGCGCGACAAGCTGTTTCGGCTGGAACCCTAAAGCGCGGCCTTCAGGCCTTTTTCTCGATCCGGTAGCTGCCTTCGGGCAGATCGAGCGCGGCGGCCAGATCGCGCAACTGCGCCATGGACAGGGTAATCACCAAAGGCTCATCCGTCATGTCATCGACCTGCCGGATCACCACGCAATCTTCAAACGCCTCGATGATCACATCTTCTTGTAAGGGCATGTCGGGATCGCCCTCATCGACAAGGGTGATCACGGTGGCGTCGAATTCGTGCTCGATGGTGAACATGGGGGAATGGTAGGCGGTGCGGGGCCGCAGGGCAAGCGATTGCACCCCGGCGCGGTCAGATTTCCGTGAGGGGCTGGTGGCGCGCCGGGTGGGGCTGCTAGATGAGGGCAGGGCGGCAAAAGGTGGGGCAGGTCATGGCGACAAGACGGTGGGGCATGATGCTGGTCATGCTGGCGGGGCTTCAGGGCTGCGTGCAGCCGATGCCTGCGCCCGTGCCACCTCAGCCGCTGCCGGTTGGCACGTCGACGCCGCTTCTGCCTGTCGAAGAGGCGGCCGAGAATTTCGTCGCCGTTGTCGCCCGCGTGAAGCCGGTGGCCGAGGATTATTGCCGCAGCCTGCGCCGCCTGGCCAATTGCGATTTCCAGATCGTGATCGACGACCGGCCGGGTCAGCCTGCCAATGCCTTTCAGACCGTGGACCGCACGGGCCGGCCCATTCTGGCCTTTACCGTTCCCTTGATCCGCGACGCGCGCAACCGTGACGAGCTGGCCTTTGTCCTGGGCCATGAGGCGGCCCATCACATCGCAGGCCATCTGCCGCGCCAGCAAAGCACGGCGGTTGCCGGTGCGGTTCTGGGTGGCATCCTTGCCCAGATGAGCGGCGGTGGCGAACAGGCGATTGCCAGCGCGCAAGAGTTCGGCGCCTTCGTCGGCGCGCGGCAATACTCCAAGGAGTTTGAACTGGAGGCCGACATGCTGGGCGCCGAGATTGCCTATGTCGCAGGCTTTGACCCCCGGGTCGGGGCGGCCTTCTTTGACCGCATCCCCGATCCGGGCGATCAGTTCCTGGGCAGCCACCCCGCAAATTCGGACCGCAAGCGCGTGGTGGCCGAGACTGTGGCGCGTCTGGGCGGCTGAGCGTATCCCCGCCTGCCGCTGACCGGATTTGACCTGCGTCAAGGCAAGGCCCGCCCCGCCCCGGCACCATGGGCCAAAGCGACATCGCAAAGGGGCCTGTCATGTTTGCCCATCCTCAAGCACCCCGGGCCTGGGGCTTTACCCGCGGCATGGCGCGGGTGATCGGCTGTTCACTGACCGATGCGGTGGTGGATGGCTGGCTAAGCCGGGAAGAGCTGGGCGATCTGGTCGAGGTCTGCCGCAGCTGCGGGCAGACCCGGCAATGCACCGATTGGCTGGCCCGCACGGTCGAGGCGCAAAGCCTTCCCGCCTTCTGCCCCAACGCCGCAGCGCTTTCGGCGCTGAAACCCTAATCTTCCCCGTCCAGGCCCGCGGCCTGCACGGCGATGGCGGCGGCATGGGCCGCCTCGCAGGCGGCCTGGGCCGCCGCAATTGCAGGGTCCGCCATCAGATCGGCGATCAATGCGTCAACCTGTGGATCATAGTGGCTGATCGAGGTTTCCCGGTGGCCGCGCCCGGCGCGCAGGGCGAAATACTCCATGGTGTGGCGGTTGTTCTTCGCCGCCGCCTCTGGCTCGGCCTTGGCTGCCGCCCCGCGCCCCCGGGCCTGCCGCAACAGATAGCTGTCCAGCGTCTTGATCAATAATGGTTATACTGGGCCAGCCGATAGCCCACCTGCTCCTTCGGGATATGGCGGAACTTGTCGCCAAGGGGCGTGCCGGGCTCCAGCGCATAGCTGCCGCCGGTCTGGGCGCAAAACACCTGCAGCGCCGTCTTGCCCTTGTAGCCCACCATGTGATGGTTGTGAATGCCGCGAAAGCGGGCGGGGTCGCGGGTCAGCGTCTTGACCGCCTGATTGGCGCGGTGGGTTTTGCCCAGGGCCATGGGAAAGGCGCGCGTCACCGGGCCCGGCTCCCAATGGGTTTGCGGCAGGTCGGAAAAGCTGCGGGCGCTTAGCGCGATGATATCGGCCTGTCCGGCCCGCGCGGTCAGATCCTGGACCCGGTGCGCGCCGATATGGACATTCAGGAATTCGTCGGTGACCAGCATCATCAGCCATTCGGCCCGGTCGATGGGATGGGCAGCACGGATGCGGACGTAACCCGCGTGCTGGGGAATGGTGCCGGGGCTCACCTCGTTCGGGACATGCCCGATCACACCCGCACGGTCGAGCGCGGCCAAAAGCACGTCGGATCCGTCGCTGCAATCGTTCGAGGCGACATAGATCGCGTCAAAACCCAGCACCTTGTGATGCGCGACCCATTCCAGGATGAAGGGCCTTCGTTCTTGAGCGCGGAAATC